>NZ_CP015201.1 GCF_001648155.1 Chryseobacterium glaciei | reverse complement strand
AAAAAAAACTCGAAAAAAAAGTAAGTGTTTCAAGCGGGGTAGAGGTCAAGGGAAAAAGGAAAAAATTGAAGTTTTGACAGGCAATTACAATTTTATTGATCCCGTGTAGTTTTGAAAAAAGAAAATCCCTGTTTTACGACAGGGATGTTTTTACTTTTTAGCTTCATCAACAGAAACCTTTCTGAATTCCTTAAATAGCTTACTTAGTTCCAGAGCCGATTTACGGGCTCTTGTACCGGCTGCCTTGTTTCCTTTTTCAGCCTGTAAATCAGCATCTGCTTTGAATTTTTCCAGCTCTGCACTGATTTTTTCCAATAACTCTTTCATTGTATGGTTTTTCTAATAATGAGCTGCTAAAGTAGGAATTATAACCTATTCAAGTCAATAATAACCTGTAAAATGCCAATCAAAGCCAATTACCATTGGAGTGATGCCTTCCCAATTAAAAATAACAATTAAAAAAATAGAATATTTTATGAAAACAACAACAAACGACCTTTCGTATTTCACCTTAAGATTACAGGACATATCACAGCAGTTTTCCGGAATTATCAGGAGACAGAACATTTATTTCGCGCCGTTCCTCGCTCGCTGCCAGTGCCTATGAAGGAGCATTTCTTTCAGGAAATTCGATTGAACAGTGCAATGAAATTGCGGATTTCATCTTATTTGAGAACCTGCATTTTTCAAAATTCGATATGGTATTGCGTGTAGTCTGCAATGAGTTCGACACGATTATGGCTGATGAGGCGCTGCGGCCATTTGCTTTACAAATGTTCCCGGTTTTGAATCTGTCTTTAAAGGGTATGAGCTGACTGATGACTTTGCCTATAGTATCGCATATGATGTATTGTATACAGAATTAACGGGCACGATTCAACTCTGGATTGAAGAGAATGGGCTTCAATAAGAAGGAGCATCTTCGCCAGAACATCGATGCTTTAAAGTTGTCTTTCAGTTAGAGAGGGAGAAACGCCCGGCTACACAAAGAGAGCAGAAACTTTTACTGAGTACAGCGGATTTGGCGGGTTGAAATTTATCCTCAATCCGGTGGAAATGAGATCGATGTTAACCATTGGCGAAAAACAGAACATGATCTTTTTCCGCTCACGCAGCAACTTCATCAGCTTCTCAAAAGCAATGCACTGGATGAAAAACAGTACCGCCGCTATGTAGATAGCATGCGGAGTTCTGTGTTATCTGCCTTTTATACCCCGCCGGAAATAATTGATGCGATAGCGGACAGTTTAGACAACAGTGGGGTAAAAATCCAAAATTTTTTGGAACCATCGCCGGAATAGGTGCCTTTCTAAATTCTTTTCCCGCCAAAACATAGCAGTGTTACTGCGTATGAAAAGGATCTGCTTACAGGAAAGGTCTAACACAACTGTATCCTGATTGTAATATTCATACATCGGGTTTTGAAGAGATTCCTGACAGTGAGAAAGAAAAGTACGATGTTGTTGCCAGTAATATACCTTTTGGCGATACTCTGTTTTGACCTGTCTTTTTCAAGAGGTGGAGACGAGGCCAAGAAACAGGCCACAAGAAGTATTCATAATTATTTTTTTCTCAAAGGAAGCGATATGCTGCGTGAAGGCGGTATACTGGCATTTATTACCTCACAGGGTGTACTCAACAGCCCGAAGAATGAACCAATCCGCAGGGCATTGATGAGAGATTGTAATTTGGTTTCCGCGGTGCGTTTACCCAACAATCTTTTTACGGAACATGCCGGCACAGAGGTTGGCAGTGATCTGATCATTCTTCAAAAGAACAGTTTAAAACACGGTGTAAGCGAAGCGGAAGAATTGTTTTGTGAAAGCAGATTAACAGAATACCAAACGACAGGTAATGCCTTTTTTCATGATAATAAAAGGATCATACATACATCCAGTGTACTGGGTACAGATCCTTACGGACAGCCAGCATTGTCTACACTCACAAAGATGGTGTGGGGGGCATTGCAGGTGACTTAAAAGTAATGCTTTCGGAAGACTTCCGGGATCATTTCAATCTGGGATTATATCAAGGTGTACAAAATGAAAAATCTTTTGTACAGGTTTCAAGCTACGCCACAAATAACACCTCCTGTCACGGAAACCGTACCTACAAAAAAGGAAAAACAGGATGGGGGTACCTCTACTCATATTCCTGCAAAAAGTGAAGTACAATTGAGTTTGTTTGATCTGTTTGAAAATGAGGGATCAGCAATAGACGTCGCAAAAAAATACCAAAACAAAAAAGTCACCGGTTCAACAAAAGAAAACCACAATAAAGAAAAAAACATTCAATGACCGTGCCCGTCAGGGGATTTTATTTAGTGCAACCATGCAGGTGCAGGATATTTCTGCGAAGACTACGGGTACAAGCCCTGTCAATAACAATCAGCAGATAAATAGTAAGTCAAAGACTTCGCTTGGCGATCTGTTCTCAAATGTTAATGCTAATACCCAAAATGAAACGGGTCTTGTAACGAGCAGTCTTCCTCAGCCTGGAGTGTATACCGGAACGATCCGGTCTTTCCATCGAAACGACTGCCTGGTGACGAATCATGGACAGGTCGGTTATCTGAAAGATCTTAATAAAGAAAATGGAAAAGCCATGTTCCATCCATTATCACTACCAACTGCCCAGAAAGCAAAAGCAGAAGCCTATATTTTGGTAAGGGATACCTACATCGATCTCTACGAAAAGGAAGCAGAACAGCAGACCGAACATAAGCCGGAAAGAGAAACCTTAAATAAGCTATATGATGCGTTTATAAAACGATACGGCAATCTGAACGCTGCCGAAAACATCAAGCTCATCAAGACCGACGCTGCCGGCAAAGAAATCCCTTATCTGGAGCGGGTAGTGGGTGGGGTGGTACATAAAGCGGATATTTTTCACCGCCCGGTCAGTTTTTCTACCACAACACTGGCTACCAATAATCCTGATGAAGCATTGGCTGCATCACTGAACCGATACGGGAACGTGAATTTGTCTTATATGTCGCAGATCAGCGATATGGCTGCTGAAGATTTGAAGGATTCATTACACGGCCGTATCTTCTATAATCCACTGACGCAAGAGTATGATATTTCAGAAAGGTGGGTTTCGGGTAATGTGGTAGAAAAAGCCAAAGAATTGGAAGCTTATTTAGATCATCATCCGGATGATAAAGAAGCAAAAGAAAGTCTTGCTGCATTGCAAGAAGCAAAACCCCGGCAGATTGAATTTGAAGAATTGGATTTCAATCTCGGTGAACGTTGGATACCTACCGGCATCTATGAACGATTCGCTTCGCACCTTTTTGATACTGAGGTTCGTATTCATTATACTGAAAACACCGATGACTTTTCTATTAAGTGCGATCAAAAGAATGCGCATATAAGGGATAAATATGCCATTAAATCAGAAAGCCGGACTTATGATGGTATTACACTGCTCAAAAATGCACTAGTTAATACGACTCCGGATATTACGAAGAAGGTAACAATTGGTGACCAGGAAGTGAAAGTTCGGGATATGGAAGCCATTCAGATGGCTAACAGCAAAATAGACGAGATCCGTAAAGCCTTTACTGATTGGCTTCATGATCAGAATGATGAATTTAAAAAACGTTTGACTGATAAATACAACGATACCTTCAACTGTTTTGTACGCCCGCAGTACGACGGAAGCCATCAGGACTTTCCGGGGTTAGATAGAAAAGCATTGGGTATCGAGGATCTGTACTCAAGCCAAAAAGATGCCGTTTGGATGATAAAACTTAATAATGGGGCCATATGTGACCATGAAGTAGGTGCCGGAAAAACCCTAATCATGTGTACCGCAGCGCAGGAAATGAAACGCTTGGGACTGGCTCATAAACCCATGGTGATCGGACTCAAAGCCAATGTCCATGAAATTGCAGAAATCTACCGTACCGCCTATCCCCATGCAAAGATCTTATATCCGGGAAAAGAAGACTTTACGCCCCAAAAAAGATTACGAATATTTGGTGATATCAAGAATAATGACTGGGATTGCATCATTCTTACCCATGATCAGTTTGGTATGATTCCCCAATCGCCCGAACTGCAAAAGGAAATTCTACAGATAGAATTAAATAGTGTAGAAGAGAACCTTTCTGCCTTGCAAGCTCAGGGCAGTGAAATTTCGAGAGCCATGCTCAAAGGCGTTTTGATCCGAAAACAAAATCTGGAGGTTAAGCTTAAAACGCTGGAACACGATATCGAAAACCGCAAGGATGATGTGGTGGATTTTAAGATGATGGGTATTGATCATTTATTGGTAGATGAAAGCCATAGGTTTAAAAATCTGATGTTTAACACCCGTCATGACCGTGTTGCAGGGCTTGGAAACATGCAGGGAAGCCAAAAAGCACTCAATCTACTCTTTGCCATTCGTACTATTCAGGAAAGAACCGGTAAAGATATGGGAGCAACCTTTCTCTCTGGGACTACAATCAGTAATTCATTGACAGAATTGTATTTACTCTTTAAATACCTACGCCCGCAGGCGTTGGAAAAGCAGGGTATTACCTGTTTTGATGCCTGGGCAGCGATCTACGCCAGGAAAACCACCGATTATGAATTTTCGGTAGCCAATAATATTGTACAAAAAGAACGCTTTCGTTATTTTATCAAAGTGCCTGAGCTGGCTCAGTTCTACTCTGAGATCACCGATTACCGTACGGCAAAGGACATCGGGATCGACCGACCAGAGAAGAACGAGATCCTGTATAATATTCCTCCAACGCCGCAGCAGGAAGCGTTCATCAAAAAGCTGATGGAGTTTGCGAAAACAGGGAATGCAACATTGCTTGGAAGAGCTCCCTTATCTAAAAGTGAGGAAAAAGCCAAAATGCTGATTGCTACGGATTATGCCCGTAAGATGTCGTTAGACATGCGAATGATCAGCCAAGAATATGAGGATCATCCCGATAGTAAGGCTTCACACTGCGCTGCTACTATTGCTAAGTATTATAAAAAGTTCAATGCCCAAAAAGGAACCCAATTTGTATTTTCTGATCTGGGCACCTATAAACCGGAGGTCTGGAATGTGTATTCTGAGATCAAGCGCAAGCTGGTCGAAGATCATGGTATTCCTGCTCAAGAGATCCGGTTTATTCAGGAAGCGAAGAACGATACACAGCGCAGGGAGTTCATTCGATGGATGAATGAAGGAAAGATACGGGTGCTGTTCGGGTCAACCGATATGCTGGGCACGGGGGTCAATGCTCAGAAAAGAGCGGTGGCGATTCATCATCTGGATACTCCTTGGCGGCCAAGTGATCTGGCTCAACGGGATGGCCGGGCCATTAGAAAAGGCAATGAGATCGCGAAATTCTTTGCAGAAAACATCGTGGACGTTATTATTTATGCGGTAGAAAAATCGCTGGACAGTTATAAATTTAACCTGCTTTATAATAAGCAGTTGTTTATTGACCAGCTTAAAAACAATAGCCTTGGAAAGCGTACCATTGATGAAGGCAGCATGGACGAGAAATCGGGCATGAACTTTTCAGAATATGTAGCGATCCTCTCCGGCAATACGGAATTACTGGAAAAAGCGAAGCTAGAAAAACAGATTGCAGGCCTGGAGAGTGAAAGACAGGCATTCAACCGCTCTAAGTTTACCTCAAAATACAAATTGGAAGATATGACTGCAACCGTAGAGGCTATCAAATCAAGACTGGATCGGATGAAGCTGGATTGGAACAATTTGGAGAAAAGGCTAGAGAAAAATCAGGATGGAGTCGTGTTAAATCCCATTAAGCTCCTGGGGCTTGCTGCGGATGCAGAGGTAAAACATGTCGGGATGACACTGGGTGAAATTTCAAAAAAAGCAAGAACGGGTGGAGAATACGAAGAGATAGGCAGTCTGTACGGTTTTACCTTGCTGGTCAAAACTGAGATTTCTAAGAAAGAGGATACGGAAATTAAACTTAATAAATTTTTCGTGATGGGTGAAAGCAATATCAAGTACACGTATAACAATGGAATGATGGCCTCAGAACCAAAATTGGCGGCAATGAACTTTTTAAGTGCCCTGGAAAAAATACCGGGATTGATGCGGGAGGAACAAAAGAAAGCTGATGAGCTTGAGAGGGATCTCCCTGTGCTTCGGGAGGTAGTAGAAAGCACCTGGTCAAAAGAACACAAACTTTCGGAACTGAAAACAGAACTTTCAGCCATGGAAAGACAGATACAGTTATCAATTGCTGATAAAGAAGAACGTGCACCCGCCCCAGAAGGTCAGGCGGTAGAAACTGACGATGATAAAAATAAAGAAATGAATGCACCGCATATTAAAGTGAAATTGTAATGATCAACTCATTAGGAACAACTTTTAATCCTATAAATTAAGCATTTTTCTTAACGACCTCAATCATTTGATCGATATCAAAAGGTTTTTCTATATAGTCATCCGCTTTGCATTCTTTTGCTTTTTTGGGTACATCGGGAGATGTAGAAGTCAGTACCGCTGATAGATCTTCCGTTTCCGTATCAGATTTTAGTTCTTCAATTACCTCTGATCCTTTCTTATTTCCCTTAATGTGGTCATCTACGATCACTACATCAGGTTTAATCTCATCAATGTTATCAATAGGCTTAGTTGTTAGTGATGGAGTAACATCATAACCTTCTTCCGTCAATACATGATCCATGATATCCAGTATATCTTGATTATCCTGAATAAGAACAACTTTCTTTTTCATAAACTGTCAGTATATAATGTAAATGTATGAAAAAGAATATAGAGCGTTCGAAAAACCGATAATGGGAAAATCAGCGGCATAAAATAGTAAGAACCTTTGAATCTAATGTTAGCGTTGCACGGAAATTATTCCGGATATGTTAGTGCTAAGACTTTGTGTATTCATTAAACAACATAATAAAAAACAAATTTATTTTATTTCTCGTTGTTGTGAAATAAAATATTTATAATTGTGTCGCAATCATATTCATAACATTAAAGGGCCAGTTACTGGATTGATTATTACTGATATTGATTAACCCTGTACTTAGAAACACAATTACTAAATATTTAATATAAACTCAATTTACAAATCATGAAAAAAATTATTTTATCAGCAATTTTTGCTTTGTCAGCGGTAGCCTTTATGCCAACATCTTCCAACGCTCAAAGTAAATCAAACAACGCCATTTCCTCAAGACCAAAACAACCTACTAATGCATTGGCTGCCTGGGCGGAGGGATATGAGTATGGAATGTCACATGGTTGGGGACAGGCAGATTCTCTATACTGGGCACACGTACAGATGCAGATTTGGATTAATCACAACAGCTAAATTTGTCTTATTAAGTAGCGAGGCATTGCCGCGCTACTTAATTCAAATAAATTGGTAAAGCCAATCCCATGAAAATTCGTGGAAAAATAAAATTCTACTACTTTAATTCCAGAATGAATTGAGCCTAAAGAGTGGTGCTAAAAGTCCCTAAACCATTTCAAGGCGCCTCTATATGAGCATCCCTTTGGCATCTCCCTCCCTAAGAACTGTAAAACAAAATGGTAAGAATCTTTGAATCCCAAGGAAAAAAATGGCAATTTGCCTCTATAATTTGATGCAAATGACAAGAAAGACTACCAGTGGCCCGATCAGGGATAAGGAAAGAACTAAAATGAAGCTTTTGACCGCGGTTGGTGTGATCTTAAAGAAAGAAGGTTTTACAGGTTTAAATGTTAGCAGGGTAGCGACAAAAGCAAATCTACACCGGAAACTCATTTACGAGTATTTTGGAGGCATGGAAAATCTTGTAAAGGAGTATCTGAACAGTAGGGATTACTGGAGTATCAGCCTCGATCAGATTGATGAAATTATCGAAGAAAGTAAGAAAGACTTCGGGAAAAAAACGGCGCTTTCTCTCTTGGAAAATCAGTTTGATTCATTAATGGCCAATGAAGAAATGCGGAAAATTATCAATTGGGGACTCAGTGAGGATCTGAAACCACTCAAAGAGCTCAATAAGGAACGGAACGTCTGGGTGAGGAGCTATTCACTAAGATCACCGACGATTATTTTAAAGATAGTGAGAAAAATATCAGGGCAATAGAAGGAATTCTGATTGGCGGTATCTATTATCTTACCCTTCAGGCCAAGATGAGCGGTGAAACAATGTGTGGCATTGACATTAATACAGTGGAAGGCCAATTAGAAATAAAGAAAACCCTCAAACAGATTATAGAATGGGCCTACTCGTAAAAAATCTCCTTGGCGAAAAATATTAATTGGGTAACTAATTTAAAATATATTTTACTCCGTTTGGTTAGATTTTGATTGATGCTATACAGTAATTGTTTGTTGTACTTTTTTCATCTAGGGTAATTTTATACATTTGAAATAATAACTTACTTTTTTTTTTCATAATTACTTTTTTTTATTGCAACCGGAACGAATTTCCGGTTTTTTTATGCGCTTTAACACTATTGCAAATAGTTGTATATTTGAATGAAAAAATTTATTGTAACACTTTAAGTGTTTCCCATGGAGGGTGTCTAGAAAAGACATTCTCTTTTTTTTGAGGTGTTTTTACAGTTGCCGAATTGCTCCGTTCTGTGTAGATGAAGTAGTTGTAGGGCACATTATAAGAAAAAAGCAAGAGAAATAATCTCCTGCTTCCAACCTTTATTGTATCTATTAAATTTTTATTCACTCTCTATATTTTCTGTTTAATTGATACTGCAACGCAATTTCAAATTCGCCATTGCTGTATTTTCGAAGGTCTGCGGGACCTGTCGTGTAAAGACAGAGTATCCGAAGCTGATTTGATAGAATGTGCCGATGCCGGCGGTGACAGAGTGGGTACTGTGATACATGGCACTCATCATCAATTTATTTTCAAAGCAGATAAATTCTCCCCCGATATCTACCATGTCTTTGTAATTTTCGACACCACGATACACTGCTTTGGGCTCAATGGTGAAATTTGGGTTAGTGAATTTATAACTTACCGCAGCCATATACAATGAGCGGTCAATAGTATTCTTCGGAGATCCCTGTTTAAAAATCGTTTTACATTAGGCAAGGCTCCCTGAACGTTAACCGCTCGTTTTGTAGGCAATCCCGAAATCTCCGTCTGCATACCACCTGCGGGCATTAAATTGCTGGAGACTTAGGTCGGTAGGATCACCAATAACCTTGTCATAATCGATCCATTCATTCATAATACCACCGGAAATTCCAAAATCCAAAAAACTCTGATTGTCATTTAACGCTAAATGATAGGCGTATGTCCCTTTTATACCGGTTCGAAGGATAACACCCGCATTTTCATTGTAAAAATTAACGCCGAGCCCAATTTTCTTTCCGACTGTTCATAGTCAGCGGTTACCGCCTGCATGGTAGGGGCACCTTCAATTGCTGTCCATTGGACCTTGTAGCCGACATTAACTTTCCAATCCTGTTGTATTCCTGCCATGGCAGGATTTGCTAGATATTGGTTTTGAAAATACGTGCTTCCCATCGGATTAAGCTGCGCATAGGTTTTGCTCATTAGCAATATGCCTGCTGCGATCATAATATATTTTATCGTTTTCATTTCTCTTTGTTTTTAAGTAAATAGTAGGAGGGGTGAGGTAAAAAACACCTCATGCCTGCATCCTTTTTGAATAATAAATGATGATTAGTGATGATCCCTGATAATGGAAATGGTTCCCCTGATAATGCCCAGACCGTTTCCCATGTCTATCACATAGATATAGGCATCTTCATTGAGCTGTTTTCCACTCCACGTGCCATCCCAATTGTTGTTATAGCCGATTTTGCTGTACACCAAGCGTCCCGCACGGTCATAAATACTTACTTTGTTATTGGGATATTGCTCAAATTTCTGATGATCCAGGTGTCATTTTTCCCGTCTCCATTAGGCGTAACAACATTATTGGGGATTAAAGCACTTACTTCAGAAACTTCTATCAACAGATCCATTACCTCAGTGCATCCACTGGAATTGGTAACAATAGCTGTATAGGTCGCAGTTACGGAAGGCTTGATCTGAATCGTACCTGTATTCTGCCCGCTGATAATATTGGGTCCGATCCAGGCATAGCTTGTTCCTCCTGTTGCAGTCAGGGAAGCGCTTTGCCCTTTTGAAATTGCCGTTCCGGCACTGCTTGTTATTGTAATGACAGGTAAGTCATTAATGGTAATTATCGTGGTTGTTTTGGATTCTATAGAACCATCCATATACGTATACGTAATGATATAACGCCCTGCTAAACTCTTTGATAAATCAATGGTGCCGGTTAATTCATCAATTTTCAAAGCAGATGAATTGGCTGTATATTTTCCACCTGCCGGTCCTGTTCGAGCGATATTGACGGTACCAATGGCACAGTAATCCAGTAAGGGATAGTTGATTGCTGCGGGCGTAGAATTTATCCTTATTGTGGTGCTTATATTGGAAGAACAAAACCCGTTGGTAAAGGTGTAAGTAACCTGGTATAGCTGGTCTGGTACACTATGTTCCAAATCGAGGGTTCCTGTTGCAGCATCAATGATGAGTCCCACAGGAGAGGCAGTGTAAACTCCTCCGGTCTGACCAGTTTGAATTACCTCAGTGGTACCAATTGCCTGAAATTCATTTGAGCTGTAACGAATGGCAGCTGTGGGAAGTATTGGTTGCGGATTTATGGTGATGTAAACCGGTTCGCTTGTACATCCTTCCGCATTTTGAGCAGTTATTGAATATACTCCCTCGGCTAAGTCATAATGGGCGTTTATAGAATAGGTACCAGCATTAATACTATATGTTACTCTTTCCTTTGGGGTAATATCAATGCTGCCTGTTGCATGGGTACAGGTAGGCTGTGATACGGTAACTATGGGTGCGGCGAGATTTTCAAAAGTTACTTCAACTTCTTTTACAGCACTCTCGCAGGCATTATCTCCTTTAACCGTTACCCAATACGATCTTTTGGTAACGGGTGAAACCTGAAAAGTCGCACCTGTACCTAACGTATGGTGCTGCGAAACATCATCATACCAGGTAAAAAAGGATGTATTATGGTGCTGGAAATGGATAAGGCTGCTGTTAAAATCATGCTTTTTTTTCCACTGCAATTATTTACACTTGGTGCAATAATGTCTCCTGCATCTGCTTTTGGATTAGATTGGATCACAATATCATCGGTCACTGAGCAGTTTTCACCATATTCAACTTTTATGCGGTATGTTCCGCCTGTTGAAATGGTTTGTTTAATTTCGTTTCCCAACATCTCGCCTGTGCCCGCATTGCTCCATTGAACCTTCGAATTGATCCCCGGCATAAAGGCACTGCCGTCTAAAACGATAGGAAGCTTGCTACTGCAAAGTGTTATATCCGGACCCAGTACACCGATTCCCGTTCCGGGATTAGGTTGAAAAACAATACCCGTATTATTGCCTGCATTGGTACTTTGTGGTAAAATGACAAAAGGGGTGCAGGCTGCATCGATAT
>NZ_CP015200.1 GCF_001648155.1 Chryseobacterium glaciei | reverse complement strand
TTTTATGGAAAAAATGGCCATGTTTATTATAATGTAGCTTTTACCAGTACAGCGATTCCGATGGGTTACAACAGACCATCTATCGCGCAGGGCAACATGACTTTCAATAAAATTACCTTCGCTTCATGGGGTGCATTTCCACTTCAAATGTAATCAATCAGCTGGTGCTTGGGAATGGCGGAAATACCAAATGGCTAACCAGACCATTAATTCCATAACCGACAATACCCCGATTGCCAAAGCAAATGGGAGTTAACCGGATATGGAAGGGCATCAACATTGACAAGCCCGAATCCAATTACGGTAACGAACGCTGCGATTACTAATATCAAAACCGCGGGGCTGGACCATTTTTAGCCAATAACAGTCTGGACATGGGCGGGAATACAGGCTGGACCTTTACGACTTCCTCTAAAAACTTATATTGGATCGGTGGCGGCGGTAATTGGACAGATCCTTCGCACTGGACTACCAACAGCGATGGAACATCAATTTCAGCAGGATGTCTACCCACCAGAAACGATAATATTTTTTAATCAATTTTCCGGCGCAATCTCTTCCGCATCTCCGGTGACCGTGAATACAACAACTGCCGAATGCAACAATATCACCTGGAACGGTGTTGCGGGCACACCTTTATTTAATTCAGCCAACGCATCAAACACACTGAATATTTTTGGATCAAGTGTTTGGCAGACGGGTATGCTCTATCAGGTTGCGGTTACCAATTACAGGAGTACAAATATTGGAAATATCCTCACCTCAAACGACGTAAAGATTCAGGGAAACACTACCTTTTCAGGTATCGGGGGATGGATTCTTAATGATAAATTTTCTAGTCCGGCCAATGATCTCAATTTTACGAATGGCAACTTAAATACCAACAACCAGCCTTTAACACTAAAGAATTTCGGTCCATTAGATAAAGGCACAGGTGCCCGCACATTAACGCTCGGAAATTCCATTATAACTGTTAACCGAAACTGGCCTATATCAGTTATGGCGGTCCGGCAATCACTCTGAATGCAGGTAAAAGTCAAATCAATATACTCTCAAAAGGAGCCCATTTTTATTATCATTCAGGGCTGGATTATAATAATGTAGCTTTTACCAATACAGAAGGAAGTTCAACGTTGACTTCAGTCGCATACAGTACAACGACTCCATGCACCTTTAATACTTTAACTTTTGCAGGTGGAGGTTCTATTAATCCCGCAGGTAACCCAACTCCATTAAAGATCACCACACTAAATCTGGCAGCTTCAAAGAAGTTTGTGTTAGGAACAAATATGGAAGTTAAGCTTGAAAAACTCTTGATTACAGGGCCTGCGTGTGCCGGTTTATTGGAGATCAGCTCCTACCTATCCGGTACAAGGGCAAGATTAAATCTATTAAATCCTACAACAATTACCAATGCTAAAATAACGGATATTAACGTGTCCGGTGCTGCTTTAAGCGTTACCGATGGATTCGATGGGGGAAATAATTTAAATGTTTCAATCAGCCCGGTAACAGCACATAACTTCTATTGGATCGGCGGATCAGGTAATTGGAGTGATCCTGCCCATTGGTCATTGAGCGCGGATGGTACCTCCGGTATCGGTGGCGGATGTTTACCCGGCAGTATTGACAATGTTTTCTTTAACCGGTATTCTGGAACTGATTATATCGTAAATCTTGACATCCCTGCCAACTGTAATAATATGACATGGGAAGAGGTCGTTGGAAATACCCATATTTTAAAAGGTCTGCTTGAAAATCCACTTACTATTGGAGGTTCACTCATTTTACAGACAGGAATGGATTTCAATGTGGAGAGGGTCAATTTTAATGGTGGGAATTCCGGGAATACCATCACCACGCATGGCACAAAATTGTATTATAGTGCAGCTAATCAATCAAACAAAGGCGTATTTTTTAATAATACCTCCGGAAAATGGCTTTTGTCCGACACCTTTAATGTAAAGAATTTCGGGGTAATCAATGGTACTTTTGATACAGGCAGCCAAACCATTACTGCTGAAAATTATGAGTCCGAATACGACCCGTCAGGCGTAAACCCCATTTTAATTTTAGGATCATCAACCCTAAATATCAGTGGATATTGGAACGGCGGATCAATTAAAAAACTGGATGCAGGGACCAGTACCATTAATCTAACAGGCGAAATGCCAGCTTCAAATTCATCAGGTGGCGGAGTGAAAAATTACGAATTCAGATCAGCTCCTGGACTTATCTTTAATGATCTTCACTTTAAAAATACCGCATTACCTGCCAAAATATTTGGATACGACACCACCAGCGGTAATACCTTCAATACCGTAACTTTTGCAGGTGAATCCAGTATTAATGGATCAAACATTTTCAATATCCTTACCCTTGGAACGAATAAAAACAGCCATTTGATGGTGGGTTCTACGCAGACTGTAAACCAGCTGATCAGCAATTCTTCCTGTGGAAGCTGGGATTTTGATAATAATTGTATGTCTTCTGGCACAGCCTGCTCTACTACCCAAAAAGCAGTCATTAAATGTACTTCCGATATTCATGTAAGCCATGTAAGAGTAAGCGGTATAACAGTTACCGGAGGAGCTAGCTATAGGTCAGAAGGTGTAGATATGGGAAATAACAGTGGCTGGATCTTTTCAACCCCTGCCGCAAAAAACCTCTATTGGATCGGGGGCAGTGGAAACTGGGACGATCCTGCGCACTGGACCACCAACAGCGATGGAGCCACATCAGGCAGTTCTTGTACCCCTACCCGTTTTGATAATGTTTTCTTCAATCAGTATTCAGGAGAAAGTCCTATTATAAATATTAGAGGAAATGCAGCGTTCCACGATATGACCTGGAAGGGCGTAAAGGGTACACCGACAATTGGGGGCACATTATCCTGTTACGGTTCCATAACGCTTCAATCTAATCTATCGCACAACGGAGGGATTGATTTCCTTTCCGAAGAACAGGGGAAAACGATCACCACCAATGGTGCTGTTGTCGGTAATAATTATGATGTTAATTTTTCAGCTTCCGGAAGTTATACTTTTACCGATGACTTTACCACCAATTCAAGGATCAATTTCTTAAAAGGAAGGCTCAATACAAACGGAAAAACCGTTACCGCTCTTTCTTTTAACGGAGCTTCTACCAATGAATCGCGGTCTCTACTACTCGGCGCTTCCAGAATTTATTTAAGTTACGGCAATGAAGGCTGGTCATATACCAGTGATGATTTGGATGCAGGAACAAGCCACATTTATCTAATCGGGTCTGCCAATGAGTTTAAAGGAAAAGACGGTGCCGTTTATCATTCCATAACCTTTGATGCCGCCGCGAATCAAAACAATTCTCTGTATGGTGCCATTTCTGTTAGTGAGTTAATTTTTGCTTCTAAAAATTCCACGTATCAAATTGAGGCAGGAAAAACCATTACCGTTGAAAAGACCCTGCAAATGAGCGGTACCAATTGCGCCACAGTGCAGCTACAATCTACCGTTGCAGGCAGTAAGGCGGGTATTTGTTTAAAAGACAGCAGTGCCGTATTTAACTTTATATCCATAAAAGATATCGATGCAGCCTGCACCCCTTTTGTCATTTTACCACAAAGTACCAATGCAGGCAATAATACGGGTATTGTTTTTCAACCTAATCCCGGAACGGGAATCGGTGTACTGGGTCCGGATATAACACTTTGCAGTAGCAAGCTTCCTATCGTTTTAGACGGCAGTGCCTTTATGCCGGGGATCAATTCGAAGGTTCAATGGAGCAATGCGGGCACAGGCGAGATGTTGGGAAACGAAATTAAACAAACCATTTCAACAGGCGGAACATACCGCATAAAAGTTGAATATGGTGAAAACTGCTCAGTGACCGATGATATTGTGATCCAATCTAATCCAAAAGCAGATGCAGGAGACATTATTGCACCAAGTGTAAATAATTGCAGTGGAAAAAAAAGCATGATTTTAACAGCAGCCTTATCCATTTCCAGCACCATAATACATCCTTTTTTTACCTGGTATGATGATGTTTCGCAGCACCATACGTTAGGTACAGGTGCGACTTTTCAGGTTTCACCCGTTACCAAAAGATCGTATTGGGTAACGGTTAAAGGAGATAATGCCTGCGAGAGTGCTGTAAAAGAAGTTGAAGTAACTTTTGAAAATCTCGCCGCACCCATAGTTACCGTATCACAGCCTACCTGTACCCATGCAACAGGCAGCATTGATATTACCCCAAAGGAAAGAGTAACATATAGTATTAATGCTGGTACCTATTCTATAAACGCCCATTATGACTTAGCCGAGGGAGTATATTCAATAACTGCTCAAAATGCGGAAGGATGTACAAGCGAACCGGTTTACATCACCATAAATCCGCAACCAATACTTCCCACAGCTGCCATTCGTTACAGCTCAAATGAATTTCAGGCAATTGGTACCACTGAGGTAATTCAAACTGGTCAGACCGGAGGAGTTTACACTGCCTCTCCTGTGGGACTCATCATTGATGCTGCAACAGGAACCCTCGATTTGGAACATAGTGTACCAGACCAGCTATACCAGGTTACTTACACCTTTACCAACGGGTTTTGTTCTTCCAATATAAGCACCACAATAAGGATAAATTCTACGCCCGCAGCAATCAACTATCCCTTACTGGATTACTGTGCCATTGGTACCGTCAATATCGCTCGAACAGGACCGGCAGGTGGAAAATATACAGCCAATTCATCTGCTTTGAAAATTGATGAATTAACCGGCACCATTGATTTATCAAAGAGTTTAGCAGGGCGTTATATCATTACGTATACGTATATGGATGGTTCTATAGAATCCAAAACAACCACGATAATTACCATTAATGACTTACCTGTCATTACAATAACAAGCAGTGCCGGAACGGCAATTTCAAAAGGGCAAAGCGCTTCCCTGACTGCAACAGGAGGAACAAGCTATGCCTGGATCGGACCCAATATTATCAGCGGGCAGAATACAGGTACGATTCAGATCAAGCCTTCCGTAACTGCGACCTATACAGCTATTGTTACCAATTCCAGTGGATGCACTGAGGTAATGGATCTGTTGATAGAAGTTTCTGAAGTAAGTGCTTTAATCCCCAATAATGTTGTTACGCCTAATGGAGACGGGAAAAATGACACCTGGATCATCAGAAATATTGAGCAATATCCCAATAACAAAGTAAGTATTTATGACCGTGCGGGACGCTTGGTGTACAGCAAAATCGGCTATAACAACAATTGGGATGGCACGTGGAGTGGAAAACAGCTCAATGAAGATGCCTATATCTATGTGATAGACATGGGAAACGGTCTGGGCATTATCAGGGGAACCATTTCCATTATCAGGGATCATCACTAATCATCATTTATTATTCAAAAAGGATGCAGGCATGAGGTGTTTTTTACCTCACCCCTCCTACTATTTACTTAAAAACAAAGAGAAATGAAAACGATAAAATATATTATGATCGCAGCAGGCATATTGCTAATGAGCAAAACCTATGCGCAGCTTAATCCGATGGGAAGCACGTATTTTCAAAACCAATATCTAGCAAATCCTGCCATGGCAGGAATACAACAGGATTGGAAAGTTAATGTCGGCTACAAGGTCCAATGGACAGCAATTGAAGGTGCCCCTACCATGCAGGCGGTAACCGCTGACTATGGAACAGTCGGAAAGAAAATTGGGCTCGGCGTTAATTTTTACAATGAAAATGCGGGTGTTATCCTTCGAACCGGTATAAAAGGGACATACGCCTATCATTTAGCGTTAAATGACAATCAGAGTTTTTTGGATTTTGGAATTTCCGGTGGTATTATGAATGAATGGATCGATTATGACAAGGTTATTGGTGATCCTACCGACCTAAGTCTCCAGCAATTTAATGCCCGCAGGTGGTATGCAGACGGAGATTTCGGGATTGCCTACAGAAACGAGCGGTTAACCGTTCAGGGAGCCTTGCCTAATGTAAAACGATTTTTAAACAGGGATCTCCGAAGAAATACTATTGACCGCTCATTGTATATGGCTGCGGTAAGTTATAAATTCACTAACCCAAATTTCACCATTGAGCCCAAAGCAGTGTATCGTGGTGTCGAAAATTACAAAGACATGGTAGATATCGGGGGAGAATTTATCTGCTTTGAAAATAAATTGATGATGAGTGCCATGTATCACAGTACCCACTCTGTCACCGCCGGCATCGGCACATTCTATCAAAATCAGCTTCGGATACTCTGTCTTTACACGACAGGTCCCGCAGACCTTCGAAAATACAGCAATGGCGAATTTGAAATTGCGTTGCAGTATCAATTAAACAGAAAATATAGAGAGTGAATAAAAATTTAATAGATACAATAAAGGTTGGAAGCAGGAGATTATTTCTCTTGCTTTTTTCTTATAATGTGCCCTACAACTACTTCATCTACACAGAACGGAGCAATTCGGCAACTGTAAAAACACCTCAAAAAAAAGAGAATGTCTTTTCTAGACACCCTCCATGGGAAACACTTAAAGTGTTACAATAAATTTTTTCATTCAAATATACAACTATTTGCAATAGTGTTAAAGCGCATAAAAAAACCGGAAATTCGTTTCCGGTTGCAATAAAAAAAAGTAATTATGAAAAAAAAAAGTAAGTTATTATTTCAAATGTATAAAATTACCCTAGATGAAAAAAGTACAACAAACAATTACTGTATAGCATCAATCAAAATCTAACCAAACGGAGTAAAATATATTTTAAATTAGTTTACCCAATTAATATTTTTCGCCAAGGAGATTTTTTACGAGTAGGCCCATTCTATAATCTGTTTGAGGGTTTTCTTTATTTCTAATTGGCCTTCCACTGTATTAATGTCAATGCCACACATTGTTTCACCGCTCATCTTGGCCTGAAGGGTAAGATAATAGATACCGCCAATCAGAATTCCTTCTATTGCCCTGATATTTTTCTCACTATCTTTAAAATAATCGTCGGTGATCTTAGTGAATAGCTCCTCACCCAGACGTTCCCGTTCCTTATTGAGCTCTTTGAGTGGTTTCAGATCCTCACTGAGTCCCCAATTGATAATTTTCCGCATTTCTTCATTGGCCATTAATGAATCAAACTGATTTTCCAAGAGAGAAAGCGCCGTTTTTTTCCCGAAGTCTTTCTTACTTTCTTCGATAATTTCATCAATCTGATCGAGGCTGATACTCCAGTAATCCCTACTGTTCAGATACTCCTTTACAAGATTTTCCATGCCTCCAAAATACTCGTAAATGAGTTTCCGGTGTAGATTTGCTTTTGTCGCTACCCTGCTAACATTTAAACCTGTAAAACCTTCTTTCTTTAAGATCACACCAACCGCGGTCAAAAGCTTCATTTTAGTTCTTTCCTTATCCCTGATCGGGCCACTGGTAGTCTTTCTTGTCATTTGCATCAAATTATAGAGGCAAATTGCCATTTTTTTCCTTGGGATTCAAAGATTCTTACCATTTTGTTTTACAGTTCTTAGGGAGGGAGATGCCAAAGGGATGCTCATATAGAGGCGCCTTGAAATGGTTTAGGGACTTTTAGCACCACTCTTTAGGCTCAATTCATTCTGGAATTAAAGTAGTAGAATTTTATTTTTCCACGAATTTTCATGGGATTGGCTTTACCAATTTATTTGAATTAAGTAGCGCGGCAATGCCTCGCTACTTAATAAGACAAATTTAGCTGTTGTGATTAATCCAAATCTGCATCTGTACGTGTGCCCAGTATAGAGAATCTGCCTGTCCCCAACCATGTGACATTCCATACTCATATCCCTCCGCCCAGGCAGCCAATGCATTAGTAGGTTGTTTTGGTCTTGAGGAAATGGCGTTGTTTGATTTACTTTGAGCGTTGGAAGATGTTGGCATAAAGGCTACCGCTGACAAAGCAAAAATTGCTGATAAAATAATTTTTTTCATGATTTGTAAATTGAGTTTATATTAAATATTTAGTAATTGTGTTTCTAAGTACAGGGTTAATCAATATCAGTAATAATCAATCCAGTAACTGGCCCTTTAATGTTATGAATATGATTGCGACACAATTATAAATATTTTATTTCACAACAACGAGAAATAAAATAAATTTGTTTTTTATTATGTTGTTTAATGAATACACAAAGTCTTAGCACTAACATATCCGGAATAATTTCCGTGCAACGCTAACATTAGATTCAAAGGTTCTTACTATTTTATGCCGCTGATTTTCCCATTATCGGTTTTTCGAACGCTCTATATTCTTTTTCATACATTTACATTATATACTGACAGTTTATGAAAAAGAAAGTTGTTCTTATTCAGGATAATCAAGATATACTGGATATCATGGATCATGTATTGACGGAAGAAGGTTATGATGTTACTCCATCACTAACAACTAAGCCTATTGATAACATTGATGAGATTAAACCTGATGTAGTGATCGTAGATGACCACATTAAGGGAAATAAGAAAGGATCAGAGGTAATTGAAGAACTAAAATCTGATACGGAAACGGAAGATCTATCAGCGGTACTGACTTCTACATCTCCCGATGTACCCAAAAAAGCAAAAGAATGCAAAGCGGATGACTATATAGAAAAACCTTTTGATATCGATCAAATGATTGAGGTCGTTAAGAAAAATGCTTAATTTATAGGATTAAAAGTTGTTCCTAATGAGTTGATCATTACAATTTCACTTTAATATGCGGTGCATTCATTTCTTTATTTTTATCATCGTCAGTTTCTACCGCCTGACCTTCTGGGGCGGGTGCACGTTCTTCTTTATCAGCAATTGATAACTGTATCTGTCTTTCCATGGCTGAAAGTTCTGTTTTCAGTTCCGAAAGTTTGTGTTCTTTTGACCAGGTGCTTTCTACTACCTCCCGAAGCACAGGGAGATCCCTCTCAAGCTCATCAGCTTTCTTTTGTTCCTCCCGCATCAATCCCGGTATTTTTTCCAGGGCACTTAAAAAGTTCATTGCCGCCAATTTTGGTTCTGAGGCCATCATTCCATTGTTATACGTGTACTTGATATTGCTTTCACCCATCACGAAAAATTTATTAAGTTTAATTTCCGTATCCTCTTTCTTAGAAATCTCAGTTTTGACCAGCAAGGTAAAACCGTACAGACTGCCTATCTCTTCGTATTCTCCACCCGTTCTTGCTTTTTTTGAAATTTCACCCAGTGTCATCCCGACATGTTTTACCTCTGCATCCGCAGCAAGCCCCAGGAGCTTAATGGGATTTAACACGACTCCATCCTGATTTTTCTCTAGCCTTTTCTCCAAATTGTTCCAATCCAGCTTCATCCGATCCAGTCTTGATTTGATAGCCTCTACGGTTGCAGTCATATCTTCCAATTTGTATTTTGAGGTAAACTTAGAGCGGTTGAATGCCTGTCTTTCACTCTCCAGGCCTGCAATCTGTTTTTCTAGCTTCGCTTTTTCCAGTAATTCCGTATTGCCGGAGAGGATCGCTACATATTCTGAAAAGTTCATGCCCGATTTCTCGTCCATGCTGCCTTCATCAATGGTACGCTTTCCAAGGCTATTGTTTTTAAGCTGGTCAATAAACAACTGCTTATTATAAAGCAGGTTAAATTTATAACTGTCCAGCGATTTTTCTACCGCATAAATAATAACGTCCACGATGTTTTCTGCAAAGAATTTCGCGATCTCATTGCCTTTTCTAATGGCCCGGCCATCCCGTTGAGCCAGATCACTTGGCCGCCAAGGAGTATCCAGATGATGAATCGCCACCGCTCTTTTCTGAGCATTGACCCCCGTGCCCAGCATATCGGTTGACCCGAACAGCACCCGTATCTTTCCTTCATTCATCCATCGAATGAACTCCCTGCGCTGTGTATCGTTCTTCGCTTCCTGAATAAACCGGATCTCTTGAGCAGGAATACCATGATCTTCGACCAGCTTGCGCTTGATCTCAGAATACACATTCCAGACCTCCGGTTTATAGGTGCCCAGATCAGAAAATACAAATTGGGTTCCTTTTTGGGCATTGAACTTTTTATAATACTTAGCAATAGTAGCAGCGCAGTGTGAAGCCTTACTATCGGGATGATCCTCATATTCTTGGCTGATCATTCGCATGTCTAACGACATCTTACGGGCATAATCCGTAGCAATCAGCATTTTGGCTTTTCCTCACTTTTAGATAAGGGAGCTCTTCCAAGCAATGTTGCATTCCCTGTTTTCGCAAACTCCATCAGCTTTTTGATGAACGCTTCCTGCTGCGGCGTTGGAGGAATATTATACAGGATCTCGTTCTTCTCTGGTCGGTCGATCCCGATGTCCTTTGCCGTACGGTAATCGGTGATCTCAGAGTAGAACTGAGCCAGCTCAGGCACTTTGATAAAATAACGAAAGCGTTCTTTTTGTACAATATTATTGGCTACCGAAATTCATAATCGGTGGTTTCCTGGCGTAGATCGCTGCCCAGGCATCAAAACAGGTAATACCCTGCTTTTCCACGCCTGCGGGCGTAGGTATTTAAAGAGTAAATACAATTCTGTCAATGAATTACTGATTGTAGTCCAGAGAGAAAGGTTGCTCCCATATCTTTACCGGTTCTTTCCTGAATAGTACGAATGGCAAAGAGTAGATTGAGTGCTTTTTGGCTTCCCTGCATGTTTCCAAGCCCTGCAACACGGTCATGACGGGTGTTAAACATCAGATTTTTAAACCTATGGCTTTCATCTACCAATAAATGATCAATACCATCATCTTAAAATCCACCACATCATCCTTGCGGTTTTCGATATCGTGTTCCAGCGTTTTAAGCTTAACCTCCAGATTTTGTTTTCGGATCAAAACGCCTTTGAGCATGGCTCTCGAAATTTCACTGCCCTGAGCTTGCAAGGCAGAAGGTTCTCTTCTACACTATTTAATTCTATCTGTAGAATTTCCTTTTGCAGTTCGGGCGATTGGGGATCATACCAAACTGATCATGGGTAAGAATGATGCAATCCCAGTCATTATTCTTGATATCACCAAATATTCGTAATCTTTTTGGGGCGTAAAGTCTTCTTTTCCCGGATATAAGATCTTTGCATGGGGATAGGCGGTACGGTAGATTTCTGCAATTTCATGGACATTGGCTTTGAGTCCGATCACCATGGGTTTATGAGCCAGTCCCAAGCGTTTCATTTCCTGCGCTGCGGTACACATGATAGGGTTTTTCCGGCACCTACTTCATGGTCACATATGGCCCCATTATTAAGTTTTATCATCCAAACGGCATCTTTTTGGCTTGAGTACAGATCCTCGATACCCAATGCTTTTCTATCTAACCCCGGAAAGTCCTGATGGCTTCCGTCGTACTGCGGCGTACAAAACAGTTGAAGGTATCGTTGTATTTAGCAGTCAAACGTTTTTTAAATTCATCATTCTGATCATGAAGCCAATCAGTAAAGGCTTTACGGATCTCGTCTATTTTGCTGTTAGCCATCTGAATGGCTTCCATATCCCGAACTTTCACTTCCTGGTCACCAATTGTTACCTTCTTCGTAATATCCGGAGTCGTATTAACTAGTGCATTTTTGAGCAGTGTAATACCATCATAAGTCCGGCTTTCTGATTTAATGGCATATTTATCCCTTATATGCGCATTCTTTTGATCGCACTTAATAGAAAAGTCATCGGTGTTTTCAGTATAATGAATACGAACCTCAGTATCAAAAAGGTGCGAAGCGAATCGTTCATAGATGCCGGTAGGTATCCACGTTCACCGAGATTGAAATCCAATTCTTCAAATTCAATCTGCCGGGGTTTTGCTTCTTGCAATGCAGCAAGACTTTCTTTTGCTTCTTTATCATCCGGATGATGATCTAAATAAGCTTCCAATTCTTTGGCTTTTTCTACCACATTACCCGAAACCCACCTTTCTGAAATATCATACTCTTGCGTCATGGATTATAGAAGATACGGCCGTGTAATGCACCTTTCAAATCTTCAGCAGCCATATCGCTGATCTGCGACATATAAACAAATTCACGTTCCCGTATCGGTTCATGATGCAGCCAATGCTTCATCAGGATTATTGGTAGCCAGTGTTGTGGTAGAAAAACTGACCGGGCGGTGAAAAATATCCGCTTTATGTACCACCCCACCCACTACCCGCTCCAGATAAGGGATTTCTTTGCCGGCAGCGTCGGTCTTGATGAGCTTGATGTTTTCGGCAGCGTTCAGATTGCCGTATCGTTTTATAAACGCATCATACAGCTTATTTAGGGTTTCTCTTTCCGGCTTATGTTCGGTCTGCTTTCTGCTTCCTTTTCGTAGATCGATGTAGGTATCCCTTACCAAAATATAGGCTTCTGCTTTTGCTTTCTGGGCAGTTGGTAGTGATAATGGATGGAACATGGCTTTTCTTTTCTTTATTAAGATCTTTCAGATAACCGACCTGTCCATGATCGTCACCAGGCAGTCGTTTCGATGGAAAGACCGGATCGTTCCGGTATACATTCCAGGCTGAGGAAGCTTTTCATTACAAGCCCGTTTCATTTTGGGTATTAGCATTAACTGAGAACAGATCGCCAAGCGAAGTCTTTGACTTACTATTTATCTGCTGATTGTTATTGACAGGGCTTGTACCCGTAGTCTTCGCAGAAATATCCTGCACCTGCATGGTTGCACTAAATAAAATCCCCTGACGGGCACGGTCACGGAATGTTTTTTTCTTTATTGTGGTTTTCTTTTGTTGAACCGGTGACTTTTTTGTTTTGGCATTTTTTGCGATGTCTATCGCTGATCCCTCATTTTCAAACAGATCAAACAAACTCAATTGTACTTCACTTTTTGCAGGAATATAAGTAGGGTACCCCCATCCTGTTTTTCCTTTTTTGTAGTAACGGTTTCCGTGACAGGAGGTGTTATTTTGGCGTAGCCGAAACCTGTACAAAAGATTTTTCATTTTGTACACCTTGATATAATCCCAGATTGAAATGATCCCGGAAGTCTTCCGAAAGCATTACTTTTAAGTCACCTGCAATGCCCCCCACACCATCTTTGTGAGTGTAGATCAGTGCAGGTGTCCGTAAGGATCTGTACCAGCACACTGGATGTATGTATGATCCTTTTATTATCATGAAAAAAGGCATTACCTGTCGTTTGGTATTCTGTTAATCTGCTTTCACAAAACAATTCTTCCGCTTCGCTTAACCGTTTTTAAACTGTTCTTTTGAAGAATGATCAGATCACTGCCAACCTCTGTTCCGGCATGTTCCGTAAAAAGATTGTTGGGTAAACGCACCGCAGAAACCAAATTACAATTTCTCATCAATGCCCTGCGGATTGGTTCATTCTTCGGGCTGTTGAGTACACCCTGTGAGGTAATAAATGCCAGTATACCGCCATCACGCAGCATATCGCTTCCTTTGAGAAAAAATAATTATGAACTTCTTGTGGCCTGTTTCTTGGCCTCGTCTCCCTCTTGAAAAAGACAGGTCAAAAACAGAAGTATCGCCAAAAGGTATATTGCTGGCAACAACATCGTACTTTTCTTTTCACTGTCAGGAATCTCTTCAAAACCCGATGTATGAATATTACAATCAGGATACAGTTGTGTTAGCACCTTTCCTGTAAGCAGATCCTTTTCATACGCAGTAACACTGCCTATGTTTTGGCGGGAAAAAGAATTTAGAAAGGCACCGATTCCGGCCGATGGTTCCAAAAAATTTTGGATTTTTACCCCACTGCTGTCTAAACTGTCCGCGAGCGCATCAATTATTTCCGGGGGTATAAAAGGCAGATAACACAGAACTCCGCATGCTATCTACATAGCGGCGGTACTGTTTTTCATCCAGGCATTACTTTTGAGAAGCTGATGAAGCTGCTGCGTGAGCGGAAAAAGATCATGTTCTGTTTTTCGCCAATGGTTAACATCGATCTCATTTTCCACCGGATTGAGGATAAATTTCAACCCGCCAAATCCGCTGTACTCAAGTAAAAGTTTCTGCTCTCTTTGTGTAGCCGGGCGTTTCTCCCTCTCTAACTGAAAGACAACTTTTAAAGCATCAATGTTCTGGCGAAGATGCTCCTTCTTATTGAAGCCCATTCTCTTCAATCCAGATTTGAATCGTGCCCGTTAATTCTGTATACAATACATCATATGCGATACTATAGGCAAATCATCAGTCAGCTCATACCCTTTAAAGACAGATTCACAAACCGGGAACATTTGTAAAGCAAATGGCCGCAGCGCCTCATCAGCCATAATCGTGTCGAACTCATTGCAGACTACACGCAATACCATATCGAATTTTGAAAAATGCAGGTTCTCAAATAAGATGAAATCCCAATTTCATTGCACTGCTCAATCGAATTTCCTGAAAGAAATGCTCCTTCATAGGCACTGGCAGCGAGCGAGGAACGGCGCGAAATAAAGGTTCTGTCTCCTGATAATTCCGGAAAACTGCTATTAATATGTTCCTGCAATCTTAAGGTGAAATACGAAAGGTCGTTTGTTGTTGTTTTCATAAAATATTCTATTTTTTTTAATTGTTATTTTTAATTGGGAAGGCATCACTCCAATTGGTAATTGGGCTTTCATTTTTACAGGTTATTATTGACTTGAATAGGTTATAATTCCTACTTTAGCAGCTCATTATTAGAAAAATACAATGAAAGAGTTATTGGAAAAAATCAGTGCAGAGCTGGAAAAATTCAAAGCAGATGCTGATTTACAGGCTGAAAAAGGAAACAAGGCAGCCGGTACAAGAGCCCGTAAATCGGCTCTGGAACTAAGTAAGCTATTTAAGGAATTCAGAAAGGTTTCTGTTGATGAAGCTAAAAAGTAAAAACAATCCCTGTCGTAAAACAGGGATTTCTTCTTTTCAAAACTACACGGGATCAATAAAATTGATTGCCTGTCAAAACTTCAAACCTCTTGAAACACTTACTTTTTTTTCGAGTGCTAACCAATATTTTCTCTTCAGCAAATCTTTCCTACCTATCGTTCAGCGTAGAATTTAGCGATTGTTTACCCCTTAACGAAGTTTTGCGGATTATTTTTTGTGAAATCTGTTTCTTATCAAATTCAAAAGCTGTTTCTGTCTGTTCATTCAATACGATCCGTGCATCGAATTTCTTCCCCGCCTTACTTGTCATTCCTTTTAGAAGCGTAGTCTTTCCTTATTAACAAGGTTTTCAACTTCTTTACATTTAACTGTACCCCACAGATGCTGCGAAATAAAATCCAGTTACAAACCGCATCAGGACATTTAACGATCTTGTCCCTAATGAGCAAATGCATGGTCTTACATTTCGGACAAATTAAATCAGGCAGGTTTTCAGTATTTAGAGAAACTGATAACAATTCTTCGGTAATGGACCTCGTATAATTTTCAATTTCTAATTGAAAATCTTCTGCACTAGCCTCTCCGTTTTCAATCTTTTGTAAAGCAAGTTCCCATTCACCCGTCATAGCCGCATCAGCAATTTTCTTTTCCTTGATAAAGTCATACACTTTAAGTCCCTTTTCTGTTGGAAAAAGTGTTTTTTTTTCACGTTTAATATAATCACGGCTAAATAAAGTCTCAATAATTGCAGCCCGGGTTGCCGGTGTACCAATACCTACGTTTTGCAATGCTTTGCGTTCTTCCACATTTTCAATTTCCTTTCCACAATTTTCCATAGCGGACAGAAGACTTGCCTCGGTATATAGGGGTTGTGCTTTGGTCTGTTTTGCTATCGCGTCAGCTTCCTGTATGATTAGATTATCACCTATTTTAAATATGGAAGAGGCTCTGCAGCATCTTCACTTTCATCACTAAAGTTTCCTTGGATGATACGCCAACCCGGTTCTTTAATCACAATTCCTTTTGAAGAAAATTCGTAATGAAGAACCTCTGTGCTGATCGTGGTAATTTCCTTTTTGCAGGGCTGGCAAACTGATTCCAGCAGACGAACGGCGATCATATCGTAAACAGCAGATTCGTTTCCCACCAAAGCAGAAGGAACTTTATCCGTAACGAGTAAACCATGATGGTCGGTTACCTTTAAATCATTAACGATCCTTTTATTAAAGTTCCCCACTTTAATTTTGAAACGGCTTCGGTTAAGTCTTACGGTCATTCAGTGATTTGATTAAATGTGGAATTTTCGCCCAGACATCTTCGGGAATATAGCAGCTCCCTGTGCGCGGATAAGTAATGAACTGTTTTTCATAAAGGCTTTGCGCTATATTGAGCGTTTCTTCAGCGGAGAGATTCAGCTTCTTATTGCATTCCTTTTGGAGACCTGTTAAATCAAACAACAAGGGAGCCTGTTCTGAAACTTTTTTGGTGTCAATAGTACTGACCTTGGCCGTTCCACTTTTAAGGATCAATTTTAGCGAATCCTCAGCTTTCTTTCGATCATCCCACCTGGTTTGAGAAATACTTTTAAAATCTATAGACTCCTTGCTATGTTGCAGTTGTATCTGCCAGTATTTCTGAACCAAAAAATTTTTATTTCTCTATAAATCGTTTGCAGATCAAAGCTAAGGTTGGAGTCTGCACCCTACCCAATGAATA
>NZ_CP015199.1:1157500-1310000 GCF_001648155.1 Chryseobacterium glaciei | reverse complement strand
GTCGTTGGAGATGACGACGTTGATAGGCTACAGGTGTAAAGTTGGTAACAGCATAGCCGAGTAGTACTAATTACCCGTAGATTTATTGCCTATTTACAGGAATAAATATAATCATCAAATGAGTAATCATTAATATTACATTATAAACCTATCTCAAGACTCTTGCAAGTGCAAGAAAGGTTTTGTCTTTGTGACTGTTTTTATCGATTAAAAATAGGTATCAGGAACCAGGTATCAGGATTTAGCGTCAAGCTACTCCCTAACTCCTAAACCCTCGAACCTTAATATAACGCCTTTAGGGTGGTTTTAGCGGTGGGGCTCACCTGTTCCCATTCCGAACACAGAAGTTAAGCCCACCAGCGCCGATGGTACTGCGAAAGCGGGAGAGTAGGTCGCCGCCAGTTTTTATTTAAAACTCCTTCATCGATTGATGAAGGAGTTTTTTTATGTCCGTACCACAAACCAACTCAATCATCAATCATCATTGATAAGTAATAGGGAATAAGAAACCATTGATCTGGAACGGGGAATAAGTATTTTTGCTGGAAGATAGAAGATAGAAGATAGAAGATAGAAGCTAGAAGCGTTGCCCTGTTCATTGTGAGAAACGTAGTGACGAAGCAATCTCAAAATATCATTAGATTTACTATTTGATAATATTCCCGATAAAAATAATCATAAACATCTGTGAAAATCCGTGTGATCTGTGGGAAAATTATCTTAACCATTTACTTATAATCTTAGATCTTATAAACCTGTATTTCCGGGCTTAAGTTTACGTCTTTGCTGAGCTCATAAAATTTTCTGTTCAAATCTTCTTTGTTTTGCTTTTCGTTAAAAATATTAATCAGTTGAAGTCTTTTTTATTTTAAATGCAAACATGATAATATTGATTCATAAAAAAATTGCCACATTTTAATTATGATTAATGTGAAGCAGTCTCAAAAAATATTCACAATTATATTAAGCTCCTACATCCATCTTTCAACATTCCAAAATATCCACAAAGTTTGTCATCCTGAAAGGATCTAAACAAAGTATTAGAAAACAGTTTTATTCATGGTGAATGCGTAAGCCTATATTTGTCTGTTGAAGTAAAACTAACCTATACAGAAAAAAACAAAAATATTTAGACGGACAAAACTCTCTTTATAATATGAGTATCTATAATGACTACATACCACCAAATCTTCAAGGTTTTCAAAACCTTGAAGATTTTTATTGATATAGGACTTTTTAGCAAAACATTTTAATTAGACATATACTAAGAAGTAATCTCTTCATTAATTTAAACTTAAATCATTGATAGAAAAATATTTCTATTGAAGTCTATATTGTTATTGATATTTTTAACTTCTCCTAATTCTTGAGTTTAATATTTAAATAAACTATGAATTGATATCCTTACCTTTTAAAAGAAAAATAAAAAATTTCCATGATAAATTTATTCGGAGAAATATACATTCTGGATAAAAAATCTATAGTATTAAACGTCTGCTTCCATCCAAATCATCCGATTCTCTAATTTTCTTTGAACTTTATACTCTCAAAAATAATCAGTCTCCATCTTTTTTCACTAAAAACGGCTGCATAATCCTTCGGTTTTACACACTAAAACTTTTCATCCCCTTGCTCTTACTATCCTCAAACCCTCTGACTCTCCCACACACTGACTCTCAGCCTTTAAAATTATTCTTCCACGTTCTCAATAACTTACCTTTAAATATGAACTAAAAGTAAATTTTATATTAAATGTATTTGGAATGATGGGTAAAAAGGTGCTACTTTTGCGGCACTGAAAAACGCGAGTTAATTGGTAGCGCAGAAGGAGGTAATAGAGTATAAAGACTACGGACAAAACAAAAAATAAACTTTAGATTTTTAGTAAATAAAAGTTGTGAGTTTTAAAAAGATTTGTATCTTTGCAGTCCGGTAAAACGGGAGCAGAGGAGTAGAAGATTGGGATATGAAAGAGGAGATTTAGGGTTAGTTAAAAAACTTTAAATTAAGTCAAAAATATTTTGGTCAATTAGAAATAAATAATTACTTTTGCACACGCAAATCTATACTGAAAACGACAGAAAATTAGGTATAGTAAAAAGCGGAAGATACAAGAAGATCATTGAAAAATAGATATAACAACCAAGTAAGGAAAAGACTAGAACGTTAATAACTTTGAGTGAGTCAGACAAACATACAATGGAGAGTTTGATCCTGGCTCAGGATGAACGCTAGCGGGAGGCCTAACACATGCAAGCCGAGCGGTAGAGATCTTTCGGGATCTTGAGAGCGGCGTACGGGTGCGGAACACGTGTGCAACCTGCCTTTATCTGGGGGATAGCCTTTCGAAAGGAAGATTAATACCCCATAACATATTTGATGGCATCATTAAATATTGAAAACTCCGGTGGATAGAGATGGGCACGCGCAAGATTAGATAGTTGGTGAGGTAACGGCTCACCAAGTCAGTGATCTTTAGGGGGCCTGAGAGGGTGATCCCCCACACTGGTACTGAGACACGGACCAGACTCCTACGGGAGGCAGCAGTGAGGAATATTGGACAATGGGTTAGCGCCTGATCCAGCCATCCCGCGTGAAGGACGACGGCCCTATGGGTTGTAAACTTCTTTTATACTGGGATAAACCTACTTACGTGTAAGTAGCTGAAGGTACAGTATGAATAAGCACCGGCTAACTCCGTGCCAGCAGCCGCGGTAATACGGAGGGTGCAAGCGTTATCCGGATTTATTGGGTTTAAAGGGTCCGTAGGCGGGCTCGTAAGTCAGTGGTGAAATCTCATAGCTTAACTATGAAACTGCCATTGATACTGCGAGCCTTGAGTAAGGTAGAGGTAGCTGGAATAAGTAGTGTAGCGGTGAAATGCATAGATATTACTTAGAACACCAATTGCGAAGGCAGGTTACCATGTCTTAACTGACGCTGATGGACGAAAGCGTGGGGAGCGAACAGGATTAGATACCCTGGTAGTCCACGCCGTAAACGATGCTAACTCGTTTTTGGGCTTTAGGGTTCAGAGACTAAGCGAAAGTGATAAGTTAGCCACCTGGGGAGTACGTTCGCAAGAATGAAACTCAAAGGAATTGACGGGGGCCCGCACAAGCGGTGGATTATGTGGTTTAATTCGATGATACGCGAGGAACCTTACCAAGGCTTAAATGGGAATTGACAGGTTTAGAAATAGACTTTTCTTCGGACAATTTTCAAGGTGCTGCATGGTTGTCGTCAGCTCGTGCCGTGAGGTGTTAGGTTAAGTCCTGCAACGAGCGCAACCCCTGTCACTAGTTGCTAGCATTAAGTTGAGGACTCTAGTGAGACTGCCTACGCAAGTAGAGAGGAAGGTGGGGATGACGTCAAATCATCACGGCCCTTACGCCTTGGGCCACACACGTAATACAATGGCCGGTACAGAGGGCAGCTACACAGCGATGTGATGCAAATCTCGAAAGCCGGTCTCAGTTCGGATTGGAGTCTGCAACTCGACTCTATGAAGCTGGAATCGCTAGTAATCGCGCATCAGCCATGGCGCGGTGAATACGTTCCCGGGCCTTGTACACACCGCCCGTCAAGCCATGGAAGTCTGGGTACCTGAAGTCGGTGACCGTAACAGGAGCTGCCTAGGGTAAAACAGGTAACTAGGGCTAAGTCGTAACAAGGTAGCCGTACCGGAAGGTGCGGCTGGAACATCTCATTTTAGAGCGTCTTTAGACGTTAAACAAAATACAAAGTACTTAAATGTACAAATTGTACTTACTTAAAGAACGTTTTAGTTTTTTACTCGGTTGATTTATATTAAAAAAATACAAAACCCACTAGAAATTAGTATCAGGGAGGAGAGATTTTAGTAAAAGAAGTTAGAGGTTAGATATTAGAGGTTAGTTTTCAAACTAACAACTAAAAACCGACAACCGACAACTAAAATTAATGAAGTCTCGTAGCTCAGCTGGTTAGAGCGCTACACTGATAATGTAGAGGTCGGCAGTTCGAGCCTGCCCGAGACTACTAATTAAAGCGGTAAGCAATAAGCTTTAAGCAGTAGGCATTTTGCCTAGAGCTTGTAGCCTATAGCCTACAGCACCTAGAGGGGGAATTAGCTCAGCTGGCTAGAGCGCCTGCCTTGCACGCAGGAGGTCAAGGGTTCGACTCCCTTATTCTCCACAGTTTTGTGAGTTTGATTTAAAAGTAAGATGGATAGAGCCAAAACAAATATTCATTTATCAGACGAGCAGAAAGAATTTAAAGATCATTGACATTAACGGTAAAAATATCACAAAGAGAAAACCGAGCACTTGCGAGTGCTTGAGTAATTAATAAAATAGGAAAGAAATCGTTAAGGGCGTATGGCGGATGCCTAGGCTTTCAGAGGCGAAGAAGGACGCGGTAAGCTGCGAAAAGCTGCGGGGATCGGCACACACGAATTGATCCGCAGATGTCCGAATGGGGCAACCCGGCATGTTGAAGACATGTCACTCCAATTTATTGGAGAGCAAACCCGGAGAACTGAAACATCTAAGTACCCGGAGGAAAAGAAATCGAAGAGATTCCGTAAGTAGTGGCGAGCGAACGCGGATTAGCCCAAAAGTCTTTATATATTTAAAAGAATGTTCTGGAAAGAACAGCCATAGAGGGTGATAGCCCCGTATTTGAAAGGTATATTTGGATGATAAATGAGTAGGGCGGGACACGTGAAATCCTGTCTGAATATGGGGGGACCATCCTCCAAGGCTAAATACTCCTGAAAGACCGATAGTGAACAAGTACTGTGAAGGAAAGGTGAAAAGCACTTCGAATAGAAGGGTGAAATAGAACCTGAAACCGTACGCCTACAAGCGGTCGGAGCCCACATGTTGGGTGACGGCGTGCCTTTTGCATAATGAGCCTACGAGTTAATGTTACTAGCGAGGTTAAGGACTTCAGGTCCGGAGCCGGAGCGAAAGCGAGTCTGAATAGGGCGCTTAGTTAGTAGTATTAGACGCGAAACCTTGTGATCTACCCATGGGCAGGTTGAAGCTTTGGTAACACAAAGTGGAGGACCGAACCGGTTGACGTTGAAAAGTCTTCGGATGACCTGTGGGTAGGGGTGAAAGGCCAATCAAACTGGGAGATAGCTCGTACTCCCCGAAATGCATTTAGGTGCAGCGTCGTGTATAAGTTTATTAGAGGTAGAGCTACTGATTGGATGCGGGGGAGTCAAATCCTACCAATTCCTGACAAACTCCGAATGCTAATAAATGTTCCACGGCAGTGAGGGCGCGGGTGCTAAGGTCCGTGTCCGAGAGGGAAAGAACCCAGACCAACAGCTAAGGTCCCCAAATCTCTATTAAGTTGAAGCAACGCGGTTGGACTGCATTGACAGCTAGGATGTTGGCTTGGAAGCAGCCATTCATTTAAAGAGTGCGTAACAGCTCACTAGTCGAGCGGTCCGGCATGGATAATAATCGGGCATAAATAGAGTACCGAAGCTATGGATTTATAACCATTGGGTTATATCTGGTAGGGGAGCATTCTGTTTGCACAGAAGCAGTGGCGTGAGCCATTGTGGAGCGGACAGAAAAGAAAATGTAGGCATAAGTAACGATAAAGCGGGCGAGAAACCCGCTCACCGAAAGACTAAGGTTTCCTCAGCCATGCTAATCAGCTGAGGGTTAGTCGGGACCTAACGCGAACCCGAAAGGGGTAGTGGATGGACAATGGGTTAATATTCCCATACTTGCTCACACTAAAAAGGGGACGGAGTGCCGTACTTACTGGAGACTGACGGAATAGTCAAGACCTAGCCTTCGGGCGAAGTTGTTGTAAGGAAAGTGCTTCCAAGAAAAGCCGAAGTGAAGCAACCCGTACCAAAACCGACACAGGTAGTCGAGGAGAGAATCCTAAGGTGCTAGAGTGAATCATGGTTAAGGAACTAGGCAAAATAGTCTCGTAACTTCGGGAGAAGAGACGCCAGCAGCAATGCTGGCCGCAGTAAAAAGGCCCAGGCGACTGTTTATCAAAAACACAGGACTCTGCTAAATCGAAAGATGCTGTATAGGGTCTGACACCTGCCCGGTGCTGGAAGGTTAAGGAAGGGCGTTAGCAGTAATGCGAAGCGTTTGACTGAAGCCCCAGTAAACGGCGGCCGTAACTATAACGGTCCTAAGGTAGCGAAATTCCTTGTCGGGTAAGTTCCGACCTGCACGAATGGTGTAACGATCTGGGCACTGTCTCAACCATGAGCTCTGTGAAATTGTAGTCTCGGTGAAGATGCCGAGTACCCGCAATGGGACGAAAAGACCCTGTGAACCTTTACTATAACTTCGTATTGACTTTGAGTAAGTAATGTGTAGGATAGGTGGGAGACTTTGAAGCAGGCACGCTAGTGTTTGTGGAGTCAACGTTGAAATACCACCCTTTACTTACTTGGAGCCTAACTTCTTTTAGAAGGACATTGCGTGGTGGGTAGTTTGACTGGGGTGGTCGCCTCCAAAAGAGTAACGGAGGCTTTCAAAGGTACCCTCAGCACGCTTGGTAACCGTGCGTAGAGTGTAATGGCATAAGGGTGCTTGACTGTGAGACCTACAAGTCGATCAGGTGCGAAAGCAGGACATAGTGATCCGGTGGTTCCGTATGGAAGGGCCATCGCTCATAGGATAAAAGGTACTCCGGGGATAACAGGCTAGTCTCCCCCAAGAGCTCATATCGACGGGGAGGTTCGGCACCTCGATGTCGGCTCGTCACATCCTGGGGCTGGAGAAGGTCCCAAGGGTTGGGCTGTTCGCCCATTAAAGTGGCACGCGAGCTGGGTTCAGAACGTCGTGAGACAGTTCGGTCTCTATCTATTGCGGGCGTTAGATGTTTGAGAGGGCTTGATTCTAGTACGAGAGGACCGAATTGAACAAACCTCTGGTGTATCAGTTGTTCCGCCAGGAGCACCGCTGAGTAGCTACGTTTGGAAGAGATAAGCACTGAAAGCATATAAGTGCGAAACTCGCCTCAAGATGAGACATCTTTTAAGGGTCGTTGGAGATGACGACGTTGATAGGCTACAGGTGTAAAGTTGGTAACAGCATAGCCGAGTAGTACTAATTACCCGTAGATTTATTGCCTATTTACAGGAATAAATATAATCATCAAATGAGTAATCATTAATATTACATTATAAACCTATCTCAAGACTCTTGCAAGTGCAAGAAAGGTTTTGTCTTTGTGACTGTTTTTATCGATTAAAAATAGGTATCAGGAACCAGGTATCAGGATTTAGCGTCAAGCTACTCCCTAACTCCTAAACCCTCGAACCTTAATATAACGCCTTTAGGGTGGTTTTAGCGGTGGGGCTCACCTGTTCCCATTCCGAACACAGAAGTTAAGCCCACCAGCGCCGATGGTACTGCGAAAGCGGGAGAGTAGGTCGCCGCCAGTTTTTATTTAAAACTCCTTCATCGATTGATGAAGGAGTTTTTTTATGTCCGTACCACAAACCAACTCAATCATCAATCATCATTGATAAGTAATAGGGAATAAGAAACCATTGATCTGGAACGGGGAATAAGTATTTTTGCTGGAAGATAGAAGATAGAAGATAGAAGATAGAAGCTAGAAGCGTTGCCCTGTTCATTGTGAGAAACGTAGTGACGAAGCAATCTCAAAATATCATTAGATTTACTATTTGATAATATTCCCGATAAAAATAATCATAAACATCTGTGAAAATCCGTGTGATCTGTGGGAAAATTATCTTAACCATTTACTTATAATCTTAGATCTTATAAACCTGTATTTCCGGGCTTAAGTTTACGTCTTTGCTGAGCTCATAAAATTTTCTGTTCAAATCTTCTTTGTTTTGCTTTTCGTTAAAAATATTAATCAGTTGAAGTCTTTTTTATTTTAAATGCAAACATGATAATATTGATTCATAAAAAAATTGCCACATTTTAATTATGATTAATGTGAAGCAGTCTCAAAAAATATTCACAATTATATTAAGCTCCTACATCCATCTTTCAACATTCCAAAATATCCACAAAGTTTGTCATCCTGAAAGGATCTAAACAAAGTATTAGAAAACAGTTTTATTCATGGTGAATGCGTAAGCCTATATTTGTCTGTTGAAGTAAAACTAACCTATACAGAAAAAAACAAAAATATTTAGACGGACAAAACTCTCTTTATAATATGAGTATCTATAATGACTACATACCACCAAATCTTCAAGGTTTTCAAAACCTTGAAGATTTTTATTGATATAGGACTTTTTAGCAAAACATTTTAATTAGACATATACTAAGAAGTAATCTCTTCATTAATTTAAACTTAAATCATTGATAGAAAAATATTTCTATTGAAGTCTATATTGTTATTGATATTTTTAACTTCTCCTAATTCTTGAGTTTAATATTTAAATAAACTATGAATTGATATCCTTACCTTTTAAAAGAAAAATAAAAAATTTCCATGATAAATTTATTCGGAGAAATATACATTCTGGATAAAAAATCTATAGTATTAAACGTCTGCTTCCATCCAAATCATCCGATTCTCTAATTTTCTTTGAACTTTATACTCTCAAAAATAATCAGTCTCCATCTTTTTTCACTAAAAACGGCTGCATAATCCTTCGGTTTTACACACTAAAACTTTTCATCCCCTTGCTCTTACTATCCTCAAACCCTCTGACTCTCCCACACACTGACTCTCAGCCTTTAAAATTATTCTTCCACGTTCTCAATAACTTACCTTTAAATATGAACTAAAAGTAAATTTTATATTAAATGTATTTGGAATGATGGGTAAAAAGGTGCTACTTTTGCGGCACTGAAAAACGCGAGTTAATTGGTAGCGCAGAAGGAGGTAATAGAGTATAAAGACTACGGACAAAACAAAAAATAAACTTTAGATTTTTAGTAAATAAAAGTTGTGAGTTTTAAAAAGATTTGTATCTTTGCAGTCCGGTAAAACGGGAGCAGAGGAGTAGAAGATTGGGATATGAAAGAGGAGATTTAGGGTTAGTTAAAAAACTTTAAATTAAGTCAAAAATATTTTGGTCAATTAGAAATAAATAATTACTTTTGCACACGCAAATCTATACTGAAAACGACAGAAAATTAGGTATAGTAAAAAGCGGAAGATACAAGAAGATCATTGAAAAATAGATATAACAACCAAGTAAGGAAAAGACTAGAACGTTAATAACTTTGAGTGAGTCAGACAAACATACAATGGAGAGTTTGATCCTGGCTCAGGATGAACGCTAGCGGGAGGCCTAACACATGCAAGCCGAGCGGTAGAGATCTTTCGGGATCTTGAGAGCGGCGTACGGGTGCGGAACACGTGTGCAACCTGCCTTTATCTGGGGGATAGCCTTTCGAAAGGAAGATTAATACCCCATAACATATTTGATGGCATCATTAAATATTGAAAACTCCGGTGGATAGAGATGGGCACGCGCAAGATTAGATAGTTGGTGAGGTAACGGCTCACCAAGTCAGTGATCTTTAGGGGGCCTGAGAGGGTGATCCCCCACACTGGTACTGAGACACGGACCAGACTCCTACGGGAGGCAGCAGTGAGGAATATTGGACAATGGGTTAGCGCCTGATCCAGCCATCCCGCGTGAAGGACGACGGCCCTATGGGTTGTAAACTTCTTTTATACTGGGATAAACCTACTTACGTGTAAGTAGCTGAAGGTACAGTATGAATAAGCACCGGCTAACTCCGTGCCAGCAGCCGCGGTAATACGGAGGGTGCAAGCGTTATCCGGATTTATTGGGTTTAAAGGGTCCGTAGGCGGGCTCGTAAGTCAGTGGTGAAATCTCATAGCTTAACTATGAAACTGCCATTGATACTGCGAGCCTTGAGTAAGGTAGAGGTAGCTGGAATAAGTAGTGTAGCGGTGAAATGCATAGATATTACTTAGAACACCAATTGCGAAGGCAGGTTACCATGTCTTAACTGACGCTGATGGACGAAAGCGTGGGGAGCGAACAGGATTAGATACCCTGGTAGTCCACGCCGTAAACGATGCTAACTCGTTTTTGGGCTTTAGGGTTCAGAGACTAAGCGAAAGTGATAAGTTAGCCACCTGGGGAGTACGTTCGCAAGAATGAAACTCAAAGGAATTGACGGGGGCCCGCACAAGCGGTGGATTATGTGGTTTAATTCGATGATACGCGAGGAACCTTACCAAGGCTTAAATGGGAATTGACAGGTTTAGAAATAGACTTTTCTTCGGACAATTTTCAAGGTGCTGCATGGTTGTCGTCAGCTCGTGCCGTGAGGTGTTAGGTTAAGTCCTGCAACGAGCGCAACCCCTGTCACTAGTTGCTAGCATTAAGTTGAGGACTCTAGTGAGACTGCCTACGCAAGTAGAGAGGAAGGTGGGGATGACGTCAAATCATCACGGCCCTTACGCCTTGGGCCACACACGTAATACAATGGCCGGTACAGAGGGCAGCTACACAGCGATGTGATGCAAATCTCGAAAGCCGGTCTCAGTTCGGATTGGAGTCTGCAACTCGACTCTATGAAGCTGGAATCGCTAGTAATCGCGCATCAGCCATGGCGCGGTGAATACGTTCCCGGGCCTTGTACACACCGCCCGTCAAGCCATGGAAGTCTGGGGTACCTGAAGTCGGTGACCGTAACAGGAGCTGCCTAGGGTAAAACAGGTAACTAGGGCTAAGTCGTAACAAGGTAGCCGTACCGGAAGGTGCGGCTGGAACATCTCATTTTAGAGCGTCTTTAGACGTTAAACAAAATACAAAGTACTTAAATGTACAAATTGTACTTACTTAAAGAACGTTTTAGTTTTTTACTCGGTTGATTTATATTAAAAAAATACAAAACCCACTAGAAATTAGTATCAGGGAGGAGAGATTTTAGTAAAAGAAGTTAGAGGTTAGATATTAGAGGTTAGTTTTCAAACTAACAACTAAAAACCGACAACCGACAACTAAAATTAATGAAGTCTCGTAGCTCAGCTGGTTAGAGCGCTACACTGATAATGTAGAGGTCGGCAGTTCGAGCCTGCCCGAGACTACTAATTAAAGCGGTAAGCAATAAGCTTTAAGCAGTAGGCATTTTGCCTAGAGCTTGTAGCCTATAGCCTACAGCACCTAGAGGGGGAATTAGCTCAGCTGGCTAGAGCGCCTGCCTTGCACGCAGGAGGTCAAGGGTTCGACTCCCTTATTCTCCACAGTTTTGTGAGTTTGATTTAAAAGTAAGATGGATAGAGCCAAAACAAATATTCATTTATCAGACGAGCAGAAAGAATTTAAAGATCATTGACATTAACGGTAAAAATATCACAAAGAGAAAACCGAGCACTTGCGAGTGCTTGAGTAATTAATAAAATAGGAAAGAAATCGTTAAGGGCGTATGGCGGATGCCTAGGCTTTCAGAGGCGAAGAAGGACGCGGTAAGCTGCGAAAAGCTGCGGGGATCGGCACACACGAATTGATCCGCAGATGTCCGAATGGGGCAACCCGGCATGTTGAAGACATGTCACTCCAATTTATTGGAGAGCAAACCCGGAGAACTGAAACATCTAAGTACCCGGAGGAAAAGAAATCGAAGAGATTCCGTAAGTAGTGGCGAGCGAACGCGGATTAGCCCAAAAGTCTTTATATATTTAAAAGAATGTTCTGGAAAGAACAGCCATAGAGGGTGATAGCCCCGTATTTGAAAGGTATATTTGGATGATAAATGAGTAGGGCGGGACACGTGAAATCCTGTCTGAATATGGGGGGACCATCCTCCAAGGCTAAATACTCCTGAAAGACCGATAGTGAACAAGTACTGTGAAGGAAAGGTGAAAAGCACTTCGAATAGAAGGGTGAAATAGAACCTGAAACCGTACGCCTACAAGCGGTCGGAGCCCACATGTTGGGTGACGGCGTGCCTTTTGCATAATGAGCCTACGAGTTAATGTTACTAGCGAGGTTAAGGACTTCAGGTCCGGAGCCGGAGCGAAAGCGAGTCTGAATAGGGCGCTTAGTTAGTAGTATTAGACGCGAAACCTTGTGATCTACCCATGGGCAGGTTGAAGCTTTGGTAACACAAAGTGGAGGACCGAACCGGTTGACGTTGAAAAGTCTTCGGATGACCTGTGGGTAGGGGTGAAAGGCCAATCAAACTGGGAGATAGCTCGTACTCCCCGAAATGCATTTAGGTGCAGCGTCGTGTATAAGTTTATTAGAGGTAGAGCTACTGATTGGATGCGGGGGAGTCAAATCCTACCAATTCCTGACAAACTCCGAATGCTAATAAATGTTCCACGGCAGTGAGGGCGCGGGTGCTAAGGTCCGTGTCCGAGAGGGAAAGAACCCAGACCAACAGCTAAGGTCCCCAAATCTCTATTAAGTTGAAGCAACGCGGTTGGACTGCATTGACAGCTAGGATGTTGGCTTGGAAGCAGCCATTCATTTAAAGAGTGCGTAACAGCTCACTAGTCGAGCGGTCCGGCATGGATAATAATCGGGCATAAATAGAGTACCGAAGCTATGGATTTATAACCATTGGGTTATATCTGGTAGGGGAGCATTCTGTTTGCACAGAAGCAGTGGCGTGAGCCATTGTGGAGCGGACAGAAAAGAAAATGTAGGCATAAGTAACGATAAAGCGGGCGAGAAACCCGCTCACCGAAAGACTAAGGTTTCCTCAGCCATGCTAATCAGCTGAGGGTTAGTCGGGACCTAACGCGAACCCGAAAGGGGTAGTGGATGGACAATGGGTTAATATTCCCATACTTGCTCACACTAAAAAGGGGACGGAGTGCCGTACTTACTGGAGACTGACGGAATAGTCAAGACCTAGCCTTCGGGCGAAGTTGTTGTAAGGAAAGTGCTTCCAAGAAAAGCCGAAGTGAAGCAACCCGTACCAAAACCGACACAGGTAGTCGAGGAGAGAATCCTAAGGTGCTAGAGTGAATCATGGTTAAGGAACTAGGCAAAATAGTCTCGTAACTTCGGGAGAAGAGACGCCAGCAGCAATGCTGGCCGCAGTAAAAAGGCCCAGGCGACTGTTTATCAAAAACACAGGACTCTGCTAAATCGAAAGATGCTGTATAGGGTCTGACACCTGCCCGGTGCTGGAAGGTTAAGGAAGGGCGTTAGCAGTAATGCGAAGCGTTTGACTGAAGCCCCAGTAAACGGCGGCCGTAACTATAACGGTCCTAAGGTAGCGAAATTCCTTGTCGGGTAAGTTCCGACCTGCACGAATGGTGTAACGATCTGGGCACTGTCTCAACCATGAGCTCTGTGAAATTGTAGTCTCGGTGAAGATGCCGAGTACCCGCAATGGGACGAAAAGACCCTGTGAACCTTTACTATAACTTCGTATTGACTTTGAGTAAGTAATGTGTAGGATAGGTGGGAGACTTTGAAGCAGGCACGCTAGTGTTTGTGGAGTCAACGTTGAAATACCACCCTTTACTTACTTGGAGCCTAACTTCTTTTAGAAGGACATTGCGTGGTGGGTAGTTTGACTGGGGTGGTCGCCTCCAAAAGAGTAACGGAGGCTTTCAAAGGTACCCTCAGCACGCTTGGTAACCGTGCGTAGAGTGTAATGGCATAAGGGTGCTTGACTGTGAGACCTACAAGTCGATCAGGTGCGAAAGCAGGACATAGTGATCCGGTGGTTCCGTATGGAAGGGCCATCGCTCATAGGATAAAAGGTACTCCGGGGATAACAGGCTAGTCTCCCCCAAGAGCTCATATCGACGGGGAGGTTCGGCACCTCGATGTCGGCTCGTCACATCCTGGGGCTGGAGAAGGTCCCAAGGGTTGGGCTGTTCGCCCATTAAAGTGGCACGCGAGCTGGGTTCAGAACGTCGTGAGACAGTTCGGTCTCTATCTATTGCGGGCGTTAGATGTTTGAGAGGGCTTGATTCTAGTACGAGAGGACCGAATTGAACAAACCTCTGGTGTATCAGTTGTTCCGCCAGGAGCACCGCTGAGTAGCTACGTTTGGAAGAGATAAGCACTGAAAGCATATAAGTGCGAAACTCGCCTCAAGATGAGACATCTTTTAAGGGTCGTTGGAGATGACGACGTTGATAGGCTACAGGTGTAAAGTTGGTAACAGCATAGCCGAGTAGTACTAATTACCCGTAGATTTATTGCCTATTTACAGGAATAAATATAATCATCAAATGAGTAATCATTAATATTACATTATAAACCTATCTCAAGACTCTTGCAAGTGCAAGAAAGGTTTTGTCTTTGTGACTGTTTTTATCGATTAAAAATAGGTATCAGGAACCAGGTATCAGGATTTAGCGTCAAGCTACTCCCTAACTCCTAAACCCTCGAACCTTAATATAACGCCTTTAGGGTGGTTTTAGCGGTGGGGCTCACCTGTTCCCATTCCGAACACAGAAGTTAAGCCCACCAGCGCCGATGGTACTGCGAAAGCGGGAGAGTAGGTCGCCGCCAGTTTTTATTTAAAAGTCTCATACAGCAATGTATGAGACTTTTTTTTGATCCATACCTTAAGAACAACTCAACACATGAGCAATAGGGAATAGGTATTTTTCCTAGAAGCTAGATGCATATTTGTTCTGGCTAAAGCCAATTTACATAAATGCAATGATCAAAGCGGGTGAAAACCCTATTGATTACATCAGCAATAGTATCCGTATTTTATATCAATATATTTAAAAAATATCTAATAATTTATATGAAACTTTATGAAATCTTTACTATTTATAGAAGTAAGAAAAAATAATTAAAGTAATATAATTTAAGCCGTTTGCAATTTATATTCCAGATCAAAGTAAGTTTTGATATTAGCTATATTCTTCCAAGCTGCAAATTTGAATACAGAGTAACCAATTAACATTCCTAGAGTGTTTAATAATACATCGTCAATATCAGCTACACCTCGGCCTGTAAGAGATTGAGTTAGTTCAATTAGAGTTATTGAAATGATAAAGAATAAAGTAATAGGAATAATTTTATTAAGCTTTATTATACTTAATCCTAAAAATCCAAACGGACTGAAAACAAAGATATTTCCAATTATATTAATTAAAAATGTCTGTCTGTAAATATGATCATCACAGAAAAAATGGTGAATGGTTTTAAATGGAATGAGCTGAAAGTAACTTGTAGACGACGTTTCTCTATCACATCCGATAAACATCATGTATAAAAGCAAAATAGTATAAATAGTAATAAGTACTGCAAAAAATCTTTTCATAGGTTTCCTTTTGGGATTAGTAATAAAAAAGGTTGTATGCTATTAGCTTTTAAGCTTAATTTAATAACAAAAATTCTGCCTTAATGGATAAGATTTTGAAACTTTATGCTTCTTTAATATTTTTTAACTCAATAAAAAAGCCTCACTTTAAAAAGTAAGGCTGTATATTTTAAGTTGAATCAAATTATCAAACTTGAATAACTCCCAAATTAAATTTCTCTGTAATAGGAGCATTATTTGCAGCTTCAATCCCCATAGAGATCCATTTTCTGGTATCTGTAGGATTGATGATAGCATCTGTCCAAAGTCTTGCCGCAGCGTAGGTAGACTCTGTTTGTTTTTTGTATCTTTTAGAAATCGTATCTAGGATTTCATTATGTTCTTCTTCGGTGATCTCTTTACCTTGTTTTTTTAATGTAGATTCTTGAATTTGCGCCAAAACTTTAGCAGCTTGAGAACCACCCATTACAGCTAAATCTGCCCAAGGCCAGGCAACAATTAATCTTGGATCATAAGCTTTACCACACATTGCATAATTACCTGCACCGTAAGAGTTTCCTGTAATAATGGTGAATTTTGGAACTACAGAATTAGCAACAGCATTTACCATTTTTGCTCCGTCTTTGATGATTCCTCCGTGCTCAGATTTTGATCCTACCATAAACCCAGTAACATCTTGTAGGAATACCAAAGGAATTTTTCTTTGATTACAGTTTGCAATAAATCTGGTCGCTTTATCAGCCGAATCGGAGTAAATAACTCCACCAAACTGCATTTCTCCTTTACCGCTTTTTACTAATTTTCTCTGGTTAGCCACAATTCCTACGGACCAACCATCAACTCTTGCCGTTGCACAGATGATAGTTTTACCATAGTCAGGCTTATATTCTTCGTACTCAGAATTATCAACCATACATTTGATAATTTCCAAAGTATCATATTGATCTGCTCTTGAAACAGGTACAATTCCGAAAATATTGTCTGGACTTTCCTTTGGAGGGAAACTTTCAATTCTATCAAAGCCAGCTTTTTCAGTACTTCCGATAGATTTCATGATCGTTTTAATTCTATTTAAAGCATCTTTATCGTCTTTAGCTTTATAATCTGTAACTCCGGAAATTGAACAGTGTGTAGTTGCTCCTCCAAGCGTTTCATTATCAATAGTTTCACCAATTGCGGCTTTTACCAAATAACTTCCGGCTAAGAAAATAGAGCCTGTTTTGTCAACAATCATTGCTTCATCACTCATGATTGGCAAATATGCACCACCAGCAACACAGCTTCCCATTACTGCTGAAATCTGAATGATTCCCATAGAGCTCATTTTGGCATTGTTTCTGAAAATACGTCCGAAATGCTCTTTATCAGGGAAAATTTCGTCCTGCATTGGAAGGTAAACTCCTGCAGAATCTACCAAATAAATAATCGGAAGTTTATTTTCCATGGCGATTTCCTGAGCTCTCAAATTTTTCTTTCCGGTAATTGGGAACCAAGCTCCAGCCTTTACAGAAGCATCATTAGCAACAACCAAGCACTGTCTTCCGGAAACATATCCCATCACTACAACAACGCCGCCAGCCGGGCAACCACCATGCTCTTCATACATTTCATAGCCTGCAAATGCGCCAATTTCTATGGAATCTGAATCTTTATCAAGAAGATATTCCACCCTTTCTCTTGCCGTCATTTTTCCTTCATCACGAAGTTTTTGAAGTCGTTTTTCGCCTCCTCCTTTTTTTATTTCAGCAAGTAGTCTATTTATTTCGGATAGTTTTAATCTGTTTTGATCTTCTCTTTTGTTGAATTCAATGTCCATAAAATTTCAAATTTTTCCGTCTAAAGATACTCTTTTTATAAGAATTCTGAATTTAAATAAAACAGGTGTTTAATAGGTTGGTTTTCAGATTTTTGTGAAATATTTAACAAAAAAAGATTTTAAATGTTTGATATTTTTTCTAACTTTACATAAGAGTTATAGGGATAATATTCTCTATGAAATACTCTAAGTTCCTAGTTTATTTTTTTAATAGTTTATTATTTGAAGGCCCTGAAAGTTTAACAGACTTTCAGGGTTTTTTGTTTGTATGAATATCATTTTAAAGAAAATTGATTTTGATATTAATATTTAACACAATTTCTTAAATTTAATTGAAGTAAAAAGATATTTTTTGTAAGATTTGTAAAAGCTATTTGTAAATTTGCATGTTAAAATTAAAAGAAGATAGGATATGCATAAATTAGCGCTTTTCAGATTACACTTAATTGTTTTTTTATGGGGATTCACTGCAATTCTAGGAAAACTGATTCAGGCTAATGCACAGATTCTTGTATTTTACAGAATGCTTTTTGCTGCGATCTTTTTATATGCTTTTATCAGAATCTATAAAAAAGAGAGTATAAAAGTTTCTAAGAAAATATTCTTTCAGCTGGCTGCAATAGGAGTTGCGATGGCTTTGCACTGGTATTGTTTTTTTTATTCAATCAAAGTTTCAAACGTTTCGATAGCATTAAGCTGTTTATCATTATCAACATTATTTGCATCCATTTTAGAACCCATTATTTTTAAAAGAAAAATAGATGCTTCGGAAGTAATTATGGGAGTGGTGATTGTCTCCTGTATTTTATTAATTTTTAAAACAGAGTTTCAATATAAAGAAGGAATTATTTACGGAGTCTTTTGTGCTATTTTTGGGACTATATTTTCTGTTTTTAATGGAAAAATGTTTGGGAAAACAAGCTCCGGAAACATTATTTTTTATGAAATCTTCTCTGGATGGTTCGTTTTATTGATATTTTATTTATTTAGTGGTCAAATTTTTCACATGAATGAAATAAGTTATAGCGATATTGCGTTAATATGCTTATTGGCAAGTGTTTTTACGGCTTTCCCGATGCTTGAATCGGTGAACCTGATGAAGTATATTTCGCCTTTTACACTAATTTTAACAGTTAATTTAGAACCAGTCTACGGAATTATACTAGCTTTTTTTATCTTTGGAGAATCGGAACATATGAGCCCAATATTTTATATTGCATCTGGTGTTATGATACTGGCAATCATTGCAAATGGATTAATAAAAGCCAGAAAAACAAAAAAACTTTAACTAAGCATCAAACTTATATGATGAAAAAATATTTTTTACTTGCTTCTTTCGTATTATTTGGGACTTCTCAGGCTCAAATTATAAGGAAATATTCTAATGAATTCTTGAATATCGGAGCAGGAGCCAGAGGCCTTGCTATGGGAGGAGCTGTGATTTCCAATCAGGACGATGTATATTCTCCTATGTGGAACCCGGCAGGTTTGATGTCGATAGAAAGAGATTGGCAAGGAGCAGCAATGCACGCCGAATATTTCGAATCAATTGCAAAATATGATTATTTAGCTTACGCAAAAGTTCTGGAAACAGGAGTTTTCGGAGTTTCTGTTGTGAGATTGGGTATTGATAATATTTTGAATACAACTCAGTTGATTGATCCTGAAGGAAATATCGACTATGATAAAATCACTAAATTTTCACAATCTGATTACGCTGCAATCATTTCTTATGCATTTAATCCTGCAGGAAATACGAAATTGGATGTCGGAGTAAATGCTAAAATTGTTTACAGAAATGTAGGTAAATTCGCTAGTGGTTATGGTTTTGGTTTTGATGTAGGTGCAATCTATAAGGCAGACAACGGATGGAAATTTGGAGGGATGCTTCGAGATGCAACGACAACGGTCAACTTTTGGAGTATTAACCAAAAAGAACTATCAACGATTGTAAATGGTGAAGAATTTAACCCTGCGCCAACTGACAAAATGGAACTCACAATGCCTAAATTAAATGTAGGTGCAAGTAAGGTATTTAATATTAATAGTAGTATTTACGTTTTACCTGAAGCTGGTATTAATGTAGATTTTGCTAAAACTGCAGCTCTTGTTTCAACAGATTTTGCAAGTATCACGCCTTACGCCGGAGCCGAATTAGGCTATCAAAAAATGATCTTTGTAAGATTAGGGGTAAACAGATTCCAAAATATTACAGATATCGAAGATCTTAAAAGAAAGGTGTCTTTCCAGCCAAGTGCAGGTATCGGTATAAAATATAGAGGTCTTACTTTAGATTATGCTATTACGAATTCCGGAATTGGAGGTTCTAATTTCTATTCAAATTTCTTCTCACTTAAATTAGATATGGGAACTTTCAGAAATGATTAAAATTTTAAAAATGAAAAAACTATCAATACTTATACTTACAATTTGTTCAGTAATTGCTTTCGGACAAAAAGTTTCTGATTATAAATACGTTTCTATCCCTGAAAAATTTCAGACTTTTAAAAACAGTTTTGACTTAGAAACTTTTTTAGCAAATACTTTAAAAGGAAAAAAATATGTAATTCTTCAAGGTGATAAATTGAAGTGGCCGTCGGAAGCGATGGGGAACTCTTGTAGTATTATTAATGCAGATGTTATTAATGATAAGACGATGTTAAGAAATAGAGTGATCTTACAGTTTAAAGACTGTAATGGTAAAACTATACTTGAGTCGAAAGGAAATTCAACAATCAAAGAATTTGAGGAAGGTTTCCAAGATGCTTTAAAGCAGGCATTAATTGTAGTTCCGATTGCTAATCCGGTTGCAATTGTTCAAAATGAAGTAGCTACACCTACTAATGTTTCTGTTACTGCAACATTAGTTACAGAAAGTACAGCAAGTAAATACAGTAACGGAAAGTTAGATCTACAAAAAGTACAAATAGATAATAACCAGTTTATTTTAGTTAAACCAAATAGTTCTCTACCATTTGCGACTTTTAAAGCAACTACAAAAAGAGATGTTTTCAGAGTTAAATTAGAAAATGGAGATTCTACAATTGGTTATTTTGAAAATGGAAATATTGTCATAGAAATGCTTCAGGCAAATGGAGAATATTCTAAAGAGGTTTTTGCCGGAAAATAAATATAAAAGAAATCTATATATTAAAATAATTAAATTCTCCTCATTAAAATAATGTAGGAGAATTTGAATTTAATAAAACTAATCATGAAAAAAATCTGTACATCTTTACTGATTGCCATATCAGTTTATTCAAATGCACAAAGTAATTTAAATGTTAAACTAAATGAGATCAATTTTGGAGCTTCAAGTTCACCATATAATTTAATAAAGCTTAATGATCTTATTATTTTTGCGGCAGTTAGAAATGCTGATGAAGGTTTAGAACCATGGTGCTATAATTCGGTTACAAAAAAATCTGTCCTGCTAAAAGATATTTATGCGGGTCATAATAGCGGCATACCACCAAATTCACTATTTGTAAAATTAAATAATAAAGTCTATTTCTTGGCTCAGCAAAATTCATCAGGGTATCAAATTTGGGAAACCAACGGTACGCCTGCGGGAACAGTAAAAGCTACAGATATAAATTCTAACTATTCTATTGAACAACTTGTTGTTGTTGGGAACAAAATTTTCTTCTATCAAAATAAAGAATTATGGTCTTTTGATACGGTTTCAAATAATTTGTTGCAATTAAAAACATTTGAGTATTCTGGGAATGTAAAATTATATTCATTCAATAATCAATTATTCTTAGCTGCAAATGACGGGATTTCTGGAAAAGAAATATGGAAATCTGATGGAACTGTTGCCGGAACTATTTTATTAAAAGATATAGCTTTAAACAGCGGAAGCAGTATTTCTAATGATTTTAAAATTTTAACTTTAAATAATGGTAAATTTTATTTCATAGCAAATACTTCTACAGGTTATCAACTTTATGAAAGTGATGGAACTACAGTAGGAACGGTTTCAATAAAGCCGATTCAAGGAATGGGTGAATTAAATGGAGCTTCAGCAGGTAATTACTTTGTATTCTCCGGATTTGATCCAGCAGCAGGAGGGTTTGAACCTTGGATATCAGACGGAACTTCAGTCGGAACTACAATCTTGAAGGATATTCTTCCAGGAAATACAAGTTCCATGGGAATTAGTAAATTTTTTAAGCTTAACAATAAAATATATTTCGAAAGCAATTCGAATGGAATAAGTCCAGCCTATGGTAACTATATCTGGGAAACTGATGGTACAGTAGCGGGAACAGTCCTGTTTAATACTCCTACCAATAATGTATTGTATGGTACAAGTTCAGACAATCAGCATTTAGTTCTTACAAAGCCAAACGAATGGAACCGCTTTTGGATAACAAACGGTAATTCTGCCCTGACATTTGAAATTACCGGACTCGGAATGTCTTCTGATAGTAATTTTGTAGATTTAAATTCTAAAATTTATCTTGGCGGAAGTATTGCAAAATATGGTATGGAACTACTTTCTCTAGATCCCATTTCACAGCAAGCTACATTAGCATCAGATATAAGTAGATATGAAAGTGCTTCTCCACATTCTTATGATTTATTAAATGATAATTTAATTTTTATTGCATCAGACAGAGAGTTCAATAATCAAATTTACAAGAGAGATAAGGCTACCCAACAAATCAGCCGTCTCACAAACTTTACCAGCGGATCTTCTTCTATAGGAATGTTTACGAATTTTGACGATCCTTTTATTAAAGTAGGAAATTATCTTTACACCAAAAATAGCAGTCCGAATTTTAGAAGTGTATTCTACAGAACAGATGGAACTGCAGCAAATTCTGTGATGATTCCTACACCGGATACAACGACAAATGATGTTGCGATGCATGTAAACCTCAATGATAATTCTCTATTATTTGCAGGATACAATAATATCACGGGAACAGAACTTTGGAAAATAGATAATAATTCAAATATCCCTGTTTTAGTAAAAGATATTTCGACTGATAATATGGGAAGCATGTATAATACAGATCCTAAAGCAGTTGCTTTTAACGGAAATGCCTATTTTGTAGCCAAAGAAAACGGGAAGTTGGGAATCTGGAAATCTGACGGAACACCTGCCAATACTTCAAAAGCAATTCAATTTACATTTCAGGACGGAACAGATGGTGATATTAAAGTAGTCGGAAGCTTAAACAACCAATTACTCTTTACGAGCAGAAAAGAAAATAGTTCAAATTTTGGAAATACGGAGCTTTTTGTATCTAATGGAGATCAGGCATCGGCAGTTTTACTGAAATCGCACAGTACACCATTCGGATCAGGTAATATTAACAGAGATATAGAGGTATTAAACAATAAATTATTTTATATCGTAACTGGATATCCCGGAGGTGTTTATTCCACAGATGGAACTGTAGCAGGCACAACGGAAGTTTTACAAGGTAATTTCTTCGGTGATATTAAATTGAAAAAATGCGGAAATCAATTATTCTTCACAAATAATAATGCAACTCAACTGTGGAGAACGGATGGCACAACTACAGGAGCGCAGAATTTAACATCAAATTTTACTTCCATTAAAGATATGGTATGCAATGGGAATTATCTGTATTTCTTAAATGGAGAGTCTCAAAAAGTTTGGAGAAGTAATGGAATTGCTTCTAATACAATGCCTTTAGATATTTTTATTACAAATGATGATAATCAATTATTAACTAATGAAAATATTCTTAAACTGGCATCAGATAATGACAAACTGTATCTTACAGTTTTCACAAAAGATCATGGAAACGAATTGTATGAAGTGACAGACACAATGCCTGTTTTCTTAGCGACAACAGAAACTGATGTTAAAAACACAAATTCAATTGCAAATATTCAGGTGTACCCAAACCCGATTACTGACGTTTTTTCTATCAAAACTAAAGGTGATGACAAGATTGAAACAATTAAAATCTTCGATACTTCAGGTAAGCTTGTAAAGGATATCGTATTCAATAATAATAAAATTAATATTGCAGATTTGTCTTCGGGACTATATTTCTTAAAAATCAAAACAAATAAAGGTGATTTCTTTACTAAGATTATCAAAAAATAAAAAAAAGCCCTTACCTGAAATTCAGGTAAGGGCTTTTAATAACAGCTAACCATAAAAACAAAAATTATTAAGGCATTAGAACAGTGTCAATTACATGAATTACACCATTAGACTGATTTACATCAGATATTGTGATTTTTGCACTATTTCCTTTAGCATCAGTTACATATAGATCTTTTCCTTTTGTCCAGAAAGTAACATCTTCACCTTCAACAGTTTTCATCATACTTTTTCCGTTTCCGGCTTTTACTGCAGCCCAGATTTCTTTAGCACTATATTTTCCTGCAAGAACGTGGTATGTTAAAATTTTAGTAAGCATTTCTTTATTTTCAGGCTTTACTAAAGTTTCTACTGTTCCTTTTGGAAGTTTAGCAAATGCAGCATCCGTAGGTGCTAATACTGTGAAAGGTCCTTTTCCCTGTAAAGTTTCAACTAAACCTGCTGCTTTTACTGCTGCTACAAGGGTTTTATGATCTTTAGAATTTACAGCATTTTCAATGATGTTTTTTGAAGGATACATTGCTGCACCACCTACCATTACTGTTTTTTCTTTCATTTGTGCAGTTAGATTTCCACTGAAAGCAAATGATAAAGCTACCATTCCTAAAACTGCGATTTTTGATCTTGTATTCATTTTTTTGATTTTTTAAATTAAATAGTATTTGATTTCTTACCTACCATTTACGAGGTGGATTCTGTTTTAGATTTAAAAATTATTTTTTTATTTAAATTATTTTTCACTGAGTTAATAAAAGGTTGAATTCATTTCAAAATCATTTACGATATAAATTATTTTTTGGTTTTTCTTTACTATACAGTTTATTTCATTACATTTGGATTGAAAAATATTCGTTATTAAAACAAACTATTCGGAAGAGGAACTTATCGTTTTATTGAAAGAGAAAAACGAAGCTGGTTTTCATTATTTATATGACCATTACTCTGGCGCGCTTTATGGTGTGATATTCCGAATTGTGCAATCAAAAGAATATACAGAAGAAGTCATTCAGGATGTTTTCGTGAAAATCTGGAACTCCATTCTACAATATGACGCTACCAAAGGACGATTTTACACCTGGATGATCAATATTGCCAGAAATACGGCGATAGATTATTTAAAATCAAAAGGTTTCCAAAACGAGCTTAAAAACCAACCACTCCCTGATTTCGTATATAACAGTGCAGAACTTTCAACAACTAATAAAGCATCCGACTTTATCGGGTTTAAAGATGTTCTTGGAGGTTTGGAGACTGATAAGCAGGAGCTTATAGATCTGGCGTATTATCAGGGATATACACAAAATGAAATATCCGAAAAACTGAAGATACCGCTGGGTACTGTTAAAACAAAAATGCGGAATGCATTGATAAAATTAAAGGATTTGTTAAAAGATTATCAATAAATTGAACACTAAGGAATACATATCATCCGGAATTTTAGAATCTTATATTCTAGGTTTTGCTTCTCAAGAGGAAGCAGGCATTTTGGAATGTGTGATGAAGAACAATGCTGAAGTTAAAGCAGCTTTTGAAGAAGCTCAAAAAACTTTGGAAGATTTGGCAACGGCTCAGGCTGTGACTCCTCCAAATGATTTAAAATCTAAGATTTGGAATAAAATTCAACAGGAACAGATTGTTGAAGAAGTGAGACCTGTAATTTCAGAAGTAAAACAAGATCTGAAAGTTCAGGGAGAAATTAGAGAGATTAATACTCAGAAAAATAACAACTGGAAATCCTACGCTGTTGCAGCATCGGTGTTGTTTTTAGTAAGTGTTGCCGGAAATTTATTCTGGATGAATACGCAGTCTAAAAATAAAGAAGTTATTGCAAAACTTGAAACTGAAAAGCAATCTAAAGATTTAGCATATCAAAAAATGCAGCAAAAATGGCAAATGTTGTCTGGTGCAGATATGCAGATGGTTGTTTTGAAGGGAGTGGAAAAACATTCTGACTCCAAAGCAATGGTTTTCTGGGATAAAAAATCTAAAGAAGTCTATTTAAATGCCGACAGTTTGCCGACAGCTCCGGAAGGAATGCAATATCAGCTTTGGGCAATTGCGGACGGTAAACCTGTAAGTGCGGGAATGTACACAGAAGATAAAGACAGTAAAATAGCTCTCGCAAACATAAAAAATGCTCAGGCTTTTGCCATAACTCTTGAAAAAAAGGGCGGAAGCGCAACGCCAACCATGGAAAATATGTATGTGATGGGTGAAGTTTAATATTAGTCTTAAATGATAATATATAAAAAGCTCTTGATTCAAGAGCTTTTTTTGTTTTTTATGAATTGAAAAATTCCCAAATTACTTTCGCCTTACTTTTCCCAAGAATCTCTTCCAAAGTTTCTAAATTGGACTCTTTTATACGTTTTACAGACTTTAATTTAGATAAAAGCAACTCAATTGTTTTTTCTCCGACTCCGGGAATTTCTTCAAGTTCAGATTTTATGGTAGAATTTGTTCTTCTGGTTCTGTGATGTTTTACCCCAAAACGGTGGGCTTCATCTCGAACTCTTTGAAGAATTTTAAGGGTTTCAGATTTTTTATCAAGATATAAAGGAATCGGATCTTCGGGGAAGAAAATTTCCTCTAATCTTTTGGCGATTCCGACAATGGTAATTTTTCCGTAAAGTCCTAATAATCTTAAACTTTTTACTGCAGAAGAAAGTTGTCCTTTTCCACCATCGATCAAAATTAATTGTGGCAAGGCATCACCTTCATCCAACAATCTTTTGTAACGGCGGTAAATCACTTCTTCCATCGTTGCAAAGTCATTGGCTCCTTCCACGGTTTTTGGATGGAAAATTCTGTAGTCTGCTTTGCTTGGCTTTCCATCTTTAAAAACAACACAGGCGGAAACCGGATTGGTTCCCTGAATATTCGAGTTGTCAAAACCTTCAATATGTCTTGGTTCAACAGGCATTCTCAGCAGTTTTTGCATTTCTGCCATGATTCGATTGGCATGTCTTTCCGGATCTATGATTTGAACCTGTTTTAATTTTTCTAAACGATATTCTTTCGCATTTTTCTCCGAAAGTTCAACGATTCGTTTTTTATCGCCCATTTTAGGAACGATCAATTTCACATTCGGAATTTCAACAGATAAATGGAAAGGAAGCAGGACTTCTTTTGAGTCTGAATCGAATTTCTGACGAATTTCAATCATGGCTTCTTCCAGAATATCTTCGTCCGATTCTTCCAGAATTTTTTTAATTTCTGTCGTGAAACTCTGAATAATATTTCCGTTTCTGATCTTAAAGAAATTTACGTAAGCAGCAGTTTCATCACTCGTCATTCCAAACACATCTACATCGTCGATATTTGGGTTAACAACCGTGTTTCTGGACTGATAATCTTCCAAAATATCCAATCTTTCTTTAATGATCTGAGCTTGTTCAAATTGCAGATTTTCAGCATGTTTCATCATCTGATTAACCAGATATTCCTTTGCTTTTCGGAAATCACCTTTTACAATTCCGCGGATGGCGTCTATTTTTTCATCATAATCTTCCTTGCTTTCCAGATCTTCACAAGGTCCTTCGCAATTTTTGATATGATATTCAAGACAAACTTTATACTTTCCTTCTGATATTTTGGTTGGAGCTAAATTTAAATTACAAGTTCTGAGTTTGTAAATATGCTTAATAGTTTCCAGTAAAATCTTTGCAGGACGTACTTTCGCATAGGGCCCGTAATATTCTGAACCATCTTTAATCTTTGTTCTTGTTAAAAATATTCTGGGAAAATTTTCATTTTTAATACAGATCCAAGGATAGGTTTTATCATCCTTCAACATGACATTATAAAACGGCTGATGTTCTTTTATCAGATTGTTTTCCAATAAAAGAGCGTCGTATTCGCTGTTTACAATGGTAGTTTCCAATCGCTGGATCTTGCCAACCATTATTCTTGTTCTGTAACCCGGAAGATTTTTGTTGAAATAGGAGAGAACCCTTTTCTTTAAATTTTTAGCCTTTCCGACATACAATAAATGCTCATTTTTATCATAATAACGATAAACACCGGGTTCGGAAGGTAAAGTTTTGAGTTGTAATTCTAAAGAAGGATTCATATAACAAAATTACGGAATTTTGCTTTTATCTGTTGATACTAATATTTTTTTAACCTATTTTAAATTTTAGATAACAAATCTTTTCGGCCGTCGATATAAGATAAATGGTCGTCAAAGCTTACTTCCACGAATAAAATTTTATTTCCTTGTTTTAAAATTTTTAACGAACCATAAACTTTTTCACCCTCACAAAAGACTGAATGGTTGATAAGTCTTTCTTCACTTTCAAATAGCTGTAATATTTTACGATTTTCGGCTTTGAAATTTTTCCATTCTTCTAATGATTTTTTATCATTTTTTTCAAAAGAGTAAACGGTGATCATAGCACTGTCACTCATCCAAATTTTATCAATGATAGGATTTTGAAGTGAAGTTATTTCATTAAAACCTTTCGGGATATGAACATTAAAACCATTTTTAGAATAAGTATAATTTTCGGGCACTTCTTTATTGTCATCTTTTACATTACCGTCCAAAATGTAGAATTTCTTCATTTTTGAAGCCAGTTTAACCACTTTAAACAGTTTTTTATAATCATGAAAATTAATGCTTTTAGCATGTTTTTCAAAAATTTTTTGATACTCAGCTATTCTTTCGGAAGGAAGAAATTTTTCATCAATATTGTCAACCTGTTTTTTTATAGACGGATCTTTCATTTTCAAATCATTAATAACTTTGATATCAACAATTTCGGTGGCTTCCAGATTTCTTTTAAATAAAATTGGATCTTTGATGACAGCCTCAGAAGTCAGATATCTCCCCATCGTTTTATAATTGGTCTGATAGGGAATATGATCAAGGGTTTTCACATAATTGCCAGCATGAGCTACATCATCCGCTTTTGAACAACCCTTGAAAACCCGTCCCAAAGCTCCCCAGAATAATAGACTGAAAATCAGTATTGTGTTGATGTAAAGTTTCATGATGATAATTTTAATGCAAAAATACACTTTCTAATTTTTCATTAAAAAACGAAAAAAGCTGCAGAAAATTTCTACAGCTTTATACATTGTATAATTGAATATTTTATCCGTTTGTCATCTGAGTATACTCGCTCACCAAGAAGCTGAAATAATCCCATTCAACAGATTTTTTAGGATATTTTTTCATGAATTCTGCATTATCGCCAAAAAGGAAATCGTAGTTGTCTTCAAAATCATCTTTGTGAAGCCACATTACTTTATTACCTTTTTTAACATAATAAGATTTAATAACACCACCTCCTAATTGAGGAGAACCCATCACAGAAAATCCGGTTGTTTCTTTTGCTCTAGGATCGTAATAAACAGAAATAATATCATCAAATCCAGGGTTGATTACCTGCATTAAGAATTCTTTATCGTCTTTCTTATTTTTAAGAGAAACAGTTTGGTTTACAAAATGAATACGCTCGTTTGTTGTATTCTTATTTAAACTCTTGGTTCCAAAATTTCTGATATTTCCCATGTACTTGGCCACTTTTGCATACTTTTCAGCATTGCTTGGGTAAACATACATTTCGTCAATTTGATCAGCATTGAAAGTCGTGCTCTTTTTTGAGATACTGTCTTTGATAGCAACTTCGAAAATCTGTCCTTTTTTAGTGTCTATTTTACTACAGAATCCTTTGTGAGTCGTTCCGTCCTTTAAAATTACGGTAGATGTTTTTTTAGGAGATGGAGTGTTGAATCCTTCATTAAAAAGATACATTTCCATTTTTTTGATCTCTTCTTTTGAGTATTTTACCTTGTCTTGGGCAAAAGTTGCAACACTTACAAAGCAGAATGCAAGCAGTAAAGCTCTAAATTTCATAGTTTATTGTTTTTATTTTCGGACGTAAAAGTAATGAAATAAATCACTTGTTTTGAAAAATAAATACTGCCCTAAATTTTACTTTTACAGTTGTCGTTAAAAGTGTAATTTTAAGCAAAATTAAGACAATGATATACGGGATAGATGTTTTCAGTTTCCATGACGTATTGGAAATCTGTAAAAATCCAAAAAAAGCGAAACTTAATAAAGCTTCAAAAGATCAAATTTTAAAATCACAGAAAAACGTTCAGAAAATTGTAGAGTCCGACAGATGTGTGTACGGAATCAATACAGGTTTCGGACCTCTTTGCGATACCAAAATTTCTGCTGACGAAACAGCACAATTACAATATAACCTAATCATTTCTCATGCAGTAGGTGTAGGAAAACCGATTGATAAAGAGTTTTCAAAAATCATGATCATTGCTAAAGTTCATGCATTGTCAAAAGGTTTTTCGGGAGTTTCTTTAGAGGTGATTGAGCGATTGATCACAATGTTGGAGAAAGATATTATTCCTGTAGTTCCTGAGCAGGGTTCTGTTGGAGCTTCGGGAGATTTGGCACCTTTATCACACTTAGTTTTACCACTTTTGGGGTTAGGACAGGTTTGGGTAGGAGATCAGATTTTCGAAACTGCTGAAATTTTAGAGAAACATAACCTTGAACTGTTGACTTTAGGTCCAAAAGAAGGTTTGGGATTAATTAACGGAACTCAGTTTATTTTGGCTCATGCGATCAAAGGTTTAGAGAAATTCGAATATCTATTGGATCTTGCTGATCTTACTGCTGCAATGAGTCTGGAAGCATACAGAGGTTCTGAAAGTCCGTTCAAAAAGGAACTTCATGACATCAGACCATTTGAAGGAAGCAAAAAAGTAGCTGCAAGAATGGTTAAATTTCTGAAAGGTTCTGAAAATATGAAAGCTCATGAAGAATGTGAGCGAGTTCAGGATCCTTATTCAATGAGATGTGTTCCTCAGGTTCATGGAGCGAGTAGAAATGCTTTTGAACATCTTAAATTGATGGCAAACACAGAATTGAATTCTGTAACAGATAACCCGATTGTTTTAAGTGCGGAAGAATCTATCTCAGGAGGAAATTTCCACGGACAATTAATGGCGATGCCTTTAGATTATGCAACATTGGCTGCGGCTGAATTAGGAAATATTTCTGATAGAAGAAGTTATTTATTATTGGAAGGGAAATACGGTTTACCAAGATTATTAACGGAAAGCTCTGGTTTAAATTCAGGTTTCATGATTCCTCAATATACTTCTGCGGCTTTGGTTACGGAAAATAAAACATTATGTTTCCCGGCTTCTGCAGATTCAATTCCGACAAGTTTAGGTCAGGAAGATCACGTTTCGATGGGAAGTATTTCGGGAAGAAAATTCAATCAGGTTCTTGGGAATTTGGTTAATATTTTATCTGTTGAATTAATGTTTGCTGCACAAGGATTAGAATTCAGAAGACCTGCAAAATGTTCAAAAATTATTGAAGAAAACTTTGCAATCATCCGTTCTAAAGTTGCTAAACTTGAAGAAGACAGATTGATCGGAAAAGATATGTTGGCGATTGCTGAATTGATTAATGATAGAAAATTTGTTGTGAATTAATTTTCAAACTTAAATAAAATATGAAGGCTTCCTGAAAATGGAGGCCTTTTTTATTTTCTACCACAGATCTCACAGATTTACACAGATGTTTATGCATATTTTTATTGATAATTGATAACATGAAAGAAGTCTGTTTAATATTTTACAAATAATTACACGAAACTAAAACATAAGCATCTGTGTAAATCTGCGAGATCTGTGGGAGTATAAAAAAACATTATTTTTGTAAAAGTAAAAACAAAAAGATGACAATAACAAAAACAGATTCTTCAAACGTAGACTTTCAAAATCTGGTAAAACTTCTTGATGCCGACTTGGCTATTCGTAACGGTGAAGATCATGCATTCTATGATCAATTCAACAAAATTGATATGATAAATAATTGTATCGTTATTTATATAGATGATAATCCTGCAGCTTGTGGTGCTTTCAAAAAATTTGAAGATGATACAGTTGAGATCAAAAGAATGTACACCCACCCTAATTTTAGAAAAAGAGGTTTGGCAGGAACGATCGTAAAAGAATTAGAAAGCTGGGCAAAAGAAATTGGCTATAAAAAAGCCGTTCTGGAAAGTTCTTTAGAACAAAATGAAGCTCTTTCTGTATACGAAAAAAGTGGTTACCAAAGAATCCCAAATTATGGACAATACATCGGAATTGATAAAAGCGTTTGCTATGAAAAAATATTGTAAACCATAGTTGTATATTATTTTTAGCATAATAAAATCAATGTAAAAATCATGTGAAGTTAATTTTTAACGAACTGTAATTCAAGAGAAAGTGATATCTTGTATTACCAAATAAAAATTAATTTATATGAAAAAAAACGTATTTTATGTGATGTTTCTGCTTTTTGTGGTGGTTTCATGTAACAGAGACGAACTTCAGAATCAGGTAACCGAAATTGAGGTTGCTCAAAAAGATCCTCTCGAGGCAAAACAAATTAACGGTAAAATTAATGAATCTATTAAAAGTACCGGATCTTTCTCATGGACAAAATCTTCCGATCATTTTGTCTGGAGTGCAATTTTTCAAGGAAATAAAGTAGCTTCAATTGGCTTTGGCTCTTCAAAAGATGACTTTGACCGAAGTCTGTCTTCTGATAATGAGCAAATTCAAAATGAAATTCTAGCGCTTATTGAGAAATATGAGGGGAAGGAAAAAAGCAGAGTTTTACTTAGTGCTGACAAATATCTCAATCAGATGGATGTTACGATTGAAAAGCAGGAAACTGTGATTGCTCTTCGTAAAATGAAAAACATTCGTTATCTGGAGCCTGCAGATTATCATTATTTCGAAAATGAAAATAAATTCAGCGGCACCGCAAAATCAAGCGGCAGTTCGGGATGTGGATTTGAATCAACGGCTTTAAATGCTGCAGACTATACAACGGTAACTCCCAACGCAAAAGCACCGTGGTCTTTTTACAAGCACAATATTACAAACGCCTGGAGTTATAGCACAGGAGCCGGAGTGACGATTGGTTTGATAGATTCCGGAGTTTCGCCTGAGCAAAGTCTGTTGGGAAGCAATTTTAATAATGGATTATCATCCGGAAGAACGATCAGTAAAGTTGGGGTGCATGTAGATTCTGTCTGGCCATGGGCTACGGGCTACGATGGACCAAACGATCAGTGCGGACATGGAACAAGCATGGCTTCTGCAATGGCGGCTCCAAGAAATAATCAAGGACAACCGGTTGGAGTAGCTTATAATGCCAATTTAATCGCATATCGTGCAGCAACCAACGTTGTTTTGGATGGTTATCACGAACAAAATGGAGTGAAAATAGCTTTCACAGAGCTTGCTAATAACAATAGCGTGAAAATTATCTCCATGTCAATGGGACACATTTTTTCTGTGGGTAAAATTGAAGATGGAGTAAAATATGCCTACTCTAAAGGAAAATTAATTTTCTGTGCTGGCGGAACTTCGACAAGTTTTACGAATTTCGTAGGTGTTATTTTCCCGGCTTGGATGCCGGAAACTCAAGCGATCACAGGAGTAAAAGAAAATACTTCTAATCAGAAATGTGATGTTTGCCATTCAGGAGCAGAAATTGATTTTACGTATCAAATGGAAAGAGCGTCAGGAAACAATGTTCCGGTTCTAAGTTATTATAATGCACAAACCGATTATGTGGGTGGTTCTTCCGTTGCAACCGCTTCTACAGCTGGAATTGCAGCATTAGTTTGGGCTAAAAATCCATCATGGACAAGAGAGCAGGTCTTGAATAAAATGAGACAGTCTGCAACGTATTATCCAAGTCCGAATTCAGATTACGGATATGGAAATATTAATGTTTTACAAGCTGTACAGTAAAATTTAAACTGAAAATCTTATTTTAACCACAAAAGGCACAAAAGATTTAATACTTAAATAATTTTAAGTTTAAGAATTCACTGTAAGTTAAGAGCAAGTAAGTTTGAAGACTTTCGATCAATTTGAATTTACATGAAAAGATCTTTTACAACTTTTGTGGTTAAATTTTTTATTAATTAATCTCCTAACTGATAATCTAAAGGAAGCATATTTTCAATTTTATTTTTTGAAAAATCTCCTTCATTGATGAGTAGATCGGGAGTTGTGATGTTTCCGTCTTTTGAAACTTCAAATGTTTCACCTTCAGGATGAAGAAAGGAAGATAAAATTACAGGCGTGGTACTTTTAACAAAATCTTTTCCTTTTCGTTCAAAGAAATATTTGGGATAATTAACCTGAAGCATGTCTGCAAAGCTAAAAAGGACTTCCTCACCGGATCTTTTTACATAATCAGCATCAGGAATTTTTGTTTTTGTGATGGCCAGCGCATAAGGCTTTTCATTATTTTTTCGTCTCAGAATATCACTGATATCCTCGGGAATATTCATGTTTCTTGAATTTTTAATCATCTCCGAAAAATTCTTCAATGTTTTTAATTCTTCTTCGGTCGGATATTTCGGATTGGGGAATTTTACTACTTTATTGACAATAAATCCATCTTTTGAAACCTTATTGTTATAAATACTTCTGAAAAAGTGGAGTAGACTTCCGTCAAAAGCATTCATCCTGTTGAGCTTAACTTTATCTGAGTTTTTTGTTTCTTTAAAAAAACTTGTTCCTGTATAATTGACCATTTTAGACTCAAAATCGGCAGAGTAGCTGATGAGGTTGTATTGTATCTCATAACCTAAATTTTTATTTTCGATAATTAAAGTCTGTGGAGCTTTTACTTTAAGAATTTTATTCGTCTTATCGTAAGCAAATTTTAAAGACCACTGATTTTTAATTCTCACATTTTCTCTGTCAGCACCAATGAATGTATCAAGAAAATAATAGATGTAATTTTTGTAGGCTTCTTCGGTGTAAGGAATAATTTTAACCTCTTCGATCGTATTGGTCTTAATTAAAACAACTTTCAATGTTTTATTGATAACTTCAGAAAGCTTTGTTGTAAAAGTTTCATAATTTTCCTTTTGAAAGACCAAACTTCCACTGGTTTGTGAGGCTAAATTAAGACTGAAACTTCCGTCTTCCTTTGAAATAGTATTGATTTTGGTTCCGTCCAGATAAATATTGACATTGGCAATTTTCTGTTCGGCATCATTCACAACCGTACCTTTAATGATCTGAGCAAATGAACCGTAGAGAGGTAGTAAAAATAAAAATAGTAATATCGTTTTTTTCATGGTAAAACAATATTACTATATTTATAGTGATAAAAAAAATTTTTATTAAATATTTGAGGACTGAAAAATAATTTAACCGATTCTCACGCTCGTCATACTCAACGAACCGCCAATTAATTCATCATTAAATAAGATTAAATTTTCAGCCTTATCTTTCAATCCTAAAGTATAAATCAACGGTAAATAATGATCCGGAGTGGGAACTGCATACTGTAAAAATGTTCCCTGTTTCTGATAATCAATAATAGGTTGGAAATTGCCATCCAGAAGCCAATTGTTGGTTTTCTCTCTGGCTTCAATAGCCCAATCCCAGCCGGCTCCAACGGTATCGATATTTTTCCAGTCGATTAATCTTAAATTATGAACAATATTTCCGCTTCCGATAATAAGAATACCTTTTTCGCGAAGCTTATTTAATTTTTGAGCCAATTCAAAATGATATTGCGGAGGTTTTGTATAATCAATACTTAATTGAATCACAGGAATATCTGCATTAGGATACATATGTTTGATCACCGACCACGCACCATGATCCAAACCCCAATTATGATCTTCTTCAACCAAAATCGGAAATAAAAGTTCAGCCGTTTCCTTGGCTAATTCAGGACTTCCGGGAGCGGGATATTCTACATCGAACAACGCTTTCGGAAAACCTCCAAAATCATGAATTGTCCTCGGCATATCCATCGCCGTCACAAAAGTTCCCTGTGTATACCAATGAGCGGAAATACACAAAATAGCATTCGGTTTCGGAATTTCTGTTGCCGCTTTTCTGAAACCCTGTACAAACTGATTTTCTTCAATAGCATTCATCGGCGAACCGTGCCCAAGAAATAAAACAGGCATTCTTTGTGTACTCTGAAAATTGTCACTGATGTTTTGTAGATCGTTGAGGTTCATACTATAATATTAAAAAAGAAAAAGGTTCAAGGTTTTTAGAAAATCCCTGAACCTTTTATGATTAAATTTTTTGGATGTTTTGGGTGTCTTGTTATTTTAATAGGATTGCATCCTATTCTTGAATATGTCGCCCCTTCGGGGCTCCCCAAAAATCCGTTTTTTTATTATGCTTGTTTTACAAACTGTAAATCTCCTGCTAATTTTACGTCTTCGCTTACCATTACACCTCCAGCTTCAAGGGCAGCATTCCAGTTTAATCCGAAGTCTTTTCTGTTGATTTTCCCTTCAAAAGAGAAACCAGCTTTTGTATTTCCCCATGGGTCAACATTGATTCCGTTAAAATCTACCTCAAGAGTGATTGGTTTTGTAATTCCGTTGATCGTTAAATTTCCGGTTACAGCACCATTCAATGCCTGAGAATCGAAAGTGATTGTAGGATTAGCCTCTGCATTGAAAAACTCTGCAGATTTAAGGTGAGTGTCTCTGTCTGCATTGTGAGTTGAAACAGAATCAGTCTGAATCGTTGCAGTCGTTTTAGCATTAGCGAAAGTATCATCATCAGCATCAATTTCTGCAGTGAAGTTGGTGAAGTTACCTTTAATGTTAGAAATCATCATGTGTTTTACTTTGAAAGTAATTTCACTATGAGTTGGGTCTAGGTTCCATTTTGTTGCCATTGTAATATGTTTTTTATTGTTAATTATGAGACAAATGTAGGATAAGACTTAGGTACAAATCATTGACGTAGGATAAGAAATAAATATGACAACAATTTTAACTTCAAATTAACATTACAATGAAGGGAAAATCTATTACTCATTACCAATTACTCATTACTTATTCTTTAGAAGCTATTTCCTGCTTTCCATTACAATCTTTTTTTTCAAAAAAGGATTTTCATTGCAATCGGGGCTAGGGTATTTGTCGCCATCATTATGATTTGTCTTTGCGAGGAATGAAGTTACGAAGCAATCTGAAAACATCAAAATATTTATTAACGAATCACCATACAGTTTGTCATTCCGCTAGGAATCTCAACAATTATAAATACAATGTAAATTTAGATTCCACGCTCCACTACGTTCCGCTCTGAATGACAAAGATACCGAACAACCATTGCTGGAAGAATTACCAAAAACCAAAAACCAACAACTAACAACTATTAAATCTAATTTAACATTTCTTAACGGTTAACTTTTATTTCTTATTTTTGGTGGATTCAATTTTATACAATGAAATTACATAGATTTTCTTTATTGATGGTAGTTTTGGGCGGATCGGTTTTTGCTCAGACTCAGAAATTCACGATGGCGGAGGCTGTAAATGGGTTGAGAACGAACTTAGCTGTGAAAAATATTTCTCAATTTTCATGGTCTGGAGATGGTAAATCTTACATTCAGGCTGTGAAAGACGGATATTTGATCACAAATCTAAAGACGGCAAAACAGGATACTTTGGTTTCTTTGACGCAGTTGAACAGAAGTTTTTCTGATAATAGACTAGAAGCAGTTCCGCAGATCAAGTTTATCAGTAAATCTCAAGGATATTTTAACGCGAACGATCAAATGATCTGGGTTGATAAATCCGGAAGCGACTGGAAAGTAAAAAGTTCAGCTTCTTTAGATGAAAATGCTGCCAACATAAAAATGTTTAGTGATAATCAGACTTTTGCGTACACGGTAAAGAATAATTTATTTGTCAATAAAAATGGAAAAGTCATTGCCGTAACGAATGATTCTAACGAAAATATTCTTAACGGTGCTGCCAATGTTCACAGAAACGAATTCGGAATTGACACAGGGATTTTTCCTTCTCCCAATTCAGAAAGTGTAGCATTTTACAGAATGGATCAGATGATGGTTGCAGATTATCCTGTAATCGATTGGTCGGTAACTCCCGCGGTAAACCACAACATCAAATATCCGATGGCGGGACAAAAATCTCACGAAGTTACTTTGGGTGTTTATAATATTAAAAATCAATCGACGACTTTCCTGAAAGTTGAAGGCGAGAAAGATCAATATTTAACAGCAATTACCTGGAGTCCGGATTCAAAATATATCTTTGTTGGAGTGTTGAACAGAGGTCAGAATCACATGAAAATGAATCAGTATGACGCTGCTACAGGAGATTTAGTAAAAACTTTATTTGAAGAATCAGACAGTAAATATGTTGAACCACAACATCCGTTAACTTTCTTCCCAAATTCTAATACAGACTTTATCTGGCAAAGTCAGAGAACGGGATATAATCATTTATTCCACTATAGCTTAGAAAAAGGATTGGTTGCTCAGATCACAAAAGGAGATTGGCTGGTAACTGATATTTTAGGTTTCAATGAAAAGAAAAAGGAAATTTATTTCACTTCTACGAAAGAAACTCCTCTGGAAAAACATTTATACAGAATCAATTGGACGAACTTTAAACTACAGAGATTAGACAACGCAGAAGGTGTTCACACAGGAGTTTTAAGCAGTGACGGAAATTATCTGTATGATGTTTACAGCAATGCCAGCACTCCAAAAGTTGCCAACATTATCAATACAAATACATTAAAATCCGACAATATTCTAACAGCAGAAAATACATTAAAAAATTATCAGAGACCTGAAATTAAAAATGTAAACCTAAAAGCTGATGACGGTACACCTTTATACGGTAAAATCATCCTTCCGACGAATTTTGATCCGAACAAAAAATATCCTGTAATTGTTTATCTATACAACGGACCACATTTACAATTGATAACGAATACTTTCCCTGCCTCAGGAAATCTTTGGTATGAATATATGGCTCAAAACGGATACATCATTTTCACAATGGACGGAAGAGGTTCTGCCAACCGTGGAATGAAATTCGAGCAGGCTGTTTTCAGAAACTTGGGAACAACCGAAATGAATGACCAGATGAAAGGGGTAGATTATCTAAAATCTCTTCCTTACGTTGATTCAGAAAAATTGGGTATTCACGGATGGAGCTTCGGTGGATTTATGACAACAAGTTTCATGACTCGTCATCCTGAAGTTTTCAAAGTAGGTGTTGCAGGAGGTCCCGTGATCGACTGGAGTATGTACGAGATCATGTACGGCGAAAGATATATGGACACGCCACAAGAAAATCCACAAGGATATGCAGCGGCTAATTTATTGGATAAAGTTCAGAACTTAAAAGGTAAATTATTGATGATTCACGGTGCACAGGATGATGTGGTGGTTTGGCAACATTCAATTAAATTCATTAAATCTGCAGTTGATAACGGAGTACAGTTAGATTATTTTGTTTATCCTGGACATCCGCACAACGTGATCGGAAAAGACAGAGTGCATTTGATGCAGAAAGTAACAGATTATTTTGATCAGAACTTGAAAAAGTAATCATTAAAAATATAGAATGAACTTGGTAAAAGTAGATAGAGTCCACTTTCATACGTTTGATTCGTTAAGATTTCTATCTTTTTTATTAGTTTTCTTACATCATTCCCCCATTCCTACAGACAGTGTATTGCACTATTTTTCTAAGGGAGGGGGATTGGTGTTTCTTTTTTCTTTGTATTAAGCGGGTTTTTAATTACCTATATTTTAATTCTTGAAAAACTCAATAATCAAAATAAAATTTCACTTAAAAAGTTCTTTAAAAGAAGAATATTAAGAATATGGCCCTTGTATTATGCGATGGCTATTTTTGCATTTTGTACTCCTTTTATCCTTACTTTTTTTCATGTTTCTTTTTCTAATGACGGTTACGAGCCGAATTGGTTCTTCACCTTTGCATTCCTCGAAAATTATATGATGATGTATACCGGAAGTTTTCCAAATGTGGCTCCATTGCCGGTTATTTGGTCGCTTTGTATTGAAGAACATTTCTATATTATCTGGGGACTTATTTTCTATTTTATTTCATTAAAAAATATTCCGAAGCTTATTGTTGTAAGTATTTTGGTCTCATTTTTAACCAAGATCATTTATGAAACATATAATATTCAGTCTTTAGATATCTTTACGAATATTGATAATTTTGCTTTTGGGGCAATTCCGGCTTATCTATTTGTTTTTCATAAAGAAATCATTAAAAAACTAAATGAGATTCCGTCCATTTATAAATATTTTTATGCTGTATTTGTTTTATCAGCCATTGTGATAAGATTAAATACGACAGTAATTCCTGATGTAAAAATAAATTCACTTTTCTTTGGAACGCTGTTTTCTTTACTGATTCTATTCACTTTGGGCGAAAAAAATGTATTCAAAATCTCCGATAAAACTATATTGGCTCGTCTTGGAAAATATACTTACGGATTATATTTAATTCATCCGATATGCATTAGTTTATTCGTCAAAATGGGGGAGAAGTATCATTTGAATTGGTATTCTATTACTTCATTGTCATTTGCTTTTACTGTAATTTTTGCCTATTTATCGTATCAACTTTTTGAGAAACAATTTTTAAAACTTAAAACCTCAAACTAAGTTTTTCTGTTGTTCGTTCTTACCATCGATCAATGTTTTTTAATATTGATAGTCGTAATTTTGTCCTATCTAAAATCAAAAAATATGGAATTAGGAATAGGAATGTTTGGCGACTTATCTTTTGACCAGACAACCGGAAAATATAGAGATGCAGGCGTAAAGATCCGTGAAATTCTTGAACAGGTAAAAGTAATGGATGAGGTTGGAATTGATGTTTTTGCAATGGGAGAACATCACCGTCCGGACTATGCAGTTTCATCACCAGAAATAGTTTTGGCTGCGGCTGCAAGTATTACAAAAAATATAAAATTGGCGAGTGGAGTAACGGTGTTGAGTTCATCTGAGCCGGTAAAAGTATATGAAGACTTTTCAACATTAGATTTAATATCAGACGGAAGAGCAGAAATATTCGTTGGAAGAGGAAGTTTCATAGAATCTTTTCCTTTGTATGGGTATTCTTTAAATGATTACGAACAGCTTTTTGATGAAAAATTAGAATTATTATTAAAAATTAATTCAGAAGAGAACGTTTCATGGTCTGGAAAGCTTCGTGCGCCGATGCAAAATCAAACCGTTTATCCAAGAGCAAAAAATGACGGGAAATTGTCAATCTGGAGAGCTGTTGGCGGAACTCCGCAATCAGTTTTAAGTGCTGCACAATTGGGAATGCCGTTAGTTGTTGCTATTATCGGTGGAATGCCGATTCAGTTTAAAAATTTAATCGAATTTTATAAACAGGAATATCAAAAAGCAGGGCATGATGTATCTAAAATGCAGATCGCCATTCACTCGCACACTTTTGTAAGTGATGACCAAAATGTTGTTGACGGATATTTTAATAATTATAAATCTCAGATGGACAGAATCGGAGCTTCCAGAGGTTGGGCGCCATATACAAAAGCGCAATATGATGGAGGAAGAAACAAAGACGGCGCTTTATTCATCGGAAGTCCGGCTGAAGTTGCAGGTAAAATTGAGTATATGAAAGAAATTTTCGGAATCACAAGATTTATTGGTCATATGGATGTTGGCGATCCTGCTCATGATGTGATGATGAAATCTATTGAACTGTTTGGTGAAAAGGTAAAACCTGCTATTCAAAATTAATAAAATACATTGCAGAGCCCCAAAGGGGCTAATTAACAAAGGGCAGGATGCAATCCTGTCATATGTTTTAAATAACTGTTATATATTTTAAATAATATTTATCCACAATTTAAGTAAAACAAAACCTCCGCTGAAATTTTCAACGGAGGTTTTTCTTAAAATCATCTTATAAAAATGCCAAAAATGTGGCGAGTTTATTAATCGAGATCCGCATTGTAGTAAGCAATGGATACCTGCGGATGAAAAGAGAACATGAAAGTCTCAAAGCCGTTTTCTGGCTTATTATTTTTACTTAAAAGATATTTATTGTCGATAATATCAATTAATGCTAATTCGGGAGTGTAAAATGTAAGTCCGATCTTATGTTTTGACGGATCTTCTGTATTTGAACTGATGAGGTCTAATTTGAAACTTTCAACAGGAAAAAAAGTATTTCCTAAAACATCAGGAAGACTTTTGATCTCGCCATTAAGCTGAGAAATATAATTGACCACCGATGAACTCAACAAAAAAGGGATTCTTTCTGCATGTGAGTTTTTAGCCAAAAGCTCCCAATAATTTTTCACAGGATTTTCTTTGTCATCAAAAACCTGATGCTGAATTTTATACTCAAAATAAGTATCTTCAAAAACATATTTATCCCAGGGTATCGTAGAATTCTGATCGATCACAATTCGGAATGCCAGTTTTATTTTTGCTTTCATGAGAGTAAATTTTTAATAAAATCAGGGCAGTTTTCCACGCCTGCCCTGGTACAAAACACAAATGATATGAAAAAATATCTAACACTTAAAGTATACTAATGAATGGCAACTTTAGTATTTTCTATAGATGTTCCTTTAGAATTTTCTATTATAATTTTCACGGAATAGATGCCCGATTTTAATTGATTTTTAGTGATCTTAATTTTATGTTTTCCCTTTAAAAGTTCCTGTTCATGAAGTATTTTAAAAACTCGTCCTTCTTCATCAATTAATTCTATACTTACAACTGCTCTTTCATTTAAAACAAGAGGAAAAATAATTTCATTAAGAAAGGGATTTGGGTAAATTTTTTTCACATTGAGCTTTTATCAGACTTCGAATAATATAATAAGTGCATTTTCACTTAAAGCTTCAAATTCCAACATTTCAATTTCGTTGAGAATGATCGCGTCTCTGGTTTCCATTAACCTGTTTTGAAGCTCAAAAGCACCATTGATTACCATTCCGAAAATTGATTTTCCTTTTTCATATAAAGAATATTCCTGCTCTTTTCTGCCTTCATATAATCCAATGAAATTCGGACACTCTAAGTTTTTTGAGATTTGAATTAATGTATTTTTTTCGTTCAGATTCAAGTTTTCAATTGAGAAAGAGTTTTCTGATGTTTTACTTTTTAATTCCAAGATCAAAACATCTGCTTTTTCGCTCGGAAGATTATTTTTTAAGGTTAAAAAATTACTTTCACTTGATTTTAAAGTAAAAATTTGTTCTGCTGAAATAGGTTTTTCAAAATCATTAATTACAATTTCGCCGTACAGAACGATCATCAGGATAGTACAGTTCTCTTTGTATTCAAAATCATAGCTTCCGTTTTTATCCAAAACAATTTCAGAAACTTTTCTCAGCTTAGAATTTTCTTCACTGAAACTTATTTCATTAAAAGCAGATGAATTTTCTTTCTTCCAAACAGAAAGATTTGATTTACATATTCTTGACGGGCTTTGAACTAACATAATTTCCTGATTTTAAATATCTCCACATCACACAGATCAACATCTGCTTTTGATTTTCAACACTTCACATATATAGTTTCTATCGATGAAAACCTGTGCTTTTGTGGAAACTAATTAAACAACCTCTAAACTTAAGCCGAAACTTTTATGGTATGGGTCAGAGCGAAACCTCCGCTTACGCTTCCTGAAATACTGGACATTTCATTGGAGGTTCCATCACTGAACACGTTATCATTCGAATTATAAGTATATCCGCTCATGCCCTTGTAGCCGGTACTTGCGCCTACTTGCACAACCGCGCTGTCACTTGCTTCCGGAAATGCAATTTGAGTTACCAAAAGCGATTGCCCCGCAGCATTGTAAACATGAACATGAATATGAGTAGCTCTTCCATTATACCAACCTGGAAAAATAGAGGTAAAATTCACTTTACCGTTAGCATCCGTAGTCTGTCTTCCTCTTAAAAAATGAACCGATGTGTAGTTTGTAGACTGCATTCCTGTTCCGCCATATTCAGAATAATTTCCGTCTTTATCGCAATGCCAGATATCCACAAGAGCACCTTGTAAATTGGCACAGCTTGCATTAACATTCTGAATTGTAATGGCAATCGTAAAAGGAACTCCGGTTCTGTCGCTTATAATATTACTCTGAACCAAACTTGACGGCGTTTTTGTAGGAAACGGACCTTCTGTTTCAGAATTGGTTACCGAACATCCTGTAGATGATCCTGATGACGTACCGGAAGAATCTATAACGTCATCATCGCTTCCACAATGGATTAAAAGAGGAGCTGCAACTGCTGTTACGCCTGCTAAACCCAGACTTCTTAAAAAGGACTTTCTATTCATTGTTTTCATAATACGGGTTTTTAAGGTTAAAAATTAAAAGGATAAAGTCTATATATTTTATCTTTTCAATTTTGATACACCAAATGTATTTTCAAAATACCTTCCCCGAAAATTTATGAGGTGAACGGATGAAAAGTGTCGGTAAATGCTGATTTTTTAAGAAACGTTAAGAATGTTTTGTGTCATTGCGAGGAGCGAAGCGACGAAGCAATCTCTTATTTTTTTTAGCTATTTCCTGCTTTTCGTTACAATCTTTTTTTGCTAAAAAGGATTTTCTCTACAATCAGGGCTAGGGTTTTTGTCGCCAATTCAATCTATCTCTATTATTAGATCTTTTCCAGATGAGAATTACTTATTCACAATCCTCATCACCTCTTCTTTATAAGTTTCCCCAATAGGAATAATAAAATCCCCAATGTGAATATTACGATTAACAATAGTTTTAATATTATTTACAGGAACAATATAAGAACGGTGAACCCGCACAAAATCCTTTTCAGAAAGCTTTTCCATAATATTTTTCATGGAAGAACGTGCTGTAATTTTAGAATTATCTTTTAAATGAATCTGAATATAATCATCCAAACCTTCAATCAATAGAATGTCATTAAAATTGATCTTATGAAGCTTATAATCTGCGCGGATAGACAAATGTTTTACTTCATCATTTTCTGTATTGATCTTTACTTTTTCAACAGCTGACTTGAATCTTTCAAAAGAAAAAGGCTTCAATAAATAATCTACAGCATTGATGTTAAAAGCATCAACCGCATATTCAGAATAGGCAGTCGTAAAGATCACTTTTGTGTTTTGGGAAATATTTTTGTAAAAATCCAGACCGTTTTTGGATGGCATTTCAATATCTAAAAAGATGAGGTCAACAGGAAATTTATTGAGATATTTTTGAGCATCACTTTGTATATTGAAAACCTTTTCCAGCGAAAGATTTTCAATTTTTCCGGCATAATTCTCAATAATTTTCAGGGCAAGAATTTCGTCGTCCAAAGCGATGGCTTTTATCATATTTTTATGTTAAATTAATTTTTAAATCAACTTCATAAGTCAAGACATTGTTAGTAATTGTCAGCGTATGTTTGTCAGCATAAACCTGATTAAGATGCTCAATTGTGTTTTTTAAACCAACTTTTAAACTGTTTTCATCTGTAATGTGATGATTGACAACATTATTAAAAACCGTAAAACTTAAAATATCTTCCTGAACAATCACTTTCACAGATATTTTTGAATTCTCGGCAGCATTAAAGCCATATTTAAAAGCATTTTCTATAAAATTAACCAAAATAAAAGGTGCAATTTTAAGATCTTTAGTTTCACCGATTTCAGTGTAAGTGAAATCTAAACTGCTGTCTGTTCTCACTAATTGAAGTGCGATATAATCCTTTAAATACTCAATTTCTTTGCTTAGTTCAACAAAATCTTTACTGCTTTCCTGAACAACATATCGCATCACATTCGAAAGTTTCAAAATTCCATTGGGAGCATCATCAGATTTTAGTAAAGCTAATGAGTAAATAGAGTTTAAAATATTAAACAAAAAATGGGGCTGCAGTTGATATTTTAAATTTAATAATTCGGCTTTGGCTTTTGATCTTTCCAATTCTTTCTTTTCATTATTTCGATAAATAAAAAGTGACGACAAAAAAGAAAATAAAAAAGGAAGGAGAGAGGAAAAAATCATCTGATAATAAGAACCGTCATTTCTGTGTCCGAAATTTTGAAACGGCTGCTGTCCATCCATTGGCGGTGGTGGCATATTTCCATTTGGTGGAAACATTTCATGTTGAGGCATCGGCATTGGTGAAGCCTGTTGTGTATCCAACAAATTTTCAGAAGTAAAATAATAAGGTAAAAAAACCATGATGATAAAGCTTATCACCACACAGACAACAAAAGCTGAATATTTTTTCTTGCTGTAGAATTTCGGAAGAAAAATAAGTAAGTTTAAATAGAAAAAGATAATAATTAAAACAAAACGAATAAACTCTCTCTGAAAAGGAGAAACCCTGAAAACAGACAACGTACCATCAAAATCCGGAGAAGAAACTATAGGTATAGTTAACAGCAATGGAATCAGTATAATATGCGGCCATAGTTTTTTCATTAAACTAAAATATAAAAAGTTTAAAGAATATTGAGAATATTAATGTTACTTTTGATTGAAACAAACTTGATATGAAAAATTTATGGGTCATTTTCTTTGCTTTAATCGGAACATTAATAAATGCTCAGGATCTTAAAAAAACGGCAAAGGAAATACAGGAAGAAGGTATTGAATTATATCGAAGTGAAATGGCGAGCTGGTACGGAACGGATGTTTTGAAGGCAAACTATGATAAGATGGAAAATGTAAAAGGATATTTTTCCTACATTGATGGCGGAGTTCCAAAATGTATTTTCTTTTCTGAAAAGAGTAAAGTTTTAGCTACAGTTGCGTTTCCTGCGAATTATAATCCGAGGGATGCGAAGATAGATCTGAACGAAAGAGATTTTACACCGAAAGAATTAGATTATTTCACGATCAGGCAAAATGCGAACGAAAAAGTAAAAACCGATACCATTTTCCAGCAATATAATAATACGAGTATGAATTTGATTCCTATTATTGATAAAAATAATGTTAAGAAAGTATATGCTGTTACAGGCCCTTCAGTGGATGATATCGTTGTTTTTGGAAATGATTATTTGATCAGTTTTAATGATAAAAATAAAGTGACAAATATAGAAAAATTGCATAAAGGAATTATTATTCAGGCCATGAAACAGGAAAAAATGGAAAATGCAATTTCCGGACTTCACTCTCATGTTTTGGAAAATCACCAGACGATAACGCCAACGGATATCTGCACCTTAATGCTTTACTATAAATTCACCAATTGGGAAGATTATTTTGTAGTTTCTAAAGACTTTGTAAGCATTTGGAGAAATAAAACCAATAATTTGGTGATTATAAAAGAAAAAGATTTTAAAAGAATGGCCGAGAGTGTCGAGAAGTCTGACAAAAATAATAGTAACAAAAATTAAGAATAGAAAATTATGCACGAAAAAGCGAAAGACCCTTTACACGGAAAAAGACTCGATGCTATTCTTGAAGAGCTGGTAGAATATTACGATGGATTTGAGAATTTGGGACAGCAGATCAATATCAAATGTTTCACGGATAATCCGAGCATCAATTCTTCTCTGAAATTTTTACGAAAAACCGATTGGGCAAGAACAAAAGTTGAAAGCCTCTATCTTTATGTACTAAGACAGAAAAAAAAGAACGAACCCAAAAGTGAAAACTAAAAACGCTAGGTTTTAGATACTTCTTTAAAGGTATTTTCTCGGTCAATAATTTCAAAAATAGTATATTTGTGCCGTTAATCGTGAAAAAAGCTCACGAAAAAAAGAGAAAATATGACAATTGAAAACAATCATGTTGTAGCTGTAAAGTACATACTTCACACTATCGAAGAGGGTGGAAGTAAAATTCTTGTAGAAGAAACAACAAACGAAAATCCACTTATATTCTTATACGGTATGGGAATGATGATTCCTAAGTTTGAACAAAATATCCTTGGTTTGAAAGCTGGTGATAAAGCAGCTTTTGTAATTCAGCCGGAAGAAGCTTACGGTGAAAAACAACCGGATGCTATTGCTCAATTGCCAATAGATATGTTTAAAGAAGCTGGAATTCCTCCTGTAGGAGTTATTTTGCCTTTATCTGATAATGAAGGGAATAATTTCCAGGCATTTGTAGTAGAGGTAACTCCAGAATTTGTTGTGGCAGACCTTAACCACCCAATGGCTGGGAAAGTTTTAGATTTCCAGGTAGAAATTTTAAACACACGTCCTGCGACAGAAGAAGAGTTATCTCACGGTCACGCTCATGGAGTTGATGGAAACGAAGCTCACTAAAATATAATATAAATGTCCGATTTCTTATCGGACATTTTTTTATTCTAAAAATTCTCCACTCACATAAAACCAACGGTTTTGTATCATTTTGAATTTTGATAATTCATGATGAACTTGCTCTTGACCGTCTTCGTCAGTATAAAATGCTTTAAATTCAACTTTGCTGACAGAAGGTTTATCCACAATTTCCAGTTTTGTCCATTCATTAATTTCTCCCCATTCCTGCAAATCTTTTGTATTATGAAATTGTCTTTTGCTTGGAGATGTTGTTTCCATTAAATATTTTCCATTCGGAATCGCAAATGCAGAAAACCTTGAACGCATCAAAGCCTCAGCTGTCGGCGCATTTTTTTCTCCTGTGTGGTAAGGTTGACAACATTCTTCGTAAGGTTTTCCTGAGCAGCAGGGACAATTCATTTTTTCTAATTTTAATTTTCAAAACACAAATTTACACGAATATTTTTTTACAAATAGCACAATCTTGTATCAATAGGAATGGGCTTTAGCCCGTTTAAATAATAAATGAATTGTAATTGGCTTTAGCCAAAACTTATACCGGAATATTTCTCCCACAGATCGCACAGATTTTCACAGATGATTGCGTATAATCTTTTTAATTACAATAAAATATAACACAAACATCTGTGAAAATCTGTGCGATCTGTGGGAAATAAAAAATATCCACAATTTAAAAACAAAAAAAGCATCCAAATCAATGAATGCTTTTAAAATTTATTTAATAAATCCTCTGTTTCTCAATAAAGGCTTAATATCCGGATCATGTCCTGTGAAATCTCTGAATGCCTGATTAAGATCAACCGAGTTACCTACAGAAAGAATATATTTTCTGAAACGGTCCCCATTTTCTCTTGTCAAACCTCCGTTCTTTGAAATCCATTCCCAAGCATCGTTATCCAATGTTTCAGACCATAAATAAGCGTAGTATCCTGCTGAATATCCACCTCCCCAAATGTGTGCAAAATAAGGTGTGTGATATCTTGGTGGAACGGTTGATAAAGTAAACCCGTGTTTTGTTAATGATTGTTTTTCAAAATCTAAAACAGGGATTAATTGACTTTCATTCGTCACCGTATGCCAATCCATATCAAGTTCAGCAGCAGAAACTAATTCTGTGGTCATATAACCTTGATTGAATGTTCCCGCTTTTTTGATTTTATCAACCAAAGCTTGTGGAATAGGCTGTTTTGTTTCGTAATGAAGTGCATAATTCTTTAAAACAGTCGGATCTAAAGCCCAATGTTCATTAATTTGCGACGGAAATTCTACAAAGTCTCTCGGTACACTTGTTCCTGAAAGCGATGGATATTTCTGACTTGCAAACATTCCGTGAATCGAGTGACCAAACTCATGGAAAATTGTTGAAACATCATCAAAACTAATTAATGAAGGTTTTCCTGGAGCGGGTTTCTGATAATTATAACAGTTTACAATTACTGGTTTTGTTCCTAATAAATAAGACTGTTCAACAAAATTACTCATCCAAGCACCACCATTTTTAGAATCTCTTGTGTAGAAATCCAGATAATAAATTGCAATAGATTTTCCATCATGATCGAAAACTTCATAAGTTACCACATCAGGATGATAAACCGGAAGATCTGTTCTCTTTTTGAAAGTCAGTCCATAGAATTTTTCAGCAGCGAAGAAAACACCTTTTTCCAAAACCGTTGTGATTTCAAAATAAGGTTTGATTTGGTTTTCATCTAAATCAAATTTCGCTTTTCTTACCTGTTCAGCGTAAAAATTCCAGTCCCAAGGTTCAACCTTGAAACCTCCTTTTTGCTGATCGATCAAATCCTGAATGTCTTTTGCCTCACGTCTTGCTGTTTCTACAGCCGGAGTAGCAATTTGGTTCATTAAGTTGGTTGCAGCTTCAGGTGTTTTTGCCATCTGATCTTGCAATTTCCATTCTGCAAAACTTTTCTTACCTAAAATCTGAGCTTTTTTAAGTCTTAATTTTGCTAATTTTTCAATAGTTTCTCTGGTATCATTTCCGTCACCTTTTTCAGCTCTTAACCAAGAAGCTTTAAATAACTTTTCTCTCGTTGCTCTGTTGGTAAGGTTTTGCAATAAAGGTTGTTGAGTCGTATTTTGTAAAGCTAAAAGATATTGACCGGGTTTTCCTGCAGTTTTTGCATCGGTTGCCGCAGCAGCTATTTCGTCAGCGGAAAGTCCGTCCAATTCTTTTGCATCAGAAAAGAAAACGCCACCTACTTTTCGAGCTTCCAATAGTTTATTTGAATATTGAGTAGAAAGTGAAGCTAATTCTTGGTTTACCTGCTTTAATTTTTCTTTATCCGCAGAAGAAAGATTTGCTCCTGCAATTTCAAAATTCTGTTTGTAAAATTGTACCAGTCTTTTACTTTCAGGATCTAAACCATCTTCTTTAATCGATTTAATTCTTTTGTAAAGATTATCATTTAAATACATTTTGTCAGAATGCGCTGCAAAAATTGGAGCATATTCTTCGTCTAAAGCCTGTAAAGTTGGGTTTGTATTCGCACTTGTAAGATTTGAAAATATGATAACCGTTCTTTTCAACACTTCACCACTTTTTTCTAAAGCAACGATGGTGTTTTCAAAAGTTGGAGCATCAGGATTGTTGGCGATTTTTAAAATTTCAGCGTCGTGCTGTTTTAACCCAAAATCAAAAGCTGGTTTAAAATGTTCATTTTTAATTTTATCAAATTCGGGAGCTTCGTATTGAAGCTTGCTTTTTTTCATAAAAGGATTTGATGAAAGAGAAGCGTCCGGTACAGGAATTTCCTGTTGATTATCGGTTTTTTTCATTGTAGTACAAGAGTAATTAAATGCTAATGCAGAAATTAATAATACCGATGTAATATTTTTCATAAATTAGTTGTTATTAAAGTATAAAGATATTAAAAACTTAATGTATAAAACGGTAAACATGAAATCAACAACTATTTTTATTTTTTCGGCCTTCGTCTTATTATCCTCGTGTAATGATAAACATGAGAGCAACAGAGAAGACAAAAGCAATTGGGTAGATAAGGTAACTAATAAAGACCACGGTCCAGGCAAGGAAAAACAATATACAGGTGATTTTGATGAAATCGAAGTTTCTCAAGCTATCAGCGCTGAAATTATAAAATCTGAAACGGAAAGAGTAGTGGTTTACGCACCTGCCAATATTATCGATGACATATTAATTGATAAAATCGGAAGTAAGGTACACATTCATTATAAATCCGGAATCAGAGTAATGAATGGACATAATGTTAAAGCTAAAATTTACGTTAAAGATTTCTCTAAACTGATTGCTAATTCTGCAGCAAGTATTACAGTAAACGATAAATTTACCCAAGAAAAAACAGATATTGAAGTATCAAGCGCAGCAAGTGTGACTGGAGATTTAGAAGCTAATAAATTTGAAATTTCCGCAGACAGCAGTAGTAGTTTTGAAGGAAAAATCTGGGCAGTTGATTTAGATGTAGAAGCATCTTCAGCAGCAAGCATCAGTATTTCCGGAAAGGCTAAAAATGTTGACCTTAGTTCTTCTTCGGGAAGTAGTCTTTCTGCAAAAGATTTTATTGCTGATAATCTAAAAGTTGAGGCTTCAAGCGGCGCAAGCGTTGAGGTAGGTGCAACATCAAGCATAGATGCAGAAGCTTCATCAGGCGGAAGTGTAAATGTTTACAAAAAAGGAAATGTTACAGACATCAAAAAAGATGAAAGCAGTGGCGGAAGCGTTACTATTCAATAAAAATTAAACAAGAGGTTCTTCATCTTCATCATCTGTGGATGAGGAGCCTTCCCAGTTTTTGTTATCAAAATTAAGATTATCAAAAGCCAATAATTCCTCCTCTCGCTGGAGGATTTCTTTTGTGGTGAAAAGAAGAATTTCATCATCCTCTTTTGCTTTGGCTAACCTTCTGATAGACGCTTTATCGATCGCCATAAATCTCTGTCCGAGACGTCTTGCAGCATATTTTCTCATTCCTGTTTCGTGAAGAACATCAACGGCCATGTCAACGGCAGTTCCTAATGTTTCGCGGTAAATATTATCAATCCCGTTATTAAGATAAGTGTAGGCGTCAATTCTGTTTTTTGCTCGGACAAAAATTTTCACGTCCGGATAATGCTCACGTACGAGATCTGCAATGAATTTGTTATCATCAGCATCATCAAGACATAAAACCAAAACTTCGGCGTCTTCAATTCCTGCCGCTCTTAAAATCGGAATTCTTGTGGCGTCACCGTAATATACTTTAAAACCATAACTTCTCAGAAGTTTCACACGGTCAGAATCTCTGTCCAAAACGGTTGCCGTAACTTTATTGGCCTTCAATAATCGACCAACGGTACTTCCAAAGTGCCCAAACCCAACAATGATGATCTTTTTTTGAGTAATATCATTGTCCAGAATATTAAAAGCACTTTCTTCCTCAGGAATTTCTTTGATAAATTTTGGAGTGAGAAATTTATCATTAATAATTAAAAGAAATGGCGTAATACACATCGTAATTGCCGTCACAGCCATCATTTGTGCATTAAGTTCCGGACTTAAAAGATATAAATTTGAAGCATAATTAATTAAAACAAAAGCAAATTCTCCAACCTGAGAAAGTGCAAAAGCATAAAATAAAGTTTGAGGAGTATCTATTTTGAAAAATTTTCCAATAGCGTATAAAACTAAAAATTTCACTGCTAAAACCGCAAAAACCGTACTGAAAATGAAAAGCGGATCTTGTTGAATAATATTAAAATTCATCGTAGAACCTACACTCACGAAAAAGACGGCAAGCAATAACCCTTTGAAAGGATCGATCTGAGCTTCCAATTCATGGCGAAATTCGCTGTTCGCCAGCATCACCCCTGCAAGGAAAGCGCCTAATGCGGGAGATAACCCAATCGCAACCATTAATTCTGAAACGCCGATTACTAAAAATAGGGAAGAGGCAGTTAATAATTCTGTCATTCCTGATTTTGAAACATATCTTAAAAATGGAACGAAAACATATCTACCTAATAAAATCAAAATTACAACACCTAGAATTACTGTTCCGGCCTGCAGCCATTCCGGAAGTTTCTGAATTAAGATCTGGACTTCATTATCGTTGTGTCTTGCTTTATAATTGGCAATAATCGGTAAAATTGCCAAAATTGGAATTACCGCAATATCCTGAAATAGCAGGGTAGAAAATGATGCTTCACCCGCCAGAGTCTTCAGGTTATTTTTTTCCTGTAAGGTCTGTAAAACAATAGCTGTGGAAGACAGTGCAAAACACATCGCAATGGAGATCGCTTTATCAATTCTCCAACCCACACTTATGAAAACTAGAAATAATAAGGAAATGGTAAGTAACATTTGTGTGAGCCCCAAACCGACTATTTTCTTTCGCATTTCCCAGAATTTTCTGGGTTCCAGTTCCAATCCAACCAAAAATAAAAGCATAATTACGCCAAATTCACTGGCGTGCATGATGCCATTAACATCTTTTCCGGTCAATCTGAGAACGTACGGACCGATGATAATTCCTCCAAAAATATAGCCGATCACAGAGCTTAACCCCAATTTCCTAGCCAGCGGAACCATAATGATGGCAACGCCTAAGAAAATTAATGTGTTCATTGCTAAACTGGATTCCATATTTTTTATTGATTCAGGAGTTCTACAAATTCTTTTTTATGTAAAATGATCTCTTTTTTTGAGAGTTTATTGGCTTCGTAAACGATTTTGATGTTTTTAATATCAGCTTTGAAAACATTTAAGGAAACGATCAAACCGCTGATGAGTTCATCAATTGTATATTTATAAGTTCCGGTTTTGGTAAAAGATCTTTCTTTTCCGCCTGTGGTTACGAGGATGTAAACTTCTTTGCCTTCGAGTGGATTGTTCTCGCCTTCTTTCAGCCAATCGCGATCGAAAACTTCATCAACCCATAATCTTAATAAAGGTGGAATTCCGAACCAAATAATAGGGAATTGGAAAATAAAACGATCATAATTTTTCAGTCGTTTTCTTTCTCTGAAAGCTGCAATGTGAAAATCAGGATATTCTTCGTAAAGATCTCTAAGGGTAAAATGTTGGTGACGAACATAGAAATTAATGAGCTCTACATTTGAGTTTGAGTGCTCTAAATAAGGATGCGCAAAAACTACCAACGTCTTCTTCATAAAACCTGTTTTCAGTAAATATAATGAAAAAATATTGAATAAAAGAAGTTTTTATAGTGATTTTATTAACTTTTCGATATGTAAAATTGAATTTAATGTTAAAATAAGACAAAGAAACGTCTCGTTTTTAGAATTTTAAATAAAAAGATAAATGGTGCGAGCGAAGCGAGCGTCAAAGCAGATAGTATTAGCGATGTTACGTTGAGCCTGTTGAAACTTTTAAAATTAATTTAAAAATAAAAAAATCGGCCAAATAATGACCGATCCTATATTGTGTTTAAAGATATTTTTAATTTACCAACCACCCGAAGCGCCACCGCCTCCAAAACTTCCGCCACCGCCGAAGCCTCCAAAACCGCCGCCTCCGCCGGAACTTCCACCACCAAAGCCACCTCCTCCAAAACTTCCCGGGAAAGGAAAGAATCCACCCGGATAATTGCTGCGACCTCTTCTGGAGAGAATTACGTCATCATCGTCATTGTTTCCGCCTCTTCCGCCACCTTTATTTCCGAATAAAATGATGAGAATAATAAAGATAACAAATGCAATGAGCAGTATTTTTAAAGTACTTCCACTTCCGCCACTTTCTGGAGCAGCAGGTTTAAATTCCCCCTGCACAGCTTCCATAATAGCTGAGGTACCACGATTGATACCTTCATACCATTGTCCTTGTTTGAAATTGGGAGTAACAATATAATCTAAGATCTGTCCGGCAACTGATGCTGTTAAATATTGTTCAACCGCTCTTCCTTGCTGGATAGACATCGTGTGATCTTCTGTTGCAATTAAGAAAACTACACCATTGTCAACACCTTTTTTTCCGATTCCCCATTTTTCGCCAAACATTGTCGCCAGAAAATTCACATCTTCTCCTTTTGAAGAACGAATAATAATAACTTCAATCTCTGTTGAGGTAGAATCTGCGAACTTAATTAGTTTGTTATTAAGCTGATCCTTTTCCTGTTGACTAAGGATATTGGCTTCATCAAAAACAGGATACAAAACCGCAGGCTTTGCAGGAATAGTATATTGTGCTGATACAAAACTGTAAAAGCAAATCAATAAAAATAAAAATACTATTTTAAGAGAACGTAATCTCATTAGAAAGTTGGTTGGGGTTTTCTCCTTTTACGGGAAAATGTTTTTTTAACTCAATACCTGTTTCCAGAATGGCACTTTTTAATGCCTTGTGATAATTTCCTTTCGCAAATTCAGACGTAATATAATCGTGCAGATGATCCCAAAAAGATTGATATACTTTATCATGAATTCCAACATCGCCAATAATGGTAAGATATTTTTTTTCGAAATTGACATGAAAAAGCACAGCATTCCTCTCGACAGTTTTATTCTGACAAAGCTTTTTGAAAACTTCAAATGCCGTTTTTGCATTCTGATCTTCGGTTGTAGAGTCTATATGCACTCTAATCTCGCCTGTAGAATGTTTCTCTGCTGATTGAATAGCTTCCACGAGGGAAGCTATTTGCTGATCTGTTAAGAAATTACCCATTATTCTTTGAATGCGTCTGGTGCTTTTTGAGCTCCTGCTTCAGCTTTGAAGTAAGGTTTTTCTTTAAAGTTGGTAAAATTCGCCAAAATATTATTTGGGAAAGTTTTGATCGAAGTATTGTAATCCTGAGCCGATTCATTATAGTAAACCGTTTCAGATCTGATACTGTTTTCAATCGCAGTATATTCTCTTTGGAAATTGATATATTGTTGATCTGCCTTTAAGTTTGGATAAGACTCTACAACGGCCATCAATCTGCTTAATGATCCGGATAATTCTCCTTGTGCTGCTTGGAATTTAGCCATATCAGCTTCAGTCATATTCGTAGGGTCGATGTTGATAGAAGTCGCTTTAGAACGTGCTTCAACAACTTTCGTTAATGTTTCCTGCTCAAATTTTGAATACGATTTTACTGTTCTCTCCAGATTCGGGATAAGATTGGCTCTTTTTTGATACACAGTCTCCACGTTAGACCATTTTGTATTTACCGTTTGTTCTTTGGTAACGAAGTTATTATACCCGCTCTTTCCCCAAAAGAATAGAACAGCAACAATAATAAGAAGAGCAATACCGATCGTTCCGGCGCTCAGGCAACCTTTATTTTTCATAGTTTAATTTTTTTAAATATTTTTTGTGCTAACCAAATATACAAATTATGTGCTAATTTTGCAGAAAATTATTTTAATGACAACAATAGTGGTGGCAATGGGAGAGAAGAATGAGATTGGTTTTAATAATCAGTTGCTTTGGCATCTTCCAAAAGATTTAAAACATTTTAAGGATCTTACCTCGGAACATCCAATTATTATGGGAAGAAAAACATATGAAAGTATCGGGAAACCTCTTCCTAATCGTACTAATATTGTTATTTCAAAAAAGAAAAACTGGTTTGAAGAAGGGATTTTAATTGTTGGAAGCATTAAAGAAGCTGTAAAATTCGCTAAGAAAATTGATGAAAATGTTTTCATCATCGGTGGCGGAAATATTTATGAGCAAACGATAGATTTGGCAGATAAATTAGAAGTTACTCTAGTGAAAGCCGATTTGGAAGCCGATACTTATTTCCCTAAAATTGATGCTAAGGTTTGGAAAAAAACAGAAGAAGTATTTCATGAAAAAGATGAAAAAAATCAATATGATTTCTATTTTCAGACATTTGAGAAAATTAAGAGTGAATAGTTATAGAAATTCTAGGCTCTAACTTCTAGCTTCTAACCTCTAAATTATTTATCTTTGCACTTCTAAATTTTAATAATGAATAAGTACATAAAAATTGTAATTGCAGCTCTTCTTATTATATCAGGTCTTTATCTGATGATCTTTACAAGAAGTTTAGGATGGGGAATTGTAATATTTCTTCTGGCGGCATTGCCTATTTTTCTTTTCCTTAAAAATGAATATATCCTTTTGGCATTCTGGCAATTAAGAAAACAGAATATGCAGAAAGCAGCAAACTATTTAACTGGTATTACCAATTATCAGAGTCAGCTTCACAAATCTCAGTATGGATATTTCCATTATTTACAAGGTTTGACATTAGCTCAGGACCACCCTACAAAAGTGGAACCTTTAATGAAAAAAGCATTGGAATATGGTTTAAACATGAAACACGACAGAGCAATGGCAACATTAAATCTTGCTGCTGGAGCGATCTCAAAAGGTAGAAAACAGGAAGGTCAAAAGCTATTGGAAGAAGCGAAAAGATTGGACACTGCAGGAATGATGACGGATCAGATCAAAATGATGAAAGATCAGTTGAAAATGCCTACAATGCAAAAACACATTCACAATCCTCATATGAGACAAAGAGGGAAATTCTAATTGAGAATTTGCTTATAAATATAAATGCACTTGATTTTTTCAAGTGCATTTATTATTTTGAATAATTGATTTTAATATGTTTCGTGACATCACTAATACTATCTGCTTTGACGCTCGCTCCGCTTGCGCTGTTCTTTCATTTTGAGAAATGAATTTCTTAATATTCTTCACTTCTTAATTAAAATCTTAATGGTTTTAGTACGCAATTACATTTCCGAACTATGATCATGCCCATAAAATTTGGGAATTTGCCAATGATATTTTACAGCTAACGTTCTGATGCCTACAATTAATAAAATGGTGAAAATCTGAATAAAAGTATAAGAAAGATTCGTGAATTTTGTCATTAATAAAAATGCAGAACCTCCGACAATACAAGCTGTAGCATAAATTTCTTTTCTAAAGATCAATGGAATTCTATTCAGCAAAATGTCCCGAATTATACCTCCGAAACAGCCGGTAATTGTTCCAAGTCCGATACATATTAAAGGATGGATATCCGCATTCAAACCTTTCTGAACTCCGATTATGGTAAACAATCCCAATCCGAAACTATCAAAAATAAATAGAGTAACCTTAAAATTTTTCTCCAAAGATTTAAATATCATTGAAAAAATACTTGTAATGATAATCACAGCACAAGTCAAAAGATCGTGCATCCAGAAAACCGGAATGTCTAATAATAAATCTCTCACAGTTCCGCCTCCAACCGAAGTTACGAAGGCAATAATAAGCACACCGAATGGATCAAGACGTTTTTGCATCGCTGCAAAACTTCCCGACATCGAAAAGGAAATCGTTCCGAGTACTTCTATGGCAAAATTGAACTGTTCGTGCATATTTTAATATAGGTAATGAGTAATTGGTAATGAGTAATAATATTATGCTGTTTTATTTTGAGATAATTTAAATTTATAAGTTGTCATTACTTTTACAAGTTCTTCACATTCTGATTTTAAATGTAAAATATTTTCAGAATCTAAATATCTCATTTCTTCAATAATTTCTAACCAAAGTTGAGTTTCATCAATTTCTTCAACTACAATACAGATTTTAGCAAACCTTTCTTTTTCAGATCTAGCTCTTGCAACGGCTCTGTAATTTGCAGCTACAGAGGTTGCAGATCTTATTATTTGCTTTCTAATTATTGAAAGACCGTCAGAATATGGTAATGATGATAAAGATTTAATTATAGAAATAGAGAAGTTTTTAGTTCTATCTCTAAATTTTTGATTAAAATCCATGATTGTAAATATTACTGATTACCAATTACCCATTACTTATAATTTTACTCTTACTGCATCGGGAACTAGTAATTCATATTCTCCTCCATGATTGATAATTTCCCTCACAATGCTACTGCTGATGAAAGATTTTCCTGATGAAGTTAATAAGAAAACGGTTTCCAATTTTTTATGAGCCAAAGTTCTGTTGGTATGAGCAATTGCTTTTTCAAATTCAAAATCCGCAGGGTTTCTTAATCCTCGAAGAATGTACTGAGCATTTTTTTCAAAGCAAAAGTCAACCGTTAAGCCTTCAAAATAATCTACTTCAACGTTTGGAAATTCGGAAACGGAATTTTGGATGAATTCCATTCTTTTTTCCAACGGAAACATATATTTCTTTTGAGAATTCTGTCCGATGGCAATGATTAATTTATCAAAAAGCGGAGCCGCTCTTTCTATAATATCATAGTGTCCTAAGGTGATAGGATCAAAAGATCCCGGAAAAACAGCAATTTTCATGCGTAATTAAATTATAAGTTATGAGTTATCAATTAAGAGGTGAAAAATCGTTATAAATTTCTAATCTCTATTATCTAACCTCTAATTTCTATTTTTATTTAATGCTTTTTCAACTTCATTTCCACAAAGATCTGTGATAGAAATTCCGTAGATTTTTGCCTGCTGAGGAAGAATACTTGCCGGAGAAAACCCTGGATTTGTATTCATTTCCAACATATAAGGAATACCGTCCATCAAAATAAACTCACTACGCGAAAAGCCGCTCATCCCAAGAGAATCGTACGCTCTTTTTGAGATTTCTTCGACTCTTTTTGTCGTTTCGGCATTAATTCTTGCAGGAGTAATTTCTTCGGAAGCACCTTCGTATTTAGCTTCATAATCGAAAAATTCATTTTGTGGAACAATTTCTGTAATTCCCAAAACGATGGTTTCACCCTTAAAATCAATTACGCCTACAGAAACTTCCATTCCGTCTAAGAAACTTTCAATTAAAATTTCATCATCTTCTTTAAAAGCAATCTCGGTTGCTGCAATTAATTCAGACTTTTCTTTCACTTTAGAAATTCCTAGAGAAGAGCCGGACTGATTAGGCTTAACAAAAACAGGAAGTCCCAATTCATGAATGATCTTATCTACATTAATATCTTCTCCTTTTCTTAAATAAACACTTTTCGCAGAAGGAATTCCATATTTAGACAATACCGCTAACGTATCTTTTTTATTAAATGTTAAAGCACTTTGGTAAAAATCACAGCCTGTATAAGTCTGTCCGATGGCGTCCCAATACGCTTGTAAAATTCCATTTTCGCCCGGAGTTCCATGGATAATATTAAAGCAAACATCAAATTTTAGCTGCTCATTATTATCTAATGTTACGGAGAAGTCACCTTTGTTGATGGCATATTTTTTATCATTTTCACCTAAAAAATACCACTCATCTTTAAGAATAACTACTTTATATACATCGTAGAGGTCTCTGTCTAAAGAATCATAAATTAATTGACCGCTTTTCAGGGAGACAACATATTCGTCGGAATAGCCTCCCATAACTACGGCAACAGTTTTTTTGCTCATAACCATATAGTATCAATTAGGGCAAATTTAATGATTTTATACAATGCAATAAGGGAAATTCGGAAAATTTGAAATCAAAAATGAATTGTGTTAAATAAAAAGGACTTTCTAAAATTATTAATTATATTTGCCGTTATAATTAAAGTCTTTTTAAGTATGCTTAAATCACTTTTCAATTGGAAAGTTTTACTGAACTTATTAGTAGCCATCGCAGTTTTTGTTGGGTTGGTGTGGCTTACGTTTCGTTGGTTAGAATACCATACGAAACATGGTCAGGAAACTCCGGTTCCAAATGTTGTCAATAAATCTGTATATGATGCTGTTAAGATATTAGAGGACGCAGGCTTAGAATATTCTGTAGACAGTGCTACATATGATCCTAAATATAGAGCTTTTCAGGTTCTTAAAATGTCTCCGTTTGCGGGCTCTCGTGTAAAAGACGGTAGAGCAATTGAATTGAGAGTAAATCCTAGAACTTGGGCACCTGTTGCAATTCCTGATGTTATCAATAAATATTCAGGATTAGCCTTCCAGAGAATAACTCAGGTTGGATTAAAGGTTGGAGATACTATTTTTGAACCAAGTATTCAAAAAGATGCTATTATTCGAGTATTATTCAAAGGAAATGCAGTAAAACCTGGAACATTGATTCCTAGATTCTCAACGATTGATGTTGTCGTAGGTTCAGGACCTATGAGAAATATCTCAATACCAAATGTGGTAGGGTTAACCGTGAAAGAAGCAAGAGGAGTTATTGCAAGAAGTATGTTTGAAGTTGGTCTTGTAGAACATGAAGACGGAAGCAAAGACGAATCTGATATTATTTATTATCAGGATCCTGCTTCGGGAGATGTCAGGGATCAGGGAATGCAGATGGATCTCTGGGCGAGTAAGAAAACTCCGGCAGAATTAAGTGCTAAAATAGAACAGTTAAATTCGATATACCGTATGAAGGTTGATACATCATTACCTCCTGTACGTTACGAAGAAGTTCCGAATTATCAGTCAGCTCCGGAACCTGTACCTGTTGCTCCGGCACCAGTACAAAGAACGGAACCTGTGAAGGCAGAACCTAAACCGGCAACAACAAAACCGGCCACTTCTACAACTGAAAATAAACCAAAAACTTCTGCAAGTTCTAATGCGAATACAGGAAGTAATAATAAAACACCGGCTACAGGCGCAACACAGCAACCTGCTCAAAAGCCGAAAGCTAAAAAAGTAGTCGTAGAATAATACCTACTTATTATAAAAATTAAGGCTTCAACTTTCATAATGTTGAGGCCTTTTGTGTAAAAAAATAAAACAATGACAGAAGATAACGAAGATTTTTTAGATGAAGAATTATTAGATTCCAACAGTATCGATTCTATTGATAGTGATGAGGAAAATAGCGGGCTGTATGAGCATCTTAATCTCACTGTTGATAAAAAGCAAGAACCATTAAGAATAGATAAATTTCTATTAATCTATCGTCAGAATTCTTCACGAAATAAAATCTCACAAACTTGCAGAGCCGGAAATGTTGTCGTAAACGGATTACCCGTAAAACAAAACTATCGTGTAAAGCCGGGAGATCAGGTTTCTGTATTGCTGGCACATCCTCCAAGGCTAAATGTTATTGTTCCTCAAAATATTCCTATTAATATTATTTATGAGGATGATGATCTTGTGGTTGTAGATAAAAATCCTGGAATGGTTGTTCACCCCGGATTCGGAAACTGGGACGGAACTTTAGTAAATGCACTTGCCTATCATTTCGAACAAAATAATGAAAAATCTGATCTCGACAGAGTAGGACTGGTTCATAGAATTGATAAAGATACTTCAGGATTATTGGTTATTGCCAAAAATGAATATGCTTTAAGTTTCCTTGCCAAGCAATTTTTTGAAAGAAAAACAAAAAGATTATACTGGGCTTTTGTGTGGGGAAATGTGAAGGATGATGAAGGAACAATAACCGGACACATCGGAAGACATCCTAAAAATAGAATGCAAATGCATACCTATGTAGACGGAAGCCACGGAAAACATGCTGTAACCCATTATAAAGTCCTTGAAAGATTTAAGTATATGACTTGGGTGGAATGCAAATTAGAGACCGGAAGAACCCATCAGATAAGAGCGCACTTCAAACATATCGGTCATACGCTCTTTAATGACGAAAGATATGAGGGTCATACACCTTTGAGAGGGGTTAACCTACCTAAGTATAAGCATTTTATAAAAAACGTATTCGAGGTTTTGCCCAGACATGCGCTTCATGCCCACACTTTAGGATTTATTCATCCAACTACTAAAAAGGAATTGTATTTTGAGAGCCCAATGCCCCAAGATATGACGGATGCCGTAAAAAAATGGAGAAATTATTTAGAAAACTAAAAATATATTGAGAATTTTTTTATATTTGTTGAATTGAAATCAAGATTTGTTATGAGAAAACTATATGCTATCGTGTGTTTGGCTCTTTTGTCAAATGCATATAAAGCACAAGAAACATTACCATACTATCAACAATATCTTTTGGATGGTGAGTTCCTGTTCAACCCTGCACAATACGGTAAAACGGACTATGTTCAGCTTAATCTTAACTACCAACAGCAATTTTCAAAGTTTAGCGAGTCTCCAAACGTACAGTCTGTGGGGATCAACGCGAATATCTTTGATAGAGTAGGTGCTGGTATTTCTGTTTTTAGAGATAGTAATGGACCTATCTCGGCTGGGGGTATTACAGCTGGTGCTTCATATTTCATTCCTCTTAGCAGTGAAGGAGAAAGAAAAGATCAATTCTCTTTCGGTACAAGCGTAAGCTTCTATAATATGAATTTTGATTACTCAAAAATTAATACTGAAGATGCGTCTGACCCTTTATTACAGGGTAGTGAGAGTAATATCTTCATGGCTTATGCCAACTTTGGGGTAGCGGCTACCTATCACAATATCTTTGCAGGCGTTTCTGTAAATGATATCGCGTTAACAAATGATGAGTCTATCATCAATGGTCGTGAGCCTTCTCCAATCAAATTCTTCTTAAACTTAGGATATGACTGGCATTTTGCAGACAACATGTATGTAACACCATCTGCATTAATCAACCTTAATACAAACTCTACAAGAACAATTGATTATAACTTGATAGCAACGTTCTTCAACGATATCAATTCATTCTCTTTTGGAGTTAACTATAGATCTGTTCAGAATAGATTCGATAGCCAACAATTAAGTATTTCTCCAATCGTTAAAGTAAGATTTAACAAATTTATGATAGGAGCAAGTTACAACCTTGGATTATCTGATATTCAGGAATATGGAGGAAACAGCTTCATGATCGGTCTAGGTTATAACTTTGATAACTTCATTAATCATAGAGGTTATAGATATTAATCAATTTAATTTAAATAAATTTGAGCTCTGATTTTTTCAGAGCTTTTTTTATGATTTATATTCACATCCCGTTCTGTAAGCAAAAATGCAGCTATTGCAACTTTCATTTTTCAACATCTTTAAATTTTAAGGATGAAATGATTGCTGTGATGAAGAAAGAAATCTTTTTAAGAAAAGATGAACTGCAGAATAAAAACCTGCATTCCCTTTACTTTGGTGGTGGAACACCTTCTATTCTCTCTGTTGATGAGATCAATTCTATGATCGATGAGGTGTTAAAACATTTCAGTTTTGAAAAAGACATTGAGATAACTTTGGAAGCCAACCCAGATGATTTAGATAAAAACTTTTTAAAAGGACTATCAAATTCTCATATTAATCGATTGTCGATCGGAACTCAAAGCTTTTTTGAGGAAGATTTAAAGCTGATGAACCGAGCACATAACGCTTCCGAAGCCGAAAGTTCTATCAAAAGAGCTCAGGATTTTGGCTTTGAAAACTTAAGTATTGATCTAATTTACGGTTCGCCAACCTCCAATCTTGCCATCTGGAAAGAAAATTTAAACAAAACAATCGCTTTAGAAGTTCCCCATATTTCTTCTTATGCGCTAACTGTTGAGCCAAAAACAGCGTTGGAAAACTGGATCTCGAAAGGAAAAGTAGCTAATCCTAAGGAAGAAGAACAGAATGAAGAGTTTTATTACCTCTCAGATTTCCTAAAAGATAATGGTTTTGATCATTATGAAGTGTCCAATTTTGCAAAACCCGGCTTTTATTCAAGGCATAATTCTGCGTATTGGAAGTATAAAGAGTACTTGGGAATCGGGCCATCTGCACATTCTTACAACGGTCATGATATCAGAAGTTGGAATATTGCCAATAATCAACAATATATTAAGAAATTAAATTCAAATATTTTAGCTAAAGAAACAGAAATTCTGTCTCAGGAAGATCAGTTTAATGAAATGATCATGATTGGTTTAAGAACAATTTGGGGCGTAGATCTTGAAAGTTTGAATAATAAATTCTCAAATCAGATTTTAGATACATTCCAAAATGATATTAAATCTAAAGTTTCTGACGGTATTTTAGTAGTTGAAAACAATCATCTTAAAATTCCTGAAAAGCATTGGTTTATGGCGGATGGAATTGCTTCGGATTTGTTTATGGTTTAGCTTGGAAGTCAGAAGCATGAAGTTGGAAGAGTTGTTTGTGAAAAACTTCCGGCATCCAGCATTCAGCATTCAACAATTTCACTATTTTTGTATAAAATTTCAGATCACTTGAAAACTAAAAAAGTAAATTACTCGCATCTTTCAGCAAAACAGCCTATCGGAATTTTTGATAGCGGGGTTGGAGGATTAACGGTTGCTAAAGAAATAAAAAGGCTTCTTCCTAACGAAGATCTGATTTATTTCGGAGATACAAAACATCTTCCGTATGGTGAAAAATCAAAGGAAGCGATCATCGAATATTCTACAAAGATCACCAACTTTTTGTTGGCTCAAAATTGCAAAGCGATTGTAATTGCCTGTAATACGGCAACTGCGAATGCTTTAAATGAAGTGATGCAATCTGTTGCCGGAAAAGTTCCTGTGATTGATGTAATAAATCCTGTTGCAGAAAAAGTTTCGTACGAAATTCATAACAATGTTGGAGTTATTGCTACAAAAGCAACGGTGAATTCAGGCTTGTATAAAAAAAGCATTAGAAAGCATAACAAGTGGATCAAAGTTGATGAATTGGCAACACCTTTATTAGTTCCGGCTATTGAAGAAGGGTTTAAAAATCATCCGATCACACATGCAATTATTTATAATTATTTAAGCAATAGTAAATTAAAAAATATTGAAACGCTTATTTTAGGATGTACTCATTATCCTTTGTTGATTGATGAGATCAAACAATATTACGGAAACCGCGTTCGTGTAATTGATTCTCCAAATATTGTTGCCAATCATTTAAAGATCATTTTAGATAAATATAACCTTCTGAATGAGGGGAATTCTAAGCCTAATTATTATTTTTATCTCTCAGATATTACCAAGAATTTTGAGAAGATCTCTAAAAAGTTCTTTGGTAAGACCATCGATTTAGAACTAAAAGTATTATGAAAATAAAAGCTGCTTCGCATTGAAACAGCTTTTTTCTTTGTTTTATAAAGCTTTTTTAACGCAAAGATTTATTATCTAAAGTATAGTTTTGAGTGAGCAAAGAATTAATCAATTTCCAATTGATCTATTAAGCTAGCTTCATAAGCGACTTGTCGCCATTCTTTGCTTCCTTAAAATTTTCGATAAGTTGTATAATCTTTGCGTTTAAATAAATTAAATTTCCAAAATCACCTTTTTACTTTCCAATCTCTTTTTCGGAGTATGGCTCGGCTGATTGCTGTCTTCTTCGGATTTCTCACCGATTACTACTGCAAACAAAGTTTCATAGGCTTCATTTTTCAAAATCTCGTTGTATTTATCTGTTTCAATTCCTTCCATCGGTGTGGAATCAATTCCCATATCAGCACAAGCAGAAAGAAAAACTCCCAGAGACAGATAAACCTGATGTCCAAGCCATGATTTTATGGCTTCTTCACCTTTTGGTTTTACAAAGTTTTTGTAATAATTAATAGAACCTTCGGGAAGATTTTCCTCAATCTGCTCTTCAAAATCTTTAACGTTTTTGATCACCTGAAATACAACTAATTGATTGCTGTCTACAATTTTCTCTTTGTTAAAATAAGAAGCTTCTGCCAATTCAGTTTTGATTTCAAGATTATTTACAAACACAAAATTCCATGGCTGGCTGTTGATGGAAGATGGACTGAGATGTAAAATTTCTTTCAATTGAGCTATTTGTTCTTCACTTATTATTCCTTGAGGATTGTATTTTTTTACGGTATACCTCGTTTTCATTTTGTTTAAAAAGTTCATAATTTTATACTATCATTTTTATAGTTACAAAATTAATTTAAGTTTATTAACTTTGCAATAACGGTAAAAAATGATAGTATAAATGTACACAGTAGATAACAAGCCATATCCTTGCTGCACCAGCGTCACAATGAGGTTTATAGGCGGAAAATGGAAAGCGGTAATTTTGTTTTATTTAATTGATGGAGCAAAAAGATATAACGAATTAAGAAAATTAATCCCGACAATAACGGAAAGAACGTTAAGCCTTCAATTAAAACAATTAGAAGAAGATAATATCATCGACAGAAAAGTTTTCACAGAAAAGCCACCTTTGATGGTAGAATATTCATTAACGGATTTTGGAAAAACATTGCTTCCTGTTCTGAATGAAATTACAAAATGGGGACAGGATGCCGTAGAAATTTCAAAAAAAATAACCAAGAATTAAATTTCCTGGTTATCTATTTCTAATGTTTCTACAGTATTCGGTTTAAAAAAACTGAAACTCACGTTTCCGTATTTTCTGGTTTCTAAAAAGTTGGGATGATCGAATTTCAATCTACTTTGATGTTCAACAATCAGAACACCATTTTCTTTTAAATATTTATTATTTAACACTAAAGAAAGCAGTTCGTAGTATTTTTTTTCTTCCATCTCGAATGGTGCATCAGAAAAAACGATCTCAAAAGATTTTTTATTTCTGAATTTTTTTAACCAATCAAAAGCATCTCCTCTCTGAACGCTTACCTGCACAGACATATCAAGTTCTGCAGCGGTCGAATTAAGGAAAGAAGTGTGTTTTGGATTCATTTCTACAGACGTTACGTCTTTGCAGCCTCTCGAAGCAAATTCAAACGTGATAGAACCGATTCCTGCGAAAAGATCCAGCACGGAGATCGACTGCATATCATACGTATTTTCTATGATACTGAACAAAGCTTCCTTTGCAAAATCCGTCGTCGGTCTTACATCAAAATTCTTTGGAGCTGCTATTTTTTTGGCTTTCCATCGGCCGGATATTATTCTGTACATTTTTTTAGTTGAGTTGTTGTTTTATTTTTTAATAAAATTTTCCATAAAAAGATTTTATATCAAAATAATATTTTAATGTTGTTCCGTCAGTTTTTTCTACAGTTATTACATCAAAGGGTTTCCCGTTGTGTTCAGTTAATGATTGTGATTTTACTTTGCAATCATTACAGTTTTGTCCTATAAATAAATATTCATCCTTTACACTTTTTGCTTTGACTGCTGTTTCATATGACAGACCGTCTTTTTGATGACTGATATTAGTCGAGCCACAAGAAGTAATAACAAAACTGCATGTAGTTATTACAAGATAAAGAATAAATTTTTTCATGATAATGGTTAAAGTTTTTAGTTGAAATATGAAATTAGACTATACAAGTATAAAATTCTTATTAGGAATATTATCAAATACAATTTTCAGATTCTTTACAAATTTCTGTAATTCTGAAATAAAGGTTTCATTCTCAGTGGTTTCTCCGTAAGCAAAAAAGCTGGTTTCATTGATTCCAAAACCGATTTTGCTTAAAGTAAACATTACAAAATAAAGAAAATCTACTTCCGAATTTACATCCAGATTATTGTATAAGATGATTTTTTTATTGTCAATGGCAAAAAACTCACACTGATTATGATATAAATTGATGTGAATTTCTTTATTATTTTTATTGTTGATCGAATTTAAAAATTTCTCTCCTGAAAAATTAAAATGAACCGGAATCGCCAATTCTTTTATTTTCTTGTAAAAAGTTTTCGGAAAAGTATAATAAAACTGAACCTTGAATTTTTTATTCACAGAAAGCATCAGTTCTTCGTTTTCCTTGTCTACAGGAGCGTTGAAAGCAATCAGCTCAAAGCCTGCATCATGCTCTGAAAATCCTTCAGGCATTAGGGTAAAATGGTTCAGTGACGAGATTACATGAATTTCGTCAAATCTTTGTTTTATGAGAATATCATCCAGTTGATCAGCAATGAAATTTTCCGGAGTTTCCTCTGTCACGAAATAAGATTTTTCCTCCAAAATGCTTTTATTCTTAGCTATTTGGTAGATCAATCCGTCTTTGGTAAAAAGTAAATTAAGTACGTTCATATTACAATTGTTGCAAATTTAGTGAAATTCTACCATTACCGCACCCGATTGATGATGAAGTATATCTTTATTGTAAAAATCGAGATTACTTTGGCTTTCCAAAACATCGAAAACCATTCTCTGCAGAATGCCATCACCAATTCCATGAACGATTTCCAATCTTTTTAAATTATTTTTTCTGCAAAAAGTAATGGTTTGTAATAGCTTTTCCTTTTGAATAAACAATCTTTCAAAACTATCATAATCATTAGGATTTTTAACTAAATTATGAAAATGTAAGTCTAAAACCAAAGCATTATTCTGATGTTTTTTTGAAATAATTTTCTTGGCTTCGGGTTTTCTTACAACTTTAATATTTTCATAAAGATCAGCATTTTTCGGAACTAATTTCTCTTGTGGATATTGATAAGTGAATCCATATTCATCTTTAAAAACCACAGTTTTTCCATGAACGGAAGTCACAATTCCACCTAAATCTTCGTCTACCACAGAAACTTTATCGCCTATCTTCATAATAATTTTTAAATACAAACACAAAAGACACAAATAATATCACGAATTTCAACAAATTTAAATAGTGAGATTTGTGAAAGTATTAGTGATATTCGTGTTTAAAAAATCAAGTTTTTGATCCCAATTCAATAACCTCCAAATCTTTTATTTCTTCACCATCGACCACAAAACGCATCATTGTTCTCATTTTATGCCAGCCTTGTTTTCCACAAGCTCCGGGATTAAGGTGAAGAAGATTATTTTTTTTGTCATACATCGCCTTTAAGATATGAGAATGCCCTGAAATAAATAATTTCGGAGCTTTTTCTGCAATTTCTTCTTTAGCTAAAGGTGTATACTTTCCGGGATAACCTCCGATATGGATCATTAAAACTTCCAGATTTTCACAAAAAAATCGGTTTACTTCAGGAAATTCAGAACGGATTTTAGCATTGTCAATATTTCCGTAAACGCCTTTTAAAGGTTTAATTTTTTCAAGTTCTTCAATGATTTCGAAACTGCCAAAATCCCCGCAATGCCAAATTTCGTCAGCTTGTCGGGCATATTCTAAAATTCGGTCATCAATGTAGGAATGAGAGTCGGAAAGGAGGAGAATCTTGGTCATTAAAACTTTTTTGCAAAGTTAGAAGATTTATTTTTTATTTAATCTGATGTTTCTTCTTATTACTAACTCATTTTCATTTACCGTTTTAATAATATTCCAGCCAGTTATGGCGGTAGAATAAGGGAATTTTATTTCTATCATTGTATCAGAAATTTTTTTCCAGGTTCCGACTGTTCTTTTAAATTTTATTTTACTTTACTTATATCTTCTCCTACTATACAGGTCATCGGTGTTAAATTTCCTATAATTTTTCCATTCTTCTTAAACTTAAAACTTATTCTTTTTTTATCAAGATGTTCTTGCTTTTCAAAGATATAGGTAATGGTATCTATTCTCTTTAATTTCCAATTTTGTAAAAGAAAAGGATTATCAACCTTACTTTGAGAGTTAATGAAAATAACAGTGAATAGTAATAATAAAATATAAACCGATTTTTTCATTTGAATTAAAAACATTTAAACCAAAATAAAGAAACTTTCATTGATTACAAAATTAGTATCATCCAATATTTACTAAATTTGAGAAAATTTTAAAATAATGAAGCATAACTTTTCTTTGTTCTTTATTTTTCTTTCTCTGATGTCTTTTGCGCAGGTTGAAGAAAAAAAACTGGACGAATTGATCCAGAATACCTTAAAAACCTTTGATGTTCCCGGAATGTCTGTCGGAGTTATTAAAGATGGTAAACTAATCTATTCAAAAGGGTTTGGGGTACGTTCTTTAACAACAAAACAGCCAATGGACGACAATACTTTGGTGGGAATTGCTTCCAATTCAAAAGGTTTTACGTGTACAGCATTAGCGATTTTGGCGGATGAAGGGAAACTGAGCTGGGACGATAAAGTTTCAAAATATATCCCAGAATTTCAAATGTATGATCCTTATGTTTCTCAAAATGTTACAATTAAGGATTTAGTGACGCACAGAGCTGGATTAGGGTTGGGGCAAGGTGATTTGATGTTTTTTCCTGAAGGCGGAAATTTAACGGTGAATGACATTGTTCATAACGTAAGATATCTTCAACCTGAAAACCCTTTCAGAACGACTTTAGATTATAATAATATCATGTTTATCGTTGCCGGAGAAGTGATTCACCGAGTTTCAGGATTAAGCTGGGCAGATTTTATCGAACAGAGAATTATGAAACCTATTGGCATGACTTCAAGTGTTGGAAGTTATAACAGAGCAAAAGCCGTAACCAATAAAATTGATGCTCACGCTCCTGTAGACGGAAAAGCGATCGCAGTTCCTCACGACTGGAACGAAACAGCCAACGCTGCAGGTGGAATTATGAGCAACATTAAGGACATGACGACTTGGGCAGAATTTTTATTAAATAATTTCACTACAAAAGACGGGAAAAAATTAGTTTCAGATAAAAATGTTCAACAGCTTTGGAGTTTACAGATTCCGGATAAAATAGCTCCGAAAAATCCTTATGATACAAGCTTTTACGGTTACGGAATGGGTTGGTTTTTAAGCGATGTTAAAGGTCATAAGCAAGTTCAACATACAGGTGGATTGATTGGAACGGTAACTCAATTTACTTTAATTCCAGATCTGAAACTAGGAATTGTAGTCTTGACTAATCAACAGTCTGGAGCGGCTTTCAATACAATAACCAATACGGTAAAAGATTCTTATTTAGGTGTTGCAGACCGAAATTGGCTTAAAACTTACGGTGAAAGAATGGCAAAAAATGAAGCCGTTTATGAAAAACAAAAGAAAGAAGCTTTTGCAAAATCTGAGTCATTTAAAAAAGATAAAAATCTTCAACCAAAAGCAGAGCAGTTTGTAGGAAGCTATAATGATGTTTGGTTTGGAGATGTAGAAATTTCTCAGCAAGGAAATAATTATAGAATTTCATGCAAAAATTCTCCTAGATTAAAAGGTGAACTGCTTCCATATTCAAATAATTCTTTTATTATAAAATGGGATGACAGAAGCTATGACGCTGATTCTTACATTATTTTTAATTATGATGAAAACGGAAAAGCGCAGTCTGCAAAGTTGAAACCTATTTCGGACGTTACCGATTTCAGCTTCGATTTTGAGGATCTGGATTTGAAGAGAAAATAAAAACAGAATATTTATTATCAATAAGAACGGACTTTAGTCCGTTTTTTTGTTTTGCAGCCTAATATTGGCTTTAGCCTAAACTTATTTTAACAATTTCAAATCCTGTTCAGTTCTTGTCAGTTCAGATTTTAAGTGCTGTTTTTCAAAGAATGTTTTTAATTCAAGCAATCGTTTCTTATTATCATATTTAATACTTGAATTCAGTTTTTGCTGGCAAAGCGAACAGGCTCTCGCGAAATGAGAATCGGTTTCAGGAAGATGATTTGTTCCATTCATGACACAATTGGCATTCAGACAATGGCTGATTCCAAACATATGCCCGATTTCATGGGAACTGATTTTCATAAGCCTTTCGAGACTTTTAATAAAATTTAATTCAGTTAAATTTCCATCAGCAAATCGGTACATTGAAGTAACGCCAACGCCATCTTGATAGGATGCCATTCCAAAAACATAGTTCCATTCAGCTTTCGGAAAAAGGTCTCTTTCTGTTATTCCCATGAATACAACTGCATCTTTTGGTTTTCTTTTAATTAAAATACTATCCAAAACATATCCTGCGAGAATTTGTTCTTGTCCATTTTTAAATATTCTTCTTACAGATTTTGGAAAAATAGTATTAGATAAGGTGGGTAAAACTTTGGTTTCAAGCTGAAAATAAATTTTTAGATATTCTTGAGTAAGTTGAATCTCTTTCTTCTGTAAATCGTTGAATTCTCCAATCGGTTGTAAATAAATAGTATTTTTTCCAGCTTCTGGTTTAATTTTTTCCATTTTCTGAAAATCACCAAAAGTTTGAAATTTTTCATTTCGATCATATCTCCATTCACCTTGTTGTGGAGCAGAAAGCCTCACATCATTTAATGAAATGGTTTCAAAATAAGTCTTTTCCTTCTTTTCACACGAAAAAAAGAATATTAAGATTGATAAGAAAAAGGTTTTAAAAATGAAATTAAATTTTCCCAGGTTCATAAAAAAATAATAATTTCTTATTCGCGCCATCGAATTCTGACCACGAATTGCAGTCGATTTCAAAACCTGCAACACCGCAAGTCGGAAAATGAAAAATATCGTCAGAAATGGAATTCGCAAAGTTAGAAATCCCATTATTATGTGAGAAAATTGCTACGGAATCATGATCGTTATTCAAGTCATAAATTACAGATTCAAAATTTCTTTCCGATGGATTATACAGTTTTTCATCAGTCATAATTTTGATCTGATAAGCTTGATTGAAAATTTTGCACGTATTCAAAGCACGAACCGCCGGGCTCGATACCAGATAATCGATCGAAACTTTATTTGATTTTAAAAATCTGGACATATTCATAGCATCCTCTAACCCTTTGTCTGCCAGAGGTCTGTCGAAATCCTCTGTGTCTTCAGGCCAGTCGCTTTTTGCATGTCTTACAAGGATGAGTTTCTTCATAATTTCGTTTTTGGAAGATTAAAATTATAAAAAAAATAATGGAATGAAACATGATTTATAAAAAAAACTACGTGATGAATAAAATCATTAAAATTTACTAAATTTGCAAACTTATGGGACAGATCCTTGCAATAGACTATGGAAAGGCTCGCTGCGGTATTGCGGCGACAGATGACATGCAGATCATTGCGAGTGGTCTAGACACTGTACAAACTCCAGTTTTAATGGAATTTTTAAAAAAATATTTCACTGAAAACAGAGTAGATGACATCGTTGTAGGGCTTCCTACAGATTTGAAAGGAAATATTTCCGAGATAGAAACTGATATTCTAAAATTTATAGAAAATTTTAAAAAAGAATTTTCAGATATACCCGTTCATCGTTTAGATGAAAGATTTACGTCCAAAATGGCTTCGTTTTTTATTTCTCAAAGTGGGAAAAGCAAAAAACAGAGACAGGAAAAAGGATTAATAGATAAAGTAAGTGCAACCATCATATTGCAGAATTTTTTAGAACAAAGAACAAGATGATTTTACCGATAAGAGCCTTTGGGGATCCTGTTTTGAGAAAAGTAGGCAAAGATATAGACAAGAATTATCCCGAATTACAAGAATTGATAGACAACATGTTTGACACGATGAACAGTGCAAATGGCATAGGATTGGCAGCACCGCAAATTGGTCTGGATATCCGTTTATTTATCATAGATGTTTCTCCATTAGCAGATGATGATGATTATGAGGATATTAAGGATGAATTGGTAAACTTTAAGAAAGTTTTCATCAATGCCAAAATTCTTGAAGAATCCGGAGAAGAATGGAAATTTAATGAAGGATGTCTTTCTATTCCGGACGTAAGAGAGGACGTTAAGAGAAAAAGTAATATCCTTATAGAATATTATGACGAAAATTTCGTTAAGCATACGGAAACTTTTTCCGATATTAGAGCCCGCGTAATTCAACATGAATATGATCATATTGAAGGAACGCTGTTTACCGACCATTTAAGCTCTTTGAAGAAGAAATTGGTAAAAGGTAAATTAACAAAGATTTCTCAGGGTGATGTAAGTATCAGCTATAAAATGAGATTTCCAAAATAGGTAGAGAATAATTAAGTAAAAAAATAATAAACTGCAAAAAGCTGCCACACCAAGCTTGTCGAAGTGTAAAAGCCGATTGCTACATTTAAAAAAAATAAAATTATGCTGTTAGAAAAAATAATTTCAATCTCTGGAAAACCAGGACTTTACAAATTAGTTTCTCAATTAAGAAACGGTTTTATTATTGAAGATGTTACTACAAAAAAGAAAGTAAGCATTGGAAACTCTAGTCAAGTAAGTTTGCTTGATAATATTGCGATGTTTACATTTGATAAGGAAGTTCCTTTGTTTGAAGTATTTGAAAATATTGCTAAAAACCAAGATTATAAAGAAACTATTTCTCACAAATCTACTGATGCTGAGTTGAAGGATTTCATGGGAGTATCTCTTCCTAACTACGATACAGAAAGAGTTTATGCTTCTGATATTAAGAAATTGGCTCAATGGTACAACATTTTACACAAAGCGGGATACATTACTCCTGAAAGTTTTGTAAAAGCTGAACCTGAAACTTTAGATCCTGTAACAGGTGAAGTAACTCTAACAGATAAGGAAGCTCCTAAAAAAGCAGCTCCAAAGGCTGATAAACCTGCAGCACCAAAAGCGAAAGCTTCTTCTGGAGCAAAAGCAGCTACAAAAAGTACACACAGAAAAATGGGGTAATTCATTCATTTGAATTAACCAATCCTGCAAGAGTAATGCAGGATTAACCAAATAAAGTTGATAAAAAAACAGTAAAGATTTTCAAGTCTTTACTGTTTTTTCTTTTTATAAATTCTTGACATTATGATTTTTGGTTGATACATTTATTCAGGAATTAAATTATTTAGTATTAAATTATTATATTTAGATGAAAATTTCGCTACTGTTTGGCATACTTTTAGAAAGCTACAAACCATTAAAATAAATTAAAATGAGTAAAAATTTATTAGCATTAATAGGCATATTCTTCGGTTTACTTATAAACGCGCAAAATATACGAAACGGGCAGTCTTTACAACAAGACAGAAAATATTGGTCGGACAATCAACAGTTTTATCTTCAATTTCAAAACGATGGAAATTTGGTTTTTTACAGAAGATCAGGCACTCCTGTGTGGGAGTCTAAAACGGCGAATAGAGGCAGTAGTGCAATATTTCAGGATGATGGTAATTTAGTGGTGTATGGTTTAAGAAACCGTGCTGTTTTTAGCACAAACACTGCTGACCGTGGTGGAAATAAACTTACTATTCAGGATGATGGAAATTTGGTGATTTATAACAATAATAATCCTTTGTGGGCATCTACAAATGGGGGAAATAATGGTTCAAGCGGACAAAGAAGTGGAAATATTAATTTAGGACATACATTCCGCTCAGGAAATAAAACTTATTCACCTAACTCAAGATATTATCTATCTTTCCAGGCAGACGGAAACTTAGTATTATCTAGAAGTAACGGTACACCAATTTGGTCATCCGATACCAATAATAAAGGTGGACGTGCTGAATTTCAAAATGATGGAAATCTTGTTGTTTATGATTCATACAGTAAAGCTGTTTGGAAATCAAATACAAGCAACACTGGAGCAAGCAGATTGAGTGTACAGGATGATGGAAATCTTGTGATTTATGACAGAAATAATAATGTTGTTTGGGCGTCAAGTTCTCAACAATAGATTAATTTACTTGAAAAAATAAAGAATCCGTCTCACAACGATAAAAAGTGGGACGGATTTTCTGTTTTTAATAATTTTTTTGAAATTTGTTAATTTTATTTTTACCATAATATTTTAGTTGCACATACTTAACTGCATTTTATACAAGTTTAAGAACAGTAGTTCAACGTAAATATTTACCTTAAATTTGTACTACTTTGAATTTTCAAACTATGAATACCAAACAGGAAAAACTAGAAGCCTTCGGAAGATTATTAGATATTATGGATGATCTGCGCGAAAAATGTCCGTGGGATCAGAAACAAACGTTAGAATCTCTTCGTCATTTGACTTTGGAAGAAACTTATGAGCTTTCGGATGCCATTTTGCAGGGCGATTTGCAGGAGATAAAGAAAGAATTGGGTGATGTGCTGCTTCATCTTGTTTTCTATTCGAAAATAGGGTCTGAAAAAGAAAGTTTCGATATTGCTGATGTGATTAATTCTTTAAATGAAAAATTAATTTTCCGTCACCCTCATATTTACGGTGATGTAGAAGTGAAAGATGAAGAAGAAGTAAAACAGAATTGGGAAAAATTAAAATTAAAAGAAGGAAATAAGTCTATTCTTGGCGGGGTTCCGAAAAGTCTACCGAGCTTGGTAAAAGCGTACAGAATTCAGGACAAGGTAAAAGGAATCGGTTTTGAATTTCATGATGCCGAAGATGCATGGAAAAAAGTAGATGAAGAAATTCAGGAATTTCATGCTGAAACTGATTTGAATAAAAAAGAATTAGAATTGGGCGATGTATTTTTCTCACTAATCAATTATGCGCGAATTTCGGGAATTAATCCGGATTCAGCGTTGGAAAGGACCAATCTGAAATTTATCTCAAGATTTCAAAAAATGGAAACTATTGCTTTAGAGAAAAATGTAAAGCTTGAAGATATGTCTCTGGAAGATATGGACGTTCTGTGGGAAGAAGCTAAACTATTAAATAAAAACTAATGAAAATGTATATGTTTTGTGCGATAAGTTCGCTTTTGCTTGTTGGTTGCAATCCGAAAAACCAAACCGATCAGCCGAAAGAAGATACTTTAAAAGTAGAATTTTCTTTACCTAAAAAATTAAAGGAAGTTTCCGGAATTGCTTTGTCTCAGGATAAAAAGACGATCTGGGCAATAGAAGATCAAGGGAATAAAAATGTTGTTTACGGATTAGATACTCAAGGTAACTTGGTTGCCGATGTGTTGGTTGAAAATGCCGAAAACAATGACTGGGAAGACATTACGAAAGATTCTCAAGGCAATATTTACATCGGAAATTTTGGAAATAATGACAATAACAGACAAAATCTTTCCATCTTAAAATTAGATTTAAAAGATGCTTCCCAAAAAACAGCAAAGGCTGTTCAGACAACGAATTTCCATTATGAAGGACAAACAGAATTTCCTCCAAAAAAATCAAATTGGTTATATGATTGTGAAGCTTTCGTAGAAATGGACGGAAATTTTTATCTGTTCACGAAAAACAGGAGCAAAGGTTTTGACGGAACTTTCTTAGTTTTCCAAGTTCCTAATAAAGAAGGTGACTTTGAAGCAAAATTAATAGGGAAACTGAAGCTCCAAGGAGGTTACAGCGACGCTGCGATTACTTCAGCAACGATCAACAGTACAAAAGATAAAATTGTATTATTGACACATAAAAATATTCATGTACTTTCCGGATTTACGGCGAATAATTTTAATTCAGCTAAAATTCAGAAAATACCTTTAAATCATAATTCCCAAAAAGAAGCAATTGTTTTTGTTGATGATAAAACATTATTGATCGCCGATGAAAAGGATAAAAAGACAGGAGGGAATGTTTATAAGTTCTCTTTTTAATTGAAAACAAAAATCCGCAGAAATTATCTGCGGATTTTTTTATTATTTATCAAGGAAATTAAAACGTCATTCCCACACCTCCGGAAATTCTTCCGCCATCCGAACCATAGAAATAATTCAACCTTGCGGAGAACATTTCTACAACGCTGATCCAGAATCCAACTCCGGCAGATTGATGCCATTTGTTAGAATATTCATTATCATTCCAAACCCTTCCGATGTCGTAACCAACCAAAACTCCCATGTTTGCAGGGATAATCGTATTTCTTATTCTACCGAAATCCCAACGAATCTCTGAATTGTTAGTAAAATAAGATCTTCCTGAGAATCTGTCGTTTCTGAAAGCTCTCATTCCATTACTTCCCCCGATGGCTGCAGCTTGGTAAAATTCAAAATTATTATTGTTGATCCACATTACGTTACTCGAATTGGCAAAGACGAAAATTCCTCTTTTATCAAGCCTGTGATCGATTGCTAAAGTTCCTGTTAGGGTTAAAAAGTTTTTATCGAAATTTGAAAGATTGGTTTTCCAATCAGCGTTCACAACGAATTCTAGACCTAGGGTCGGGAAAGCATTATTATCTAAATTTTTAAAACTAAAAGTATAGTTTGCCCCCGCAAATTGCTGACTTGTAAAAACTTCAGGTCTTACATCAGGCGATTGGTCTACAAAACGGTCATTATTGCTCTGCACTTTATTATTCTCAAAAGTAAGCTGAAATTTATTTTCAAGATTCATCCAGCTTTTCTTAGAAATAGACGGCGCAAAATTTATTTTTGAAATTCTCGCTCTGTTGTATTCTCTTTCTACATTTTCTTTGTCATATTCATTTTCATTAGACAAACCGAAGAAGTTTTCTGAAAATCTTGGAGTCGTAAATGAAGCATCCAAATTAAAATCCCAATCAGAAATTGCTTTCTTGAAAATTCCTTTATAAACTAAATTAAATCCACCCGTTGCAGTATAAAAATTAGCTTTTAAACTATGTTTTTGAGTATAAGGATCGCGGATGAAATTATTGACTGTATAATTTGCCAAAACACCGATGATTAAGCCGTCATCAGGGTTGTAATCAGCATTCGGATAACCAGCTACGAAATTATATTTCGGGTGTTTATAATTGTAGGTGTTAACATCATAATCATCAGAAATATGCTTTGTTCCTGAGCCTGTATAAGTGTTTTTCTGAGATTTAAAATCATAGATTTTCACTTTACTTCCGTTGGCCACATTGTAAACATCATGATTGTAACCTCCGATCAGTCTAATATTTATTTTTGGTCTTCCGTCTCCGGAAACTTCATAAATATCATCATCTTCCAAACCGTAAATCCAAAGTTCTTTTGTTTTAGAATCACTGTAAGTTTTTTCAAATACCAGCTCGGGATTTTCTTTGTTTTTATCTAATTTATATTGCTTTACTTCAACAGAATTTCCAGTTTTTGTGATCACAAATTTATCGGGATTCACGGTTCCTGCTAACGGAACTTTTTCCTGTAAAACATCAAAATATCTGGTTGCGTAATCCTGTAATTTGGTTTTTCTTAATTTTAATTTTCGTTGAATATCAGCAATCGTTTTATCTTTTACTTCTTTCGGAATATTATTAAAAGCTTCATCAATATCTTTATCAGTCAGATGTTCCTGAATGTATTTTGCCTGCGCGATCCAGTCTTCCTCAGTAGAACCTTTTAAAAAGACCAAGTCTAGCGGATAAGGCTCCATATTCATCCATTTTACATTTTTAATATCATCTTTAAATGTTTTCATGTGACGAATTGCAGGAACATTCATAATGATCTTAAAAGCCGCTCCGTCATATTTACTGAAAGCCTGATCTCTGTCTCTCGCAATCGGTTTGTAAATCACTTTGTCGCCATCCGAATATTCTGCCCATTTCCATTGGTCTGAATGCCTGTCCCAATCGCCGATCAGCATGTCAAAAATTCTTGCTCTGATGTAAGATTCCTGATCTACCGAATATTTATAATTTTTCGTGAAATTTTTCAAAACATCATCTGTAGAAAGAATATCTTTTGCGTTGTCAAGAGACTGTAAAGTTTTTGGATCTGATGAAAAACGTTCTTCAATCATATACATTTCATCTCCGTAATTTATATTGAATTCACCTAAACCTTGTTGCTTGGGAATATAAAATAATCTCGGGTTGCTATGAAAAATATTAATCTTATCAGCCATATTTCCAACAGAAAATGGTGTAAAAGGATGATTGGTAGTATAAAAATCCAGTAAGAATTTCTCTGGGAAAGTATTGTTTAATTCATTTCCGAAAGTACTTTTCTTAAAAGCCATATTGTTCAGGAAACGAACGGCACTTTTCTTAACACCTCTCATAACGAATTCCTGTCCGTCTTTAGCTTTTAATCTCAAACTGTTGGATTGATTTCCTCCGCCTTCTCTAAAAGGAGTATAACCTCCATCCAGTTCAGAAATATTGGCTGTTTGAGCTTCAATGGGCATTCCGTAATAATTTCTGTAATGCGTGCCCCAAAGCCAAGTGTAAAATTTTCCTTTTTCGGTTAATTTTTTAGGATAAATTGTAGATGAAACGGAAGCCGGAAAAGAAGTAGGATAATTGTTTACAAACACATCTGGTTTTGAAACAACCGAAATATGACTAAGCTTTTTAAATTTATTATCTTTTGTTGAAAAAAATTCTACATCAGAACTTTGATCTTTTCTCATATTTAAAACAGCAAAACCATTTCCTCCATATGAAAAATCACTTTTTTCAGCAATCGTTGCAGGATCGGTCTTTGAACCGGCTCCGCTGATGATTTGTCGGATATTTCTCTGCTCGTGATATTGTAAATTATGATCGTGTCCTGAAACAAAGATCACATTTTCTTTTTCCTGAACAATGCTTTTCAATCTATTTGCAAGATCTGCATAATGTTGATTATTAATATCTTCTAAACTTGCGCCTGAAGAACTTCTCAACACATTAACCAAACTTGCCACTCCAGGAACCGGAACTTTACTTTTTAAAGGAAAAAGATGAGATTTTGGAGAAGTATAGCCTGCATGAGTTCCGCTGCTGATGATTGGATGATGAAGCGCAACAATTATTCTCTTGTCCTGATTTTTATTAACTAAATCTTTAAATTCATCGAAAAGATCTTCGCGGGTTTTGATGTTGCAATTTTTATTGATTCCCGGATATTTGTCCCAATTGACCAACGCCCATTCTGTATCAATTACAATTAGTTTAATATCTTTAGTAAGGTTGATATCATCAATCGGGCAGGAGTTTTTGGGTAAAAAAGATTTCTTATCATTTAAATATGATTTAACGAAATCTTCCTGAGCTTGTAATCCGTCCAGACCATGATACCAATCGTGATTTCCGGGGATAACTAATGTTTTTCCTTTGAAGTTTTTCGTGATTGCAAGCTGATTTTCCAGCTTTTGTTTTGCAAGAACATAATCTTTATCAGATTCTTTCGGCATTCCTGAAGGGTAAATATTATCACCTAGGAAAATCAACATTGATTTTTCATCTGCAGAGTCTAATTTATTTTTAAGCAGATTCAACGTATTCTGAGCCTGAATTTCGTCTGCATTTCCTGCGTCACCGATTAAGAATATTTTAAAGTCATTTTCAGATTTTATATCAGAATTTTTAACTTCAAATAAGTTTTTACCTTTTTTTACGTTATATGTTGCGCAGGAATAAACAAGTCCTGTGAACAATAATAGTCTGAGGATAATCGGAATTTTTTTTAGATGATTTTTCAAGGATAAATTCATAAATTTACAATAACAAAAATTCAGGAATGAGCATTTTACACAAAGCCAAAGATTATGTTGAAATCTTATTCAAAGATAAGTTATCTTCGGTATATTTTTATCATAATTTTATTCATACCACATATACGGTAAACAAAGCTGAAGAAATTATGAAAAATACACCTGTATCCAATGAGGATCAGGAAAAAGTATTGTTAGCGCTTTGGTTTCATGATACGGGCTACATTGAGTGCGCTCAGAATCATGAAGAAAAAGGAGTAGAGATCCTGAAAGATTTTCTACAAAAAGAAAATTATTCGGAAAATTATATTGAAGATGTTTCTAAGCTGATTTTAGCGACTAAAATTACGTACGAACCTCAAAATCTTTTAGAAAAAATAGCTAAAGACGCAGATTGTAGTCATTTTGCAAGTCATGATTATAATGATATTTCTGATTCTTTGAGAAAAGAGTGGGAGTTGACCAACGTAAGATGTTTTTCAAACGACGAATGGAATGAGGGAAATCTGGATATGCTTAAAAATAAGCACCAATATTACACCGATTATGCCAAAGAAAACTGGAATCCTTTGAAAAAGAAAAACATCAAAAAGATCGAGAAAAAATTAGAAAAAGAAGATGATAAAAAAGATAATTCCGACAGCAAAAAAGAACCAAAAGAGCCAAAATCTGACAGAAGTGTTGATACTTTGTTCAGAGTAACATTGAATAATCACACAAGATTAAGCGATATTGCCGACAGCAAAGCGAATATTTTACTTTCTGTAAATGCGATCATTATTTCGGTTTGTCTTTCTGTTTTGGTTCCTAAACTGGATACTCCGAAAAACTCACATCTTATTATTCCGAGCTTTGTTTTGCTTTTATCGAGTGTTTTGACGATCATTTTTGCTATTTTATCTACAAAACCGAACGTTACCAAGACCAATTTTAGCAATCAAGATGTTAAAGATAGAAAAGTGAATCTTTTATTCTTCGGAAATTTCCATCAAATGCTGTTTGGAGATTTTCATGATGCAATGAAAGACCTGATTCAAGACAGAGAGTATATCTACGATTCTATGGTGAAGGATTTGTATTATTTGGGGAAAGTTTTAGACAGAAAATATAAGCTTTTATCGATCACATATCAGATTTTTATGGCCGGAATTATTATTTCCGTTCTGTCTTTTGCGTATGCTTTTCTTTCGCTATAATTTTTAATTTAATATAAAAAAATGATTGTAAGACAGCGTACGAATTGGCTGAAAATGTTATTCATATGGAAAGGTTCTGTATTGAAGAAAATTATTGTCCAGCTTGTTCTTATTACGTTGTTTTCTTTCGCGGTTTACCTTTTTAAAGGAAAAATTTACGATTATAAAGTTCATCTTAATCCTACAATTTTTACATTGATAGGTTTAGCTTTAGCCATTTTTATGGGATTCTGTAATTCTGCAAGCTATGACCGTTATTGGGAAGGAAGGAAACTTTGGGGACTGTTGGTTATTGAAACTCGATCTCTTACAAGACAGATTTTTTCATTAATAAATAATAATTCTCCCGAAGCTAAAGAAGAAAAACGAAAAATTGTAAAAATAATTTCGGCATTTTGCTGGTCATTAAATTATCAATTAAGAGATAAATCCGACACTGAGCACCTTTTGCGATTGCTTTCTCCTGAGCAGGTTAAGCAATTGGAGGGGAAAAAATTCATTCCAAGTATTATATTGGGGTTTATTGCAGATTGGCTGAACGAGCAGAATAAAAAAGGAAATATCGACACGATTATTTTGACTTCATTGGATCATCAGTTGAATCAGTTTTCTAATATTTCCGGTGGTTGCGAGAGAATTTACAATACTCCTTTGCCTTTTGCTTACAGCGTTTTACTGCACAGAACCGTTTATTTATACTGTTTTTGGCTGCCTTTTGGATTGGTTGACAGCCTTGGCTGGATGATGCCTTTGATTGTGCTGTTGATAAGTTATACTTTTATTGCTTTAGATGCTATTATTCAGGAGATTGCAGAACCATTTGGTGAGGAAGAAAATGATCTTGCTTTGAACAGTATTTGCCGAACGATTGAGTTTTCTATTTTCGAACAGGCAGAAATTCCGCAAGGTGAATTGAAGAAACCGGATTCTTATTTTGTTGATTAAATTTGAACTAAAGATATTCTCAACGCCAATAATCCTGTAATTCCCTGCAAATCTTCAACCCTCAAAAATTCTACATCAGACTGAAGAATTCCTTTTTTCTGAAGTCTGGAAATATAATCCAAATATTCCTTTTGATTTTCCATTCCGAAATACACGATTGTGATTTTTCCGGGACAGGTAATTCTTTCCGTTGAATCTTTTATGTGGGCTTTATCAAGACGTTTTTTGATAATTTCATAGTACGAATTGTAAGCTCCGTCTACGTCAAAACGCTTTTCATCCATTCGGAAACGGATGTCTATTTTTTCGTTATAAACAAAAATCAATGAAGCAATATCTAAAGAAATCGGCAGATCTTTTTTGAAACTTTGAAAATCCTGCTCCATTTTGCAGACGGTTTTCAATTGCCAATATCTTAACTGATGAACGATTTTTGATGAATAATGAAGTTCTGGAGCAATATTATGACCTGTGAATAAATTATGCTCTATTCCGTCTGATTTAAATCTCTCATAATAATGTGGAAAGATCTGTTGGGCTTTTACCTGATTTTCATCCAATACATCAGCCAATTTTCGATTAACCAGAGTGATAGAATCATCTAAGCTTTTTCTATTCGCATAAAACAGATCACTTTGAGTGAAAACCTGTGTAAAATAATCTTTGATCTTTGTTTTGATTTCTCCACTTGCCTGTACTTCCAGTTTTCCCTGCAAATAAGGGTGTATTTCTTCTCTCAATAATCTTTGGAGACGTTGCTCTGTATCTGCTTTTATTTCGTTGTTTAATTCATTCTCAAATATATCCAAAGCCAATAAATATTTTTCAGAATCTGAGTTAATTAATGAAAAAATATCATGAAGACCGTCAATCTGCTGATTAAGATCCTCAAGCATTAAATTAAAACGTTTTTCCGAAGACGAACGGATATCCGAAAAACCAAAAAGTGGCGTAAGATTTTTAAATGAAATCTGTTTTAAAGTATATATTTTTTTACCTAAAGAAGCGTTGAAATATTTTTCTGCTTCATTTCTAAATTTCCATACAACACTGTCATGTATGGAGGTATATTCTCGCTGAATAATGGCTTCGATCTGATAATTTTTCTCAAAACTGAATCGGTTGATTGAAAAAAGAATCATGTCAGTAAAAAACTCGAGTTTTTTAAGTTTTAATCCGTTGAAACTATTAGCATGGGGAGAAGTAAATTCCATAATTGCTAATAATTCGTTATCTTTCATAATAGGAATTACCATGAAACTGTTGATGTTATTATCCTTTAAAATGTTGAAAGAAGCTATATTTTTTATTTCCTCATCCAACTTATCAACATTTGAAACAACGATTGCTTTAGAATTATGATTTAAATTATCAAACGTATTTTTCCTTGTTTCTTCATCAAAAGCATTAATCCAGAAATCTAAAATATGATTGGTAAAAACGTTTTCATAAATCGGAAGTTTTTCAAGGCTCTGATCTTTTTTATTGAAAAGCATTAACCCAAAATTAAGTTCCGGAACATCAAAATAGGATTTGAATATTTCGGTTAAATTTTCATCAGGATTCAAATTTTCAGGGTCGATCTGTATCATGCTTGATTTCAAATCTGACAATGCAACTTCCGAGGTACAATCTACAAGGGAAATAATGGTAAAACCTTTCAATAACCAAGATTGTGACGGAAAGTGTTTTTTCCAAAGTTTAAAATCATCAATATTCTCTAAAAGCATATCAATAACTTCATCTGTTGGTATAGTGGCCTTATCTGTAGGAAAAAGTTCGGTAAAATCAGAATTCACCGTAATTTTATAATGCTTCATGATTCCCAGTTTGTTGGGAATGTCATAATAAAACGGAAAAGTACTTTTTATATCTTTTTTGAAATAACTCTGTAAAATTAGACAGCAGCAAAATACATAAAACTCATCGTCATCGATATTTCTAAGCTCTATTTCAAAATCTTTTCCGGCGTCTTTAAGGATGTTTTTAAACCTTTCGGTATAATTAAAAGTGATATTTGAAAGCGGAATACTTGCCGCTTTTATTTCATTATTCGTTAAACCTGTCGGAAATAGGTCGGCCAATAAAAGCCTGATGAGATCTTCATGTTTGTCTAATAATGCAGTATCCTGAAAACCTTCTTTAAGTTCTTTAAAGTTTTTGGTTTTTTCAATTAAAGATTCAGCGTAATTAACACGGTATTCTAATCTGTCGTTATATCGAATATGCTCAAGAACATCCAAATATTTTTTGAATGATATAAAAACCTGAAATGGAGCATCTTTTTTGTAAAGATTTGACAAAAGTTGAAATTTAAAGTAAAGTTATGAAAAAAGCACAACTTGAAGGTTGTGCTTTTATATTTTTATGTTGATTCTTACAATCCGAACTGCTTTGCAAACAGATCCGGGAAGATTCCTAGCATAATAATTGAAGCGATAATGAAAACTGCAACAATATTATAAGTTAAGGTTACTTTTTCTGATGTTTTAAACGTTGTTTCTTTAAAGAAGAACATCGCAACAATTAGTCTTAGATAAAAAGCAATTGAAATTGCAGAACCTAAAACGGCTACCAATACTAAGAAAGCTGCTCCGTTCATCGCCTGAGAAAATAAAGAAAATTTACCCATGAAACCTGCTGTTAAAGGAACTCCAGCCATTGAAAGCAATGAGATTGCTGCAACTGTTGCCAACAAAGGCTCAGATTTTGCCAATCCTTTGAATGCTCCGAAAGAAGTTTCTCTCTTTAATTTTTCTACCCAGATCAAACACATAAATACACCTACTGTAGATAACGAATAAGCAAATAAATAAAATGCTAAGTTATACGTAGAAAGGCTCGTCATTCCGAAGAAAACCAAACCGATGTATCCTGCGTGAGAAACTGATGAATAGGCCAACATTCTCTTCGCATTAGTCTGTGCAAGACCCATTGCGTTGGCTAAGAATAAGGTGATGATTAGGAATACTCCGAATACATTGATCCAGTCATGAGTAACGCCTGCGAAACCAATCGTCATTAATCTGAATAACGCATAGAATCCTGAGATTTTCACAACACTTGCCATGAAAGCAGTAATCAATGATGGTGAACCTGAATAAACATCAGGACTCCACATGTGGAAAGGTGCTAATGCAACTTTAAAAGCCATTGCACAAAGCATTAATAGAACTCCCAAAATGAACATTACATTTTTAGGATTCTGAGTTCCAAAATCATGAATTTTATATAAATCGAAAGTTCCTGTACTTCCATAGATAAACGCAATACCAAACAAGAGGAATCCTGTTGCAAATGCACCCATTAGGAAATATTTGATAGAAGCTTCGTTTGATCTTAGATCAGTTTTGTTGGTACCTGCCATTACATATAAAGGAATGGAAAGAATTTCTACTCCTAAGAATAATGTTACTAAGTTTTGGAAACCGAAAAGGGTAATTCCTCCACAAAGAGCAAATAACATCAATGCATACAATTCTGACTGGTGGCTTCTGTGATTGCTGAATGCAAAACCTCCCAAAAAGAATAATAATAAAGTAGTTACAATTGATATTTTTGTAAATAAGGCAGTATTTGCAGTATAATCATACATGTGTCTGTACTTTTCGAAAAAAGCAAGTCCTGGCATGAAGCTTACATACAATGCGATGATTAATCCAAAAATCCCAATGTATCTTGCGAATTTTCCTTGTTCGAAAACTCCTGAAAATAACGCAACAATTGCCGTTAGGAAAACAATAATTAAAACACTCATAATATAGATTTGAGATTTGAGAACTGAAATTCAGAATAAAAATAGGTCCTAAATTTCATACTCTCTCTTAATTTTTTAATTTTTAAATCTTTTAATTTCTAATTAGCCATAGCTGTGTAGATAAACTTCACTGAGCTACTTACCATTGTAATTACCGGTTGTGGAAAAACACCTAGTAAGATCACGAAAACTGCGATACTTGCCAATACAGAAAATTCTACTGCAGATAGATCTTTTGCTGTGCTTAATACGGCATCATTCCCTTCTCCAAACATTGCTTTTCCGTAGAATCTCAATAAGTAAACAGCACAAAGAATTACCGTAAGACCAGCGATTACTGCTGCTAATCCGTTAAAATCATATACAGATTTCAACAAGATAAATTCTCCGATGAATCCGTTGGTTAATGGAACTCCCATTGAACCTAATACAATGATCAAGAATAATACAGCAAACTTCGGCGCCACTTTCGCTAAACCTCCCATTTGTCTGATGTCTCTTGATTTAAATCTTTTATATAAAATATCACAACAGTAGAATAAACCTACCACGTTGATACCGTGAGCAAAAGTTTGTACTAAAGCTCCTTCAGCACCTTCGATTGTGAATGATCCTCTTAAAGTAACTACTGCAGAAGCAAAGATACCTGCTACCATCAATCCAACGTGAGAGAAAGAAGAATATGCAATGATTCTCTTCATATCTGTCTGGATGATTGCAATTAATGCTCCGTGAACAATTCCTACGATTGCAAGAATGATTACAATTTGTCCTGAAATTCCTGCAATTGGAATTGGAGTAATTGGTAATAAGTAACGAAGAACTCCATAAACCGCCATCTTTAGCATAATACCAGATAACAACATCGATCCTTGAGTAGGAGAGTAGGTATAAGTATCAGGCTGCCATGTGTGGAAAGGGAATACCGGTAATTTCACTGCAAAAGCAAAGAAAATAAACCAGAAGACCACAGTCTGTTGAGTTTCGTTTAATGTAGCATTGTATAGATCTGTTAATGCAAATGATGCAGAATGATTGTAAACATAAATCAATCCTACCAACATGAATAAAGATCCAACGAATGTATAGACAAAGAATTTCGTAGTGAATTCCAATCTTTTATTTTCCTGCCCCCAAAGTCCGGCAATAAACCAAATTGGGATCAAAGTTACTTCCCAGAAAATGTAGAACAGTAAGCCGTCCAAAGAGGTGAAAACTCCAACCAATCCGAACTGCATAAGCAAGATCAAACCATAGAAAGAGTTTCTGTAACTCACATTTTCATTAAATGAAGATAAAATGATGATCGGTGTTAAGATGTTGGTCAATAATAAAAGCAGCAAGCTCATTCCGTCAATTCCGAAATGAAGAGAGCTTTTAATAAATTGTGACCAAGGATAATTGATCTCGTGCTGTAATACGCTGTCTACCGTTGGATTAAAATCGAAATCCGCTGCGATGTAAAACGTAATAAGCATTTGAACCAATGCAATTCCTAATGCCAAATATTTGCTGGATTTGTCTTTCCAGGCAAAAACCAGTCCCGAACCTACTAGAGGTAATAGTAATAATGTTAATAATAAACCAGACATTATTGTAATATAAAGTTAACAATCAGTATAATTCCCACAGCTAAAGACATGATAAGTATGTATGTCTCAACGTTTCCGTTTTGGATACGTTTCATAGATCTACCGCTGTCTTCAGCGCCTTCGCCCACAAAGTCAACGAAACGATCCAGTATTCCCTTATCAAACATCTTTCCTCCACGTCCTAATCCTTCAACAGTTTTTACAATTAATGCATTGTAAAGTTCGTCTACATATAGTTTTTTAGCAGAAAGCTTTTCCCATCCGGTGTAGTTCTCTTCAGCAAGAGCCATTTTCTTCTTATTTACATAAGTATTTTTCACAATAAACCAAACAGCGAAGAACATTAATACTGTTGCTCCAAGAAGGATCATTTCAGTATTAAAAGGAACTCCTGAAAGGGTATTTTCCATTTGTTTGAAACTTTCCTCGGTAAGAACAGGTTTAAGCCATTCCATTAGTTTAGCATAATGACCATGTCCGATGAAGTGAGGAAGGTTAATTAATCCACCCAATACAGAAAGAATAGCCAAGACGATCAATGGTAATGTCATGCTTGTCGGACTTTCATGTAAATGGTGTTTCTGATCTTCTGTACCTCTGAACTCTCCGTGGAAAGTCAGGTAATACAGTCTGAACATATAGGTTGCAGTGATTGCCGCTAAAATGAATAACATTACCCAGTAAATAGGGTTTTTAGCATAAGCAGCCACTAAAATTTCGTCTTTAGAAATCATCCCTGATAATAAAGGGAATCCTGAAATTGCCAATGTTCCGATAAGGAATGTAGCGTGAGTAATAGGAATGTACTTTTTAAGACCTCCCATGAAACGCATATCCTGCTCGTTGCTCATTGCGTGAATTACAGAACCTGCTCCTAAGAATAACAATGCTTTGAAGAAAGCGTGCGTCATTACGTGGAACATTGCTGTTGTGTAGGCTCCTAATCCTAAAGCAATGAACATAAATCCAAGTTGTGAAACTGTAGAATATGCCAATACTTTTTTGATATCGTTTTGACGAAGAGCATAGAAACCAGCTAAAGCAGCGGTTAAGAATCCTATTAATAAGATTCCGTCCTGAACGGTTGGTGCTAAAGTAAATAAGAAGTTTGATCTTACCACTAAATAAATACCTGCCGTAACCATCGTTGCCGCGTGGATCAATGCTGATACAGGAGTTGGTCCTGCCATCGCGTCCGGTAACCAAGTATATAAAGGAACCTGAGCCGATTTACCAGTTGCACCGATAAATAAACTCGCCGTAATAAAGATAATTACAGATCCGTCTAATTCAAATTTTCCTGCGTTTTGAGCTACTGTAAGATAATCTACCGCATTGGTTTGAGAAGCGATCATAAAGATACCGATCAATAATGCTAAGTCACCAATTCTGTTCATGATGAAAGCTTTTCTTGCCGCTTTACCATATTCTTCGTTGGTATACCAAAATCCGATCAATAAATAAGAACACAATCCTACACCTTCCCATCCGATGAATAAGATAAGGTAGTTGCTTCCCATTACTAATAATAACATTGAGAAGATAAATAGATTTAAATAAGTAAAAAACTTATAGAAACCTTTATCATGACTCATATATCCGATAGAGTACAGGTGAATCAAAGATCCGATTCCTGTGATGACCATAATCATCATTAATGATAATTGATCGATCTGGAAACCAAAATTGATCTGAATTCCATTTACTCTAAACCATTCAAAAGCTTTTACAATTACAGGCTGGCTTTCAGAATCGAAATTCATGAAAAGGCTTACTGCGATACAGAAAGATCCGAAAACAGCAATCGTAGCCAAACTTCCAACAACTATCTTTGGAAGATTTTTCCCGAATAAACCGTTAATAAGAAAACCTAAAAGTGGTAAAAGTACTATTGCATACACTAAATTTTCCATTCTTATCCTCTTAATTTATTAAATATACTTACATCCACAGAACGGGTATTTCTATATAGCATAGCAATAATTGCCAAACCTACTGCTACTTCCGCAGCAGCCACCACCATAATGAAGAAAACTAAAAGTTGTCCGTCGCCATTCCCTTTGTAGGCTGAAAATGCAGCTAATAAAAGGTTTGTAGAATTCAGCATAAGCTCAACACAACCCAAAATAACAATAGCGTTTTTTCTCAACAATACTCCCAATACTCCCAAACAGAACAATACTGAAGAAAGAATTATGAAATAATCTAGAGGGACGCTTTGTATAAATGTATTTACTTCTCCCATAATTTTATAAATCTTTTTTACCGATTAATACCGCACCTACAATACCTGCTAAAATAAGAATCGAGGCAAGCTCAAACGGCAAAACATATTCGTTAAACAAAAGTCTACCCAGATTTTTAGTAAGACCAACCCCTTTGTCTACATTATCTGCAACAATATGTTTGTCTTGTACTCCTCTGAATACGCCTAAAACTCCAATTAATAAAAGACCTGCTGTAAAAACACCAATAAATTTTAAAGTATTGCTCTTCTTACTTTCGTCTTCTTTATTAAGGTTAAGCATCATCAGTATATAAAGGAATAATACCATGATCGCTCCGGCATACACTATAATCTGAATAATTGCTAAGAATTGTGCATTCAAAAGAATGTACATTCCTGCAATGGAAAACATCGTGACAATTAATGACAAAATAGCATATAAAGGATTTCTTGCAAATACAAAATACACTGCACTAGCCACTGCTAAAAACGCCACCAAGAAAAATAAAAACTGATCCATTATTTTACCGCATTTTTTTGTTTCTCGGATTGTCTTGTAGTGATATCAATCCTTTCATTTATTTTTTCGACTAACTTTTCCTTTCCGTAGATGAAAGAACCTCTGTTGGTTTCCACGTCTACCAATCTGTCTGTAAGATAGATTGCAGATTTCGGACAAGCTTCTTCACACATACCGCAGAAAATACATCTTAGCATATTGATTTCATATACTGAGGCATATTTCTCTTCTCTGTAAAGGCCTTTTTCTTCTTTCGTTCTTTCAGCCGCAGTCATTGTAATTGCTTCTGCAGGGCATGCTACCGCACAAAGTCCACAAGCTGTACATCTTTCTCTGCCTTCCTCGTCTCTTTTCAAAACGTGCTGACCTCTCCAGATAGTCGTTCTTGGCTTCTGTACTTCAGGATACGAATAAACTGCAGGAGCACCTTTCATAACGGTTCTTACAGCATGCTTAAATGTAATCCCCATACCTTTGAAAATCGCCGGGAGGTAGATTTTCTCAGCAAGGGTCATTTCTTTGTTAGAAACAACTTTTGATCTGTTAGTAAGTTTCATTTATTTTATTTTTTTTAGGCCGAATTTTTATTCAGCGTTAAAAATATATTCTTATCTATTTCTTAGTTTGCAAATGCTAAAATTACAGCACCTGTAATAATTAAGTTCACCAATGCCATTGGAATTAATGTTTTCCAACCTAGGTGCATTAATTGGTCATATCTAAACCTTGGAAGCGTCCATCTGATCCACATAAAGATCAAGATTCCGATTACAGTTTTTGCTAAAAATGCTACAACACTCAAGATTCCTGCAGTGTTCTCACCCCAGTGCTGAGTTACCCAATCAATTCCCGGATAGTTATACCCTCCGAAGAAAAGAACAACCATAAAAGCATTTGAAATAAACATGTTCACATATTCACCGAACATGTATAAACCTAATTTCATTGATGAGTATTCTGTAGAATATCCTGTTACCAATTCAGATTCACATTCCGGTAAATCGAAAGGGTGTCTGTTGGTTTCTGCCAAAGCAGCTACAAAGAATACAAGGAAGGCAACTGGTTGGTAGAAAATATTCCAGTTCATCCCGGAAACCCAAGGAATCACTCCCCAAAGTTTTCCTGTAGTCTGGCTTTCAGTAATTACTTTTAGATCTAAACTTCCTGTCATCATAATAATAGAAAGTAAAGCAAGTCCCATTGCCAATTCATAAGAAATCATCTGAGATGAAGCACGGATGGCACCTAATAATGAATATTTGTTATTCGACGCCCAACCTCCGATCATGATTCCGTAAACACCAATAGAAGCCATTCCGATGATAAAAAGTACACCAACATCAATGTTAGCAACCTGTAAATCAAAAGAAGTACCTCCAATATTTAAACTTTTACCCCAAGGAATAACCGCTCCTGTGATTAATGAAATAAACATTACCAAAGCCGGTCCTAATACAAATAGGAATCTCTCTGCATTGGCAGGCGTAAAGTCTTCTTTAAAGAAAAACTTTCCACCATCTGCAAGAGGCTGTAGTAATCCGAAAGGTCCGGCTCTGTTAGGACCAATTCTATCTTGCATAATAGAAGCAACTTTTCTTTCTGCCCAAGTAGAGTAGGCTGCTATCGTTAATGATAACAAGAAAAGCGCAAGTACAAGTATAAGTTTAAATGTAAGTAAATCCATTTTTTAATTTAAATGTTTGAAGATGGGAGCTGGAAGCTGGAAGTTTATCACGTCGTGGCATCAACTCTTCATCACATTACCAATTTTTTTTTATTTTTTTAAATGGTTGAAGTTAAAAGTGGACTGTAGGTTTTTGTGATTAAAACTTCCAGCTCCCAGCTTCTAGCATCCAACTATTTTATTTTTCGTCTTTTTCACTGATTTCCTTAGCCATTGGATTGTCTAAGACTCTTAGCTCATCTTTAGGCTTTTCATAGTGATTCAATGAAATAACAGAATGTCTGTCGATATGTCTAGGACCTTCAATATTCCAATCTGAAAGTTCTTTTCTTTCGAAACGACATGTATCACAGATGAATTCTTCAACTTCTCCCCACTGATCTTTTCTGGCAGTAACTCTTACAATCTCGTCACCTTTCATCCAAACAACAGCTTTTCCTGAACATTTACCACATTTACAAGTAGCATTCATTGGTTTTGTGAACCAAACTCTGCTTGCAAAACGAGAAGTTCTGTCTGTTAATGCTCCAACAGGACAAACATCGATAATATTTCCGATGTAGTCGTTATCTAAAGCTTTATTTAAATAGGTAGAAATTTCTGCGTGATCTCCTCTGAAAAGAATTCCATGCTCTCTAGTCTCTGTCAATTGATTTGCTGTCAATACGCATCTTGCGCAAAGAATACAACGGTTCATATTCAACTTAATATTCGGACCAAGGTCGTCTGCTTCGTATGTATTTCTTTCAAACTCAGTTCTTGTCTGAAGATTTCCGTGCTCATATCCAAGATCCTGAAGATGACATTCACCAGCCTGATCACATACAGGACAGTCTAGTGGGTGATTTACTAATAAAAATTCGGTAACCGCCTTTCTTCCTTCCTGAGCTTTTTCAGAAGAAAGATTTTTAACTTCCATACCATCCATTACGTTAGTTCTGCAACTTGCAACTAATTTTGGCATAGGGCGAGGATCTGCTTCCGATCCTTTCGAAACTTCTACTAAGCAAGTTCTACATCTTCCTCCACTGGTTTCCAATTTGCTATAGTAGCACATTGCAGGAGGTACAGATTTTCCACCGATTTGTCTTGCTGCTTCAAGAATAGAAGTACCAGGCAAAACTTCGGTAGTTTGTCCGTCTATAGTTATTGTGAATTTTTTAACCTCTTCGCTCATATTCTATGCTTTTCGCTTAATTAAGCTATAAATTTTTAAATCTTTCTAAATTAAAATTATAAGTTTCTGTAAGCAGATAATCAATATGAATTTTAAATTCTCTGATATGATTATCAAAATCTGGATAAGTTTGAATGATATGCTTAACCAAATTTTTATACTTATTTTCCTTATCTATTTGTTCACTTTTAGTTTCTTTTTTAAATGATTCAAAATCAATATAATCAAATTCAACTAAATCCTTATTTTGACATTTTAAAAATTGACAAATCCAATCTTCAAAGGCCTTAGGACAAAGTGCAAAAATAAATTGATATTTTGTTTTATCCTTATAAATTTTGAAACTATTTCCTTCTTTAATTTTCTCGAAGTTTTTTAAATTAGGATTGAGTAATAAATCTTTTCTGTCTTCATCTACAATTCCGATAAGAAATTCTCCTTTTACTCTTTCAAAAGCTTTTATAACTTCATTTTTATTTTTTTCTTTTCGGATACGTTTTTCATTTTGTAATAACTTTCCGAAAAAATATTTATCTGCAAAACATTCAACTGCAACAACCCTTTCCATGATTAATTATTTTCCCAAAGACTGTCGAAGTTGAAAAATACATTCATCCCATACTCATAAACATCATCATTTTTTTCTTTATCTAGCTTCTTTACTTCCGTTTTTCCTTCTACATTATTAACTAAATAAATCTGCAAGTTGTTTTTACTTTCTTCATCTCTCAAAAATTCCTGAATAATAAAATCACTGTGAGTAACCATGAAAAACTGATTATTGTTTTCATTGTACTTTACCTCATTAGTAAATTCTAAAATATACGGTTCAAAACAATGTGCTTCTGGTTCTTCAAATAATAAAACAGAATCTTGATTACTCATAATTGCTGTTTTATAGAAAATAAGTCTTTGAAGTGTATCTGCAATCATATTATATGGAAGAGTAAAGACTGTTCCATCTTCATATTCTTTAAAAATTTTTAATTCATTAGAACCTCTTTCAATTAATAGTTTTAAATTATTTATTGATAAAAAGTGATTAACAAAATTTCTAATTTCAGGATTACTTGAAATTATTGTGCTAATATTTTCTCCAAAAGGAGAAATTAAAGAGTTAGAATATTTAACTATTTCATTTTCTATTTTAAAAGAATATTTTTTGATATTTAAATCAAATCTTTTCATCAAATCAGAAATAGGAACAGATGATCTCTCTTCATTTCCTGTAATAGAATATTCAATTATTTTGGTTTTTTCACTTGATTTATTCTCTAAGTGAATTTTTAATATTTGATTAGCAGCGCTATAAAATGAAAAAATACGATGGGTGTTTAATGTAATTTTTGAAGTCTTACTATAGTCTCCTTCAAAAAATAGATCACTAAAATTTTCATACCTTATAAAGTTTTTAAGATTTTGACGATCTATAGGATTGAAAAACAAATCAAAAATCCCCAAAGCCTCCAAAAGATTACTCTTTCCAGCATTAGGCTTCCCTGCAAAAATATTTATTTTTTTGCAACCTTCTATGTTCAAATCTTTAATTGATTTGAAATTGGAAATTTTAATATTTTGAATATGTTGATTCACTTTTTAATTATGCTTCTTCGTATTAAATGTATATCCGATTCCTGCCAGAACTTGTCCGAAAACAAAATCCTGTTGTGCTTTGTCAGGCTTGTTATTCAATGTAGTTTTGATATCCCACATATTAATATAACCGGCTTTTCCTTCTACTCTGATCATCCAGTTTTTCCAGAAAACTAAGTTTAAACTGGATCTGATATCAGTTCCCATACCTGCAACGTGAAAACGGTCACTTCTTTCATTTCCGAAAAGTTTTACATTACTTTTAGGAAACATTACTCCGATTCCGGCTCCATAAGACCATACTAAATCTATATTTTTTTTATGAATAAGATTTTTGTATTTCTCAAGACCTAAATTTTCATAATTAAGTCCATCTGTATGCTCAAAAGTAAGAAACTGTGAATCAGATAAATCTACCTGTCCGTTCTGTACCATTCCTGCATACTGAGGATCTGAAATATGACCTTTAAAATCTACTGTCTGGTTCTGATCCATCACATATTTCATATGATCTATCCCAAGTACCAATGCTAAATTATCTTTAATAAAATATCCTAGTCTGAAATTATACTGCGTTACGGTAAACCAACTTGGATCAATATAAACGATTCCAAATTTTGTAGGTCTGTCCTGCGCTGATACATTATTCAATTGAAAATCGTAACCGTTTCCTTGAAAATGGATATCAGAATTACTATAAGCAGCTCTATTCCAACCATAAAAAACGAAAAACTGACCTTTCTTACTTAATGGATTAGGCTTCTGTTTCTTTTCAACCTTATCTAAAGGAGCTACCTCCAGTTTATATTCTTTCTCTAATGTATCTTTTTTAACCTGCGCAAAAGCAAGCCCGGACATCATTAATCCAACAACTAATAACTTCTTCATTTTAATTTTAACTAAGCATTTTTTTCAACAGCAGGAATTGGATCTGCGTAGTTTGCCAGTCCGTAATTTTGTGTCTGAGACAATTCCGGATTTTTCACATGCCATTCAAACTCGTCTCTAAAGTGACGAATTGCTGCTGCTACAGGCCAAGCTGCTGCATCACCTAAAGGACAAATAGTATTTCCTTCGATTTTTCTCTGGATATCCCAAAGTAGATCGATATCTTCCATTTTTCCTTCTCCTTTCTCAATTTTCTTTAAGATTTTATGCATCCATCCCGTTCCTTCACGGCAAGGTGTACATTGTCCACAACTTTCGTGGTGATAAAATCTTGCCAACGTCATGGTATGTTCTACAATACACTGGTCTTCATCTAAAACAATGAAACCTCCTGAACCCATCATTGTTCCGGTAGCAAATCCACCGTCAGCCAATGATTCGTAGTTCATATATCTTGGTTCTCCGTTTACGGTTCTTAATAATAGATTAGCCGGAACAATTGGTACTGAACTACCTCCCGGAATACAAGCTTTTAGCTTCTTACCGTTCGCAATACCACCACAATATTCATCAGAGTAAATGAATTCTTCAACCGTAATGGTCATGTCGATTTCGTAAACTCCTGGCTTATTAATATTTCCGCAAGCAGAAATTAATTTTGTACCTGTAGATCTTCCAACTCCAATTTTAGCGTATTCAGCTCCTGTAATATCAATGATAGGAACAATTGCTGCAATAGATTCAACGTTATTTACAACCGTTGGTCTTTCCCAAAGTCCTTTTACAGCTGGGAATGGTGGTTTTAGTCTTGGGTTTCCTCTTTTACCTTCAAGAGATTCAAGCAATGCTGTTTCTTCACCACAGATATAAGCTCCACCACCTCTTTGAACATAAATTTCACAATCGAAACCAGTTCCTAAGATGTTTTTACCTAAAAATCCTGCAGCTTTAGCTTCTTCAATGGCTTCTTCTAAGATATCCGGAATCCAAGAATATTCTCCACGGATATAGATATAAGAAACATTTGAACCTAAAACAAAAGATGAGATCAACATTCCTTCGATCAATAAATGAGGAAGAAATTCCATCAAATATCTGTCTTTGAACGTTCCCGGCTCGGATTCATCGGCATTTACTACCAAGTGTCTTGGTACGCCTTCCGGTTTTGCCAAAAAGCTCCACTTCATTCCTGTTGGAAATCCTGCTCCACCACGTCCACGAAGTCCGGAAGTTTTTACTTCTTCCAAGATTTCCTCAGGTGTCATCTTCAAGGCTTTTTCAGCTGCTGTGTAACCTCCCTGTTTACGGTAAGTTTCAAAGTAGCGAATACCTTCTATATGTGCGTCCTTAAGTAAAAGTTTTTTACTCATTTTAATATGCTTATTGCAATTGGCTTTTGGCTGCTTGCATTTAATTGTTAAAATTCAAATTAATTTAAAATCTCAGATTTTAAATTTCTATTAGCCCAAATCAACTTGCCCTTCTCTACAAAGATCTAGGATTTCGTCAACTTTCTCTATTGTTAAATTTTCATGAAAAAATTTCCCTAACTGCAACATTGGTGCATATCCACAAGCCCCAAGACATTCAGCCGGTTTTAGGGTAAACATACCGTCTTCTGTAGTTTCTCCATCCTTAATGTTCAGTTTAGTTCTGATATGATCTAGGATTTTTTCGCTTCCGCAAACCATACAAGGTCCAGTTCTGCAAACTTCCAAGACATATTTACCAACCGGTTTCATATTGAACATGGTATAAAAAGTAGCTACTTCATATACTTCAATTGGCTTAATACTTAATAATTCAGCAACATAATCCATCACAGGAACGTCTAACCATCCTCCGAATTCTTTCTGTGCTATGTGTAGAACAGGAAGAAGAGCAGATTTTTGTCTACCTTCAGGATATCTCGCCATAATTTTATGTACCTGTGCTAAACTTTCCGGTTTAAAAGCTATTGTTTCGCTCATTTTTTATCTCTAATTAAAGACTAAAGAATCAATAAGAAAATATTCTAAAGTTCAATATTCTAAATTCGTTTTATATAAGGTGATGAAAGTCTTTTTTCTTTCATCTTTTTTCTAATATCTAAATTATGCGTCTAATTCTCCCGCAATAATATTCATACTACACATCGTCACAATCGCATCAGAGATTACAGAACCTGTAATCATCTCAGGATACGCTTGGTAGTAGATAAAACATGGTCTTCTGAAGTGCAGTCTATAAGGACTTCTTCCACCATCACTCACTAGATAAAAACCTAATTCTCCGTTTCCACCTTCTACAGCGTGATAAACTTCTCCTTTAGGAACATCAGTTTCTCCCATTACAATTTTGAAATGGTAAATTAATGCTTCCATTTTGCTGTAAACATCAGCTTTTTCCGGTAAATAGAAATCAGGAACATCCGCGTGGAATGGCCCTTCAGGAAGATTATCGTATGCTTGATTGATTATTTTAAGGGATTCCCAGATTTCCTGCTGACGAACCATGAAACGGTCGTAAGTATCACCTGCAGTTCCTACCGGAATGATAAAGTCGAAATCTTCATAAGAAGAATAAGGCTGTGCAACTCTTACATCATAATCTACACCTGCTGCACGTAAATTTGGACCTGTAAAACCATAGCTTAATGCTCTTTCAGCAGAAATTGCTCCTGCACCAATGGTTCTGTCCATAAAGATTCGGTTTCTTTCTAATAATTGACCGAATTCTGCAAATCTTGCAGGGAAAGTTTTTAAGAAATCCTTCAATAACTCATGGAATTTTGGAGTGAAATCTCTTTCAAAACCTCCAATTCTTCCCATATTTGTCGTCATTCTTGCTCCACAAATCTGCTCATACATATCATAAATACGTTCTCTTTCAATGAACATGTAAGTAAGACCTGTAATTGCTCCTGCATCCATCCCGGTTACCCCATTACAAATAAGGTGGTCACCGATTCTTGCTAATTCCATCAAAATTACGCGCATGTAGTCTACACGCTTAGGAACTTTAACTCCAATCAGCTTCTCAACTGTCATGTGCCAACCCAAATTGTTGATTGGTGCAGAACAGTAATTCATACGGTCGGTAAGGGTAGTGATCTGAGAATAATTTCTTTTTTCAGAAATCTTTTCAAACGCTCTGTGGATATATCCCACGGTCTGCTCTGCGTGGAGGATTCTTTCTCCATCCATCGTTAAGATATTCTGGAAAATCCCGTGAGTAGCAGGGTGGGTAGGACCTAAATTAAGGGTGTATAATTGACCATCAATTTGCTCCTTACTGTCGTACTGGTTTAGTATATTAGATAATGAGTTATCTTTCATAATTTAAATGCTTTAGGCTCTAGGCTTTAGGCTTTAAGCTATTGCTTATTACTTATTGCTTATTGCATTATTTTTATCTTCCGAACATGCTATCGTTCTTGTCTGTTCTTGTGCCATCTTCAAGACGATATTCTTTCAACATTGGGTGGTATCCAAGATCTTCCATATTTAAAATAGCTCTAAGATCAGGGTGTCCTTTAAATTTAATTCCGTAGAAATCAAAAGTTTCTCTTTCCATCCAGTTGGCTCCGGCGTATAATTCTACAAGAGAATCAACTTCGATATTTTCTCTGGACATAAAAATCTTCAAACGGATTCTGAAGTTGGCCATCATATTATGTAAATGATATACAACGCCTATTTCTTTGTCCGGAAATTCTGGGTAATGGATTCCACAAATATCTGTAAGGAAATTAAATTCCAACGATGAATCTTTAAGATAGTGAATAATCTTCTTGATATCTTCTTTCTTCACTTCAACAGTCAACATTCCGTAAGGCTCTGAACTTGAGATTACAGATTCCGGAAATTCTCTTGTGATTGCTTCTAATACAAATTCGTTCGTCATTTCCGTTAGTTGCTAATGTTGTAAGAATCTAATAATTTTTGGTATTCAGGCATATCTCTTCTTCTGATGCTTTCGCTTTCTGCTAAAGCCTGAACCTGCATTACACCTTCAATAATCTGCTCCGGTCTTGGAGGACATCCGGGAACGTAAACGTCAACCGGAATAATTTTATCAATTCCCTGTAACACAGAGTATGTGTCAAAAATACCACCGCTGGAAGCACAAGCTCCAACAGCAACTACCCATTTTGGCTCAGCCATCTGAGTATAAACTTCTTTTAGGACTGGTCCTAATTTTTTAGATATCGTTCCGCAAACCATCAACATATCTGCCTGTCTTGGTGAGAAAGAGTTTCTTTCCATACCAAATCTTGAAGCATCATAAGTAGGGTTTAGGGTAGCCATAAACTCGATACCACAACAAGAGGTTGCAAATGGTAACGGCCAAAGAGAGAACTTTCTAGCCATCCCGATTACACTGCTCAGTTTCGTTGCGAAAAAGCCTTCTCCTTCAAATCCTTCGGGAGCAGGTGCATCTGTTCTTATTACTGGTTTGTTATCTGACATTTCTTTTAATTTTAGATTTTGAAATATAAATTTTAGATTAAACTCAAAACTTATAATTCACAATTTGTTTTTTATTTATCCCAATCTAGTGCGCCACGTTTCCAAACGTAGAAAAATGCTACGAAGAAAATCGCTACGAACGTAAGTACAGCAAAGAATCCTTCAAATCCGAATTCTCTAAAGTTTACAGCGTAAGGATAAAAAAATACGATTTCAATATCGAATAGTACGAATAATACCGCAGTCAAGAAATACTTGATAGAAAACGGTGTTCTGGCATTTCCTTCTACAGGAACTCCACATTCCCAGCTTTGGTTTTTAACAGAATCTCCTTTTTTCTGCTGTGGGCCTAAAAAATGCGCTCCAAGTAATGAAACTGCTACAAAAGCAACCGCAACACCGGCTTGGATAAGGATTGGAATATAACTTTCAGGTAAATTCATTTTTGCATTATTATCTCAATTTGCAAATTTACAGAATAAACAAGAAAGCATGAAATTAATAACCTTAAAAGTGGGATTAAAATTAGGAAAAGCGGTAATTTAGAATCAATAAAAATAGCCGTTATTTCTTCATTTTTTTGAGGAGAGAGTAGGCCATAAACGAAATGTAGGCAAATAGGATACTTGCATACATTATGTTAACTACTGTGTTTGTTCGATCGTCTTCAATCTTAAAAAACAAATTATAAGCGATAAAACCTGCAATTAAAATAGCAAAAATAATAAGATGTGGCTTCATTATTGGGTGGTAGGGGTTTGTGGGTTTGAGAGTTTTAGGGTTTTAATGTTTTAGAGATGAAGTTATTGAGTGTGTTGAAAATAGGTAAAATTACTTATTACCAATTACTCATTACTTATATCTAAAGAGTATGTTCTTCTTCTTTTATGGTTTGTAGGATTGTAATCCTGCCAAAGAACCTGCACACTTTTGTTTTCCTCTAATTCAGGGTTGGTTTCCGCGAAATCAATTCCCATGCTTGTAAATCTCACAAAAATTTCTTTAAAAATAATTGCTGTTACGCCACGTCTCTGATATTCAGGGTGAATTCCGATAAGATAGAAATTGGCACGGTCATTTTTCTTACTTGCCTGTAAAAAATGCCACCATCCGAAAGGAAATAATTTTCCTTTAGATTTTTGTAAAGCTCTTGAATATGAAGGCATTGTAATGGCAAAAGAAACCAGTTCCTGATTTTCATCAACAACACAGATTACATAATTTTTATCAATAAAAGGGAAGTATTTTTCTCTGTAGGTCTGAATTTGTTCATCAGAAATCGGAGTATACGTTGAAAGATGTTTATAAGTTTCATCCAACAATTTAAACATAGGCTCCACGTAAGGTAAAATCTCTTCTTTTGATTTGAAATGAAGTACTTTAAGCTTGTATTTCTGAGCAATTAGTCCACTGAATTTTTCTACTTTTTCAGGTAAAATTTTAGGGAAATTCATCTCATATTCTACCCATTCTTTTTCTTTTGTTAAGCCAAGATCTTCAAGGTGTTTATGGTAATATTCGTGATTGTAAATCCCAATCATTGTTGCCAATTTGTTGAAGCCCATTGTTAGCATTCCTGCTTTGTCAAGATTGGTGAAACCCATTGGTCCTTCAATTTTGTTGATGTTATTTTCTTTAGCGTAGTCAATTGCTTTTTGAATTAAAGCCGCTGAAACTTCTTTATCATCAATAAAATCAATCCATCCGAAACGTACTTTTTTAACGCCTAATTCTTTCTCTTCCTTATGATTAATAATGACAGCGATTCTTCCCGCTACTTTATTGTTTTTTATTGCCAGATATTGTTTTGATTCTGAGTAGTTTAAAGCCGGATTTTCTTTAGCATCCCAAATTTTAAATTCATCCTTAATAAAAGAAGGAACATAATAAGGATTGTTTTTATAAAGATCCATCGGAAATCTTACGAATTGTTTTAATTCTTTTTGGCTTTTTACTTCAATAATTGCAATTGTAGACATAGTTTAATAGGGCTAATTGTAAAGCAAATATAAATAAATAAAATGTAATACTTTGGCACAGTTTTTACATCTTAAAGGTTAAAAATTTACATTAAATCAAATAAAAATGATTGGTTATTACATAATTATTGGTATTTCAATGTTGGTAAGCTGGTACGTTTCATCAAAATTGAAATCCAAGTTTGCATATTATTCCAATGTACACCTTAGAAACGGGCTTTCCGGAAAGGAAGTTGCCGAAAAAATGTTGAGAGATAATGGAATTAATGATGTTCAGGTGATTTCGGTTCCCGGACAGTTGACGGATCACTATAATCCTGCCGACAAAACAGTCAATCTTTCTGAAGGTGTTTATATGCAGAGAAATGCCGCGGCTGCAGCTGTTGCTGCTCACGAATGTGGTCATGCCGTGCAACATGCTGTGGGATATTCTATGCTTCAATTGCGTTCAAAATTAGTTCCTATAGTTGATGTTAGTTCTAATTTGATGCAATTCGTTCTTATCGCAGGTATTGGTATTATGGCTGCGACTCGATCAATTCAAGATCCAAACGGAAATACGATTGTTTTGGCGATCGGAGTTTTGATGTTTGCCTTTACAACGCTTTTTGCTTTCGTAACACTTCCTGTGGAATATGACGCGAGTAACAGAGCAATGAAATGGCTTAAAGATACCGGAACTGTAACGGTTGAAGAATATGTTGGCGTTCAGGATAGTCTGAAATGGGCAGCGAGAACCTATGTTGTAGCAGCGATCGGATCTTTGGCACAACTTCTTTATTGGGCATCTTTATTAATGGGAGGAAGAAGAAATTAATCAATAAATTCAAACGAAATATTCTGCATCTCGGACAATTTGTCTGAGATGCTTTCTTTTTGTGCTATTTTTAATGATGCCGTAAGAATACAGTTTTCATTAGCATCAAAATTTAAAACTTTAGCATCAAATTTAGAAAGCAACGTAAAGATTGTATTCTGTTGATTAAAACTGAATTGAATTTCTATTTCCGTTTCTAATTCTTTCGTAATAATATTGGCTTCCTCTAAAGTGATTTTTGCACATTCTTTATAAGCCTTAACCAAACCTGAAACTCCCAATTTTGTTCCACCATAATAACGAACAGAAATAACTAAGACATTCGTAATTTCATGAGCCAATAATTGATTGTAAATTGGTAATCCTGCACTTCCGGATGGTTCGCCGTCGTCATTTGCGCGATAATTTTCACCATTTAAACCCATTCTGAAAGCGTAACAATGATGTGTCGCTTTTGGATGCTCTAATCTAATTTTTTCTAAAGCGGCTTTAAGTTCAACTTCATTATTTACGGGAAAGGCAAATCCGATGAACTTGCTTCCTTTTTCTTTTAATAAAATATTTTCTATAGGTTTTTCTATGGTTTTATATTCGAACGTCATGCAGCCGGCTTTATGATGCAAATGTATAAAATGCTTTACAATCTCTATGGATATTAATAAAAAATACCGTCAAAAGACGGCATTTGTATGATTTTCTGTTGAATGTTTTCTTGTCAACAAAAGAAAAGCGTTTCCGCCGTGTTTATTTAGATTATTGGATCTATAAGAAAACATTGGTCTTGACTTTGACGACAAGATCCATCTGGGCACTTATAATATCCAGGTTTGCACGGGCAGTACAATGTTCCGTTAGCCAAATAGTAACAAGCTTGTGCTGCTCCTTGAATTGATCTCAATTCCAATTTTGATAATTTTTTTAGATTTTTCATGGTTGAATATTTAGTTTGATTTGATAATTACCAAGTTAGTGAATTATTTTAACTTGAAATCAATAAACAAATAATAAAATCCATATTAAAACTAAATAAATAGTAAAACAACCTGTTTCGGGCTCTTTTTGACTTATATGAAAATGATTTACTAATGTTTAAAAAACAGAATATTATTATCTCTGAAACTTTCGTTTTTGTTAGAAATCAATTCAAATTTAGGAGCTTTTGTTCCGTGTTCAAGCTTCAAATTTTCATTTTTAATGACAATCACTTCATCCCAAAGATTTGCATTAATGAATTGCTGTAAAGTAAAACTTCCGCCTTCAATAATTACAGATTGAATTTGTTCTTTATACAAAGCTTTCATTAAATCTGATAGAAAATTTTCCTTTTCAATTTTAATAAAATGAATATTATTCTCAACTCCTTCTTGAGCTGAATTGAAAACTAGAGTTTTTGCTTCATCATTATATATTTTAAAATCTCTTGGAACTTTTAGATCAAAATCGATTAAAATTCTTACAGGATTTACGCCCTCAACATTTCTTACTGTTAAACTAGGATTGTCATTCAAAGCTGTTTGAGTTCCAACCAAAATGGCATGCTCATCAGCTCTTAATTGATGAACGAATTGATTAACCAATGAATTTGAAATAGAATAGGGCTTGAAATCTTTATCCATAAATCCATCTCCAGATTCTGCCCATTTTAAAATGATGTAAGGCCTTTGCTTTTCGTGATAGGTGAAAAACCTTTTATTAAGTTCGACACATTCGTTTTCTAAAATTCCTGAAACAGCTTCAATTCCAGCATCCTGAATGATTTTTTTTCCTTTTCCGTTTACTTTATCATGAGAATCCATTGCGCCGATCACAACTTTTTTGAAACCAAGTTCTTTAATTTTTAAAGCACATGGTGGGGTTTTACCATAATGTGCACAAGGTTCAAGAGAAACATAAATAGTCGATTCAGGAATGAGATCTTTATTTTTTACTGAATTAATTGCGTTGATTTCAGCATGATTTTCCCCGGCTTTATGATGATAACCTTCGCCAATAATTTCTCCGTTATGAACGATAACGCTTCCTACCAAAGGATTTGGATAGGTTTTACCCAAAGCTTTTTGAGCTAATTCGATACATCTGTTTATATAAAATTCGTCCTGCATAATAAAGAAAAAAGCGAAGACAAATTTCTTTGCTCCGCCTTTTTTAGATTTTAAATTATTTTATTCTCCAGCGATAATTTTGTGAAGATTTTGTTTTAAAGTTTCCAAATGAGCTTTCTTTTCATCGATCATAATGAAAGTGTCTTTCAACATTGGGTTTTCTCTTGAAGGTTTGTTGAAGAACGATAAATTGTTTTCCAATTTTACGATTTCAGCTTCAAGATCAGAGATTTGGCTCTTGATTTTTCTTGCTTTATCGGTTAACTGGTTTTCAGATAAACCTTCTTCTTTTAATTCAAGTTCGTTGATCTTATTCAGCTTCAATTTCTCTCTCAACGTTTTGTTGAATTCAGAATTGATCGCGATTTTATCTCTCGGAACTTTTCCAATATTATTCCATGCAGATTTTATAGCTTCAATTCTTTCAATACTTCCTTCTTCGTCTGAAACTGTTTTTAAATCTTCAAGAATTTCTTTTTTATGCTTATAATTTTCTTTCCAGTTATCGGTAGAAGCGTTGCTTTTTTCTCTGTAATTGTTAAAGAAAGTATTACATGCATCACGGAATTCATCCCAGATCTTATTGGTCATACTCTTTGGAACGTGACCAACTTTTTTCCAGTCTTCCTGTAATTTTTTGAATAACGGAACAGTAATATCCCACTCTTCATTATTCATATTGTCTTTTGCAGTTTGAATCAATTTTAATTTTTCATCCAGATTGGTCTGCTGAGAACCTTTTAAAGACTTATAATAATTGTTTTTTGTTGTATTGAATGCTCTAAGTGTTGTTTTAAAATCATTCCAATTTTGGTTTGATAATTTCCTTGGAACACTTCCGGTTTTTAAAAACTCAGAACGAAGATCTTCAACTCTTTTGATGGAATTCTGCCAATAGCTGTGGTTCGGAGTATCAGAAGGCTCAGAAAGTTTTTTGATTTCTGTAATGATCTGATTTTTCTTTTCAAAATTTTCATTTTGTTCAGATTCGATAGCTGCAGAAAGTTCAGATTTTCTTTCGTGAATTTTGTTGGAAATTTCTTTAAATTCTTCCCAAGTCTTTTCACGGAATTCTTCTGCAACAGGCTCTGCTTCTTCCTTCCAAAGTTTATGTAAGTATTGTAATTCGTTTAATGCTTTTTGGATTACAGGTTCTTTCTCCAATTCTTTAGCGCGAGCAATAATGTGTTCTCTTTTTTCAAGATTGTGGCTGTATTCCTGCTCCAAAAATTCTTTATTAAGATCCAACATCTGATAAAACTGATTCAAATGGTGGAAATAATTATTATTAAGAATTTTGAATTCAGATTTTGCAACCTGTCCTGCATGCGACCATTCTTCTTTTATCTCACGAATAGATTTGAAAAGGTTGGTTCCCGGCTCAGAATTCGTGTAAAGGTTTTTAAGTCTTTCGATAATACTCTGACGGTGATCCAGATTTTTTTTCTGCTCTTCTTCCTGTCCTTTTTGGAAGTCGTCATGTTTTTCTCTGAAAATATTAACCAAAGCAGAAAATCTAGTTTGTAAAGGATGTTCGTAGCTGAAATTTTCAGCTGCATTTCCTCCTTCTACATATTCATGCTTTTTGTCTTCCACTTCATCGTGGATAAAATGACTTGCTTTTTCTTTTAATACATTGAATTTTCTAAAATCTTCACCGGCATTAGGTGTGTTGATGATTTTTTCCATTTCTTTCAAAGCCTCGCTCAATGTGATATCTGCAACAGCGTGCTCCTCATGATGTTCTGCATCATCTTCAGGTGTGTTTTCCTGAGCAGGTATGGTGTTTTCTGATGTTTCTTCTTGAGATACTTCGGTAGAAATTTTATTTTCTTCGTTTTCAGAAAGATTATTTTCTGTTGTCATAGCAAATCTATATTATGTGAATGGAGTTAATATCCTTTAAAAATAGCTTAAAAGCCAATTTGAGTACTAATTTATGTTATTTTTTTTGAAAATTCCAAATTTCCCAAGCTTTTTCTGCTTGCTGTTCAAGCATGTAATAACCATTCACGGTTTTTGCTCCTTTTTCAGACGCTTTAATGATGAATTGTGTGTAATTGGGATTGTAAATAAGATCTATAATTAAATGTTCCTTTGAAAGACCTTCAAAAGGGAAGTTTAAACAATCTTCCACATTCGGAAAAGTACCTACAGGAGTACATTGCACGATAATTTTATGATTTTGAACGGTTTCTTTATCCAGGTTATCAAAATTAATTTCCGAATTTCTTGAAATGATTTTTGAAGAAATTCCATGCTTATCTAAAGCATATTTTACAGCTTTTGCGGCACCGCCATTTCCTAATATTAAAGCAGAATCCTGATGCGATTTTTTATGAAGAAGCAACGTTTTTTCAAATCCGACGGCATCTGTATTGTAACCAATTTTTTTACCATCTTGAATTAATACGCAGTTTACAGCGCCAATCTTTTCCGCTTCATCACTTAATTCGTCCAAATAATCAATGATCTTTTCTTTATAAGGAATCGTTACATTAAAACCCAAAAGGTCGGGTGTTGAAAATAAAGCTTCCACTTCATTAATTTCATTTAAATCAAAAATACTATACGAAAAGCCTTTTAACATTAGCTTTTGAAATTTATCTTCGAAGTATTTTTTGGAAAAAGAATAAGAAATATTTCTTCCTATTAAGCCTAATTTTTTATTGGAATCCATCTATCAAAAATAAAAAAAAGACCGAATAAATCGGTCTTAGTTTAAAAATATTTTTTTCTGTTATTCTACAATGAATTTTGTTGTAGCAATATCAGTTTTAAGAATGTAGTTTCCTTTTGTAATTCCTTTAAGATTGATCTTATTAGAGTTTTTAAAAGGGTTTGCAATTGTTTCGATCAATTTTCCTGAAAGATCATAGATCTGTGCTTTTGTAATTTTGCTTAAGTTTTCACCTTTTACAAAAAGCTCGTTGTTTTTAACTGGGTTAGGGTAGATGCTGAATGCTTTTTGTTTTGCAGTTTCAGCTGTTCCTAAAGCATTGTTGTAACAAGTCCAAGAAAGATCGTCGATAGCAACTCTGTTTGAAGTTACAGGATTAACGATTTTAATGATGATATCTCCGCTTACAGTAATATTGTTAATAGTAATTGATGCTGTTGGAGCCGTTGCAGTGTAAGGTATTGTTCCTACAGTTACTCCATTTACCTGAACATTAAGGCTTCCCGGATCTCCTGAGAATTTTAACTGAGCTTTTAAAGATAAGCTTTGAATACCTCCTGAAATGGTAGAACTTGTAACGTTACCATTTCTGATTGTAATCGCTTTTCCTGTAATTGTTTGGTCAGTTCTTGCATCTGTTGCAGTCCATGTAATATTATTGTTTGTCCATGTTTGCGTTGCGTATCCTGAACCTGTAGAAGGAATTGTTTCAAAATCTTCAGTTCCACAGCTTGTATTTCCTCCAGATTGTCCTGCAAGAGTAGTTTCCGTAGCTGTATTACTTTGAGGAGAAGGGTTTCCTGAAGCATCTTTAGCAATAATATAGAAATTATATAATGTAGAAGATGATAAGTTTGAAACAACAGTTGAAGTTAAAGATCCTGAAACTGTAGCTTTTAAAACTCCATTTGCGTAGATATCGTAAGATGTTACTCCGATATTATCTGTAGCAGCAGTCCAGCTTAAAGCGATAGAATTTGAAGCTGGGTTGCTCGCAGCCAAGTTCGTAGCAGCTGTTGGAGCCTGAGTATCTACAACCGGTGTTCCCCAGATAAGTTCAGCAAATTCAGGGTGATCAATAAATGGATTTTTATTTGACTGATATATATAAGTTGCGTTATTTCTTGAAATTTCAGCAGGCGACACTGGATCTGCAGCGTTCCAAGCTAAAAGCTGATTAAGCTCCCAAGTTTGCAATCCCGGATATGCAGTTGTTCCAAGCATATCTCCTGTTCCGTTTGAAGAGGTAAAATTCCCCAGTTGAGATTGGTACCTTGTTACGAAATAAAAGATCATTCTTGCAACATCACCTTTAAATGCATCAATCGGTTCAAATACAATTCCTGAATATCCAGGAGAAACAGATGTTCCTAATTTTGAACCATTTAAAGAAGTGAAAGAGGCTGAACCTACTTTTCCGAAAGGATAGTTAGATCTCATTCCGTTTACTTTTCCGTCGGTTGCTCTGATGAAGTTTACATCGGCTACCATTGGTGAAGCCTCACTAAAAAGACTTTGAGGAACAATGTGTTCTCTGTTGTAGCAGTTTCCTTCGGTTGTATAATTACCACATTGGTTGGTGCCAATTGTATAATTGTAAGGATCTGCTCCGGTTGGATTTTCAGAATAAATATCTAAAACAGAACCGTCATTTTCATAGAAATAATCGCGGTCAGTTGTCTGATAAGCAGTCCATAAACCATTGTAAGTTTTAGCCTGATGACCGTCAGTAATAATTTGATTTAATTTGTTTTTTAAGGCAATGCCTGTTAATCCTGCAGTTCCATCGTAGTAGGTGGCAGGAGCTTGTGAAAATGCATTAATAAATGCAAAAATCATTAGAAAAGGAAGTAGAGTACGTTTCATTATTAAAAATTGGGCGATAAAGGTACAAAAAATTAAAAAAGTTGCTTATTAATTTTTAGTAATATACTCTTTACTGATCTTAGAAAATACCCAAGAAATAATGAAACCAAATAGGGAAGCGGTAATGGCAACGATGAAATAATTTTTGCCAACAATTCTTACCGGAAAAGGAAGCGTTTCATTAGCTTTAAAAAATTCAGTGTATAATTGGAAATAGCAAAGCGCTGTACCTAATATTAAGCCTGAAATTACGCCTAAAACAACAATAAGAATTCCTGTATAGAAATAAATTCTTCTTAAATGACTTAAAGGAAAACCTAAAGAAATCAATGATTTAGCCTGTTCTTTTTTGTCTAACTGTAAAATAATAATTGCTCCGGCCAGATTAAAAGTTGTAATGAAAATCACCAAAGCAAAAATAAGATAAATGAATAACTTTTCAGTATTAATCATTTTCCAAAAAGCAGCATTTTCTTCTTCTTTGGTCTTGATTTCAACATCTTTTCCAAGAGAAGATAACAGCCTTTGTTTTACTGAATCTGTGTTGTCAGGATTTTTTAATTTAATGACAATCTGATATGCAGAATGTTTAGGTAAATTAAGTAATTCCTGAGTCAATTCTATTGGTGAAATGATATAATTGTCTAATTGATCCTTTCCAGGGAAAACTCCAGTAATCAGAATATCTTTTTTATTGTAGATATCTTCTTCTTTATTAATAATTCCGGTTCCCGGTTTAGGCATAAAAAGCGTTGCATAATCACCGGACGAAGCTATTGGAATAGATAATCTGTTATCTAAAGAGTTTTCCATTAATACTTCATTCGAGTATTCGAAACTGGGATAAGATCCGTAAAAAACATCTTTATCAATAGGATTTACCTTTGTATAAGCAGAATCAACACCTCTTAAATAAGCAATATCTCCTTTTCCGTTATAGCTGATGTATATTTTTTCTTCAATAACTTTTGAAAAACTGGTGATCTCTTTATCGTTTTTTAAAATTTTATCAACTTTATCGATATTTTTTATTGTTTTTCCGGTACTGCTCTTTAACGTTAAATCGGCATGAAGATTAGAAATAAGATCTTTATTAAGATCTTCAAGTCCCGAAAAAACGGAGATAATTACAAACATTGCAGTTACAGCAACCGTCATTGCTCCTACCGCCAGCCACGTAATAAACGTAACGGCAGTACTCCCTTTTTTTGATAAAAGGTATCGTGAAGCTATGTAAAATGCAATGTTTTTCAAAATCTATAAAACGGGATTGTCGCCTTCGCCTCTTAATTCTTTTTCAAGTTTTTCTACATCATCAAGGGCAGTATCCAAATAGAAATTAAGCTGTGGAATGATTCTCACCTGCTTACCCATTTTCTGACCGATAAAATTTCTGTATTGAGTTTTGTTTTCCTCAATTTCCTTCATGATAGAAGTTCTGAATTCCTGAGGGAATATGCTTAAATAAATTTTAGCAATACTCAAATCGGGAGTTATTTTTACATCCGAAACGGATACTAAAAAACTTTGCTTGCTTTCTGCAGCCTGTTTGCGGAAAAGTTCTGCGAAATCTTCCTGTATAATCTGTGCTACTTTTCTTTGTCTGTTACTTTCCATAAGTTGTGCAAATTTAGTACTTTTGTTTGAATTGCTATTTGAAATTTGATACCATTATCAAATTTACGACTTAATTATATTTATTTTTATTTATGAAGCTAGAACATATTGGCATCGCGGTGAAATCTTTGGGCATTTCTGATGAATTGTTTACGAAACTATTAGGTAAGGAATTTTACAAAAAAGAATCCGTAGAAAGGGAAGGAGTAGTCACTTCTTTTTATGAAACCGGAGAAAGTAAAATTGAGCTTCTGGAAGCCAGTAATCCGGAAAGTCCAATCTCAAAATTTATCGATAAAAAGGGAGAAGGCATCCATCATTTAGCTTTTGGCGTTGAAAATATCGTTGAAGAGGTAGAAAGATTAAAAAAAGAAGGATTTATTTTCATCTCAGAAGAACCTAAAGAAGGTGCTGATAATAAATTGGTTGTATTCCTCCATCCTAAATCTACGAATGGCGTCTTAGTAGAACTTTGCCAAGAAAAGCAATAAAAAATTTTGTAGTGAAAGAAATTTTACTATTTTTGCAATCACAAAATTTAACCAAATTTTGAGGTCCTATAGCTCAGTTGGTTAGAGCACCTGACTCATAATCAGGTGGTCCCTGGTTCGAGCCCAGGTGGGACCACGAAATGAAAATCAACCACTTATGTAATTTCTACTAAGTGGTTTTTTTATTCAGGTACAACATAGGTACAACAATTTTCTAAAACAAGTTTTCTTGCATTTGTTTTCCTATTCTAACTTTTCGTTATTTTTGAATATGGAAAATCATAAAAATCCTTTACAATATTTTGAAGATTTATTAGAGTATAATAAAGTCGATGAATTAAAAGATGATTTCATTAGGAAAGCTAATGAAGAGTTCAATAATTACATTGAAAACATTGATGTTAATAAAGGAATAATTACCTATTTAAATACATATTTTGATAGTGATGCAAAAGGAATAAGTTCTACCTCTTTTGAATCCACATTTATTATTACTCTATACTCTGAGTTTCAGAAATCCAAGTTATTTATTAATGATTATGTGTTCAATAATCCAGACAATTATTTACCATTTCTTTATCATCAAGGAGAAGCACTACAATATCTTATCAATAGAGGAGAATCAACTATTATAAAATATTCTGTCATTTTAAAACCTATTTTAGGGATTCAACGATATATTAATGAAAAGTATTTATACAATCAGGAAAAGCAAATTAATATTGATTTAAGCCATGTAGAAACGAATCAATTATTAGAATTGACAAACTATAATAATGATACGGAAATTATTGAAATTATTTTGGGCTATTTAAAAGGGAATAATGATAAAAGGGAAAAAATTATGTCCGATGAGCAATATCATTTAATGATAAATAATATTACTTACTATCTTGATAACGAGAGACTACCTGAAAATATTCAAAAAATATCTCATTTAAAAATTCCAAAAAATCTTCTCCGTTTTACCTTTTGGGTTTTACATAAGCAATTATTTACCACTTCACAAATTAAAGATGATTTTCTACATTTAATCAAATCGATGTTCTCAGATTTCAATAATTGGGAATTTTCTACTTTTAAAACCAAGTTTGGTAATAGAGATAAAGTTACAATACATGGTAAAAAATTTGTTCCCGAAATTATAAAAATTGAATTCAGGAATCGATCATAACCACTTTATTTTTGTTGTAACCACTATAACCACCTCATAACCACTTTTGAGGATGATATCACCATTCCATATCCTTGAATCTTGCAGCCAGAAATAGGAAAGTCCTGTTTTTAGTAAATAAAATTTAAGAACATGGAAAATAATATATTGCTCCAAAAATTAAATGAATTAGAGAATAAAATTGATTCTCTAAGCCTGTCTACAAAAGAAATATTAACATTGGATGAGGCTGTAAACTACTTACAAATTAGTAGATCATATCTATATAAGCTAACAAGTTCTAAAGAAATTTCACATTATAAGCCTTCCGGAAAATTAATTTATTTCAAAAAGAGTGATTTGGATTTCTGGTTATTAAGGAATAAAGAATCAAATTTTACAGAAATAAGTAATGATTTAATACAAAATTTAAAGGATAGGAGAAATGGGAACGATTAATAACAATGACCTCCAATTTTGGATAGAAATCGAAACTGAACAAGGTGTACAAATTTATATCGTAAAATCGAAGTTTATAAATTTTTTAGAAAATAGAGGATATAGGAAATTAATCCAAAATAAAGATTTTCAACTAATTAAAATCATAGACACATCTATTGTTATACCTACGAAAGAGCATATTATTAGAGAGGAAGTAAAGAAACATTTATTAAACATAAATAAAGTCGATGTTTGGGAAACTTTTTTAGGTCAGGACTATTTGTCAAAGAAATTTATCGAAGGAATTGATAGCATTTCTATTGATTTTAATTATGGTTCAGAAAATACAGCTGTATTTTTTTATCAAAATGGTGTTTTAAATGTAACTTCAAATAGTTTTAATTTAATTCCATATAAAAATTATGATGGATATGTATGGGAGGACCAAATACTAAAAAGAGATTTTAAATCCCAAAAAATTAAGAATACTGAATTTAAGCAATTTTGTTGGAATATTTCAGGGCAAAAAGAAAACCGGCTGATACCATTAGAAACTTTAATAGGCTATTTATTGCACACTTACAAAGATCCATCTTTAACAAAAGCGATTGTATTAATAGATGAAAATATTGATTTTGAAAATAATAAATCTGAAGGTGGAACAGGGAAAAGTTTAATAGCAGAATCAATTAAAAAAATTGTACCTACTTTAAGGAAAAATGGGAAGCTACTTAAAACAAATGATAAATTTTTCTTTGCTGACGTTGAACCATACCATAAAGTAATTGTATTTGATGATGTTAAACAAGATTTTTCTTTTGAATCTTTATATTCTATGATTACTGGTGATATGCCTATAGAAAAGAAATATAAGAATCCTACTGTTATGGATTTTAAAGATGTTCCAAAAGTTATTATTACTTCTAATTATATCGTAATGGGAACAGGTGGGAACTCTGAAAAAAGAAGAAAAATTGTATTCGAGATAAATTCTCATTACAGGGAAAATTCCAGTATTATTGAAGAATTTGGGCACAGATTTTTTGATGATTGGACTGATGAAGAATGGTTGAGATTCGATAATTATATGATGTTCTGTATTCAGCAGTATCTGAATAATGGTCTTATTGAGGCTGAAAGTATTAATGAAGAAAAAAATAGACTGATACAAGAAACTAATCTTGATTTTGTAGATTTTATGGATTCCATCATAGAAAATCCAATTGCTAACGATGGAGAGACTAAAGATACTAGAGCAAGATTTGATAAGGCTATTATCTATAAAAAATTTACACAAGAAAACCCTGAATTAGCAAAAGACCTTACTCCTAATTCCTTTAAAAAGTGGATTGATACTTATGCGGAAAATAAAAAAATTAAAATTTTGCACCAAAAAAGCAATGGATTGGCTTATGTTATATTTCATGATATAATACCAATTGTAGAATCTGAAAAATTACCTGAAAATGAGGACTGATGCTTTAAAGCCAATTTTCTAAAAGTATCAATTTTTTTTAAACGAATTTTTTAAGAGGCTCTAATATTGAGCCTCTTTTTTCTGCATGTTTTATTCAAACGATTATTCCAGTATTTGATCTATATAAGAAAACTGATTAGAAAAATAGATCAGCTTAATTGCTTTTGCTGGAGCATAATAAATATTCCAATAACTAACCTTTTTATCATTGAATTTATAGATAATAGTTCCATCATGAATATTTTCAGCAGTAAAGCTTTGAAACTTCTCTGACATGGCTTTATTCATTCTATTATAATGATGTTCTGATTTCCTGTCAAATTCAAGGATCACCACTTCCAATATATCTCAATAAAATATAAGCTCTGTTCTGTGCGGTATAAAGTTTAGAAACTTCTTAACCTCACTCCCTACCCATAAATAACTACAGTAAGAACTATTTGCAGAGATACTGTCTGCTATACTTATTAAATTTAATTCCCAGTTATCATGCTGATAACCTATTCTGAATGGTATTGTTGGTTTCATATCTTCGATTTTGGAGTAATAAAAAGCTACCTGCTTTGAGGTGGTTGATGCTTGGTATAGATTATACTTTATGATCTCTGTTTCACTTACTCTGCCGATAGGTATTTCGCAATGATTAATAAAGTAAAATAGACAAAGAAACCTGTTAATAAGGTTTTCCGGAATTCTTTGTCTTTAAGAGATATTGGCATTGGTCTATGATCGTCTAAAGGGCTTTTAAAGCGATCTCCTTCGTTAATATGTCGAATAAGACTCCCTAAAACAAGACTCAGGAATATAGAAACAAATAAAACAAGAGGTATTGCTATTACCAGTAAAAGATATTTCATATTATGAATTAATTGGTTTTACGACAAACAGCTTCATATAATCCTTCATTTACTGTTCTTGGTACAACTTTCCTGGTAACATGGAAAAATCGATTATTGGTATTGATTAATTTTCCTTGGGAATCATATTGCAAAATTTCTCCCCTACTATACATTTTCCCAATACAGTCAAAACTCATGTATTCCAGAAAATACCCTCTTCCGGTTTTTGTTAATTTTTCATTTTTGCTTTTTGTTTTAGAAGAATTATATAGCTTCACCCAGACGTCTGCTGTCATGGTGGTTGTATCAAAGAGCTTTTGAGTTTTCTCAATTTTCAAGTAATATTTTTTGCCATCAAGAGAAGACATAGCATAAAAAAATCCCTGTTCATCATATTCTTTGTTGTATTGAGAAACATAAACGGAGTCTACACCCTGTTGACCAAATACTGAAATTGAAACAAGTAGAACAGTAATAAATAATAGTTTTTTCATAGTAATATTTTTAAAATTTAAACTTGTCATATATGGCATTACACTCAGCAAACTTAACCTTTTCCTTTGATATTGCCAAATATGTCAATAATGGAATTAAAAGAGTTGCAGAAATTAGTCGGAGCTAAGATTAGAGAGCTTAGGCTGAAAGAGGGTTGTACTCAAATACAACTAACCGTTAAAATCATTGAATTAGGAGGTAAAATGGATGTTACAAATATTTCCAGAATGGAATCTGGTAGAACTAATATTACGCTTTATCAATTACATAGAATTAGTGAGGCCTTAGAAATTCCAATGAAAGAGTTCTTGGATTTTGAGTTGCCGAAAGAATAAATTTCAGCTATTAATACTAATCTGGAAGGAATTTAAATTATAGAATATAGTATAAATTAAGTTTAAATGTGCCGGAGTATATACACATAATGAACTCAATAACCTTAAAATATACAATTCTAAAAACTATTTTTCTCATTAAAACTATAATAATCGCTACTGGTGATAATCAGATGGTCTAAAAGTGATAAATTCAATAGTTTACATGCTTTTTGCAAACTTTCTGTAATTTTTTCATCTGAACTGCTTGGGTTAAGATTTCCGCTTGGATGATTGTGTACCAGTATCAGTTGTGTAGCATGGCATTTAAGGGCTACACCTAAGATGATTCGTATATCTACTACTGAACTGTCTATACCGCCTTTAGAAACTTCGTAAATTCCTAAAACAAAGTTTCCTTTATTCATTAGAACCACCTTGCATTCTTCCTGAAATTCAATTATATCCAAATTCCAATTTTTAATAATTAATTCGTAGGCTTCTTTATTGCTTGTTATTCTTACTTTTTCTTGATTACTGGTAGTATAGCTTACCGATATTTCCATTAAAGGGTTCATATAATTGTAATATTTAAGATTAAAAAAGTGCCAAAGTGCCGAAATATTTGAAAACTAATTTTTTCTCATTTCCATAAATTACACTTTGTTTGAGGTAAGCAGATTTTGGATTCTGAAATTTTAAAGTTTTGCAAACATTCGTCACTTTGGCACTTTATATATTGAATGAAGCTATTGTACTCCTGCTAATGTATGTTTTCCATTTCTTGAAAATTCTTCAATACCAGTAATAAAATCATCCTTTACTGGTGGTTTACGATTTAAATTCATTTCTCCCTGTTCTTGTGGAGAATACATAAATCTATGATTAAGTAATATCACTTCTCCAGTGTCTTTAACAGTGTATTCGTAAGGTTCACACTCCTGTTTAATGATACTACCCTGCATTTGTGTTCCTATCAGAGCCTGACAAGTAAGTTCGTCAAATGTTGATGTGATAGAAGCCTTTTTAGATGTAGCATAGAACTGGTTTGTTGTCTGGCTCATAACCATTTCAATACCTCCTTGAACTTCTAAAATGTAGAATGAAGTTCCGTCTTCTTTTTGTCTTTGTTTGTAATTGATAATTGTTACCATTGTTTTTGATTTTTGAGTTAGATATAATACCTGTAGAGAAAGCACAAGATTTCTGAGGAGAATAGTACGTCAGCTATCACCTTGATTGTATTTACTGCCTGCGAAATTTTTGTTATCTTACCTTACCGGCGGGGGATGATTCCTCCTCAGAATTCGTCTGGGTTTACAGAATAAGGGGAATTACGTATAAATAAATGATGTAAATTTTTTTTCTAGAAAATTTTTTAGGAAAATAAAAAAAGAAAAAAGTGATAAGAATGGAATTTCTTGAAAGTGGATCTTTTATAAAGATCGGTAAACAATAGTTTTGTAGTACTTTACTAAATAATCATTTCAAATAATCGTTGATTGGAAATAAAAAATCTTTTGATAGAGATCATTCCACATTCTTGTGGGCTTGCAATCTTGGTCTATTTTAAATATAATTATTATTTATATATTTTTTATCACTAATTCAGCAACACTTGGTATGATTCTCAATCATTTAAATATGTTTTTTTCGACAAAAATAAACCAGAGTAGATAATTTCTACTCTGGTTTTTAAATTTATTGTTTTAAATTTTATTTGAATCTCAATGATTTAGTGTTTGAAAATGTTCTCATCACTAGTAATCTTTGGAACATTACCCCGTTATTACTTGTATGCATCAAAGGAAAAATTATTACTTTTTATAATACCACTAAACAATTTATATTTTTTCAATTTTATCTTTTGTTCTTTTGTTAAATCTAAATAAATATTTTTTTCAATACATATATCCAATGAGAGCGAGTAATTATTAAACCCTAGAATATAGTAATCATAAGTCGTTGACACATCAGAGCGCAAAATTTCATTGACATCTAATTCTATATTATAACTAACATTCTCTTTTGGTTTAAGCATCAGTATATTATTCATCAAATAAAAATTTTTCTGTGCACACAATAGATTATCAATGTCATTTTTATACATCCAATTGAAAAGTTTCTTTTCTTTATCTTTTTTATTAAGTTCTACTTTTCTCATATAACTATCATGTTGATCATCGACTATATCGAGCATTCTGCTTGAGGCCTCTAAAAATTCATTTTTAGAAGTTTCTTTAATCATTATAGTTGGAGAGAAATACCTATAAGAAGAATTAATATTATTTTGATCCTCACAATATTCGGATGAATAATAGGCTTTAAAACCACTTTTGTCAAGTGGTAATGCATAAAAATCATTTGTCTCATTAAATAATGTTAATTTTAATAAGTACTTTCCAGAACTTATTTTTTTTTGAACAGAAAAATGCAATTTAATTTGTGAATTATATAATGTATTAAGAGATAATATTAATAATAACAGTAATTTTTTCATTTTTAAATTATTTTTTCAAATTGTTATAAAATTTATTATACGCACTCATTAAAACTCCCAAATTTTGTTGGACTTGGTTAATTGCATTTTGAGGATATCTAAATAGAGCTGGTATATTTTCAGCCCCGTGTTTACTATAAGTATATTTCCAAGCATCAGATATTGCTGTATTTCCTATTCTGGACTCCCATGAGTATGATACATATTCGCCAAAATATCCAAATGGGTAAAAGTTATTGGTATCTGTAGTCTGAAGAACGCCTGCATTGTTTCCTGTATAAGAAACTTTTATATTCCTAGTTGTTCTATTTGTAGGTAAATATAATTATTATTTCTAAAACTTTTTCATCACTAACTCTGAAACAATTGGTATGATTCTCAATCATTTAAATATGTTTTTTTCGACAAAAATAAACCAGAGTAGATAATTTATACTCTGGTTTTTGAATTTATTGGTTAAAATTTTATTTGATTTTCAATGAGTTAGTGTTTGAAAATGTTATCATCACTAACTTTGAAACATTACCTGATTTGTTCTCATCACTAGCTTTGGAACATTGCCGTTTATACTATTTCACTTTATTATAAAATATATTTGACTTTAATGTTCCAAAAAACAATTTATATCCTTTTCCTTTTATTTTTTTCTTCTGTTTTCTTGTTAAATATTCATATGCTTTTGAAGCATTGCAATATTCTACATAATATTTATATGATTCAGATGAATTATATAAGTAGGAATAAGCCTTAAAATTTTGATTAGTAATATTATTAGTATTAACAGCTAGTTTATAATTTATTTTTTCTTTTGGTTTTAAAAAAATAAGATTATTCATAATATTATAATTTATTTTTGCATCTTTAATTTTTTTTATTTTATTTAATTTTTTCCATTTTTCCATTGAATCATCATAAACTGATTTTTTCTTTTTATATTCTTTCGTTATAGAGTCGAATTTTATTGGGTCAACATAGTCTTCAACATAATAAGTTAGTAATTTCATATCATTTTGATTTTCAATCATTAACATCAATCCTAGACTTGGAAAACTATCCTCATACTCTTGATAATTTGCACATTCAGGTTCATACGGACGTAAATTATTTATATCTAATGGAAAAACATAGTTTTCTGATGAATTATTAATTATTGTTACATCAGCTATTTTAGAATTGAAATCTAGTTTAAATTCTAATCTGATTTGTGCATAAGAAATACTACTAAAAAAAAGTATAATTATAAAAAAAATATTTTTCATTTCTATTTATTAAGTTGTTTTAATTTTTGATTATAAATACTGTTCCATTCGCTTTTTAATTGATTCCAGTATCCGCTAACTCTGTCAATAACTGTTTGGTCATATCCTGATCCTAAGTTCTTTATATTATAATAATATGAAGCTGCTTCAAGACCTGAAAAGCCACACCATTTTGTACTACCCATTTGCATTTCCCATCCAAGCCCCATCGTTTCTTGGAAAAAATTAAATCCTCTGGTACTATTACTTGAAGTATGTGTTATTTGATTAAAACTATCCTTAAAAAACCTGTTAGCAAATACATGGTTCATTTCATGTCCTAATGTAAAGACATAATGAAGTACATTTGATATATTATTCATATTTAAAGAAATATTGGTCCCTCTTGTTAAACCTGGTGAATTGATCGTAGGATCTTCTGAGAAACTAGGATCCACCATTCTGAACAAATCATTTAAAGCCGGGATTTTTTCAAGTAGTATATCTTTATCTGTATATTTAGCTTTATCTTTTGCAGGATCATTAAATCCAGCTTTTTTTAATTGCTCTACTAAAGAAAACATTGCCCCAATTCCGCCATCTTTTGTTAATATATCTTGTAATAAACCAAAAGCAGCCGCATTATTAAAGTTTATTATATCTCCGCCACCCCCTTCATCAGCATCGCGTCCTACAAAATTATTCAGCAATTTTTTTCGTACGATTTCCATTGTCTGTCCGGAAGTATTGATGATATGTCCATCTTGATCAAACCATCTTCCGTCTACATCAGATAATGAAATAGGATTATTAGCTACATACGCATACGTACTTGTAGAAAGATATTTTTCAGCAAGCTGATCAATACCGTTCCATCTTCCTATATCCGGCATATAATCTCGCCATCCGTAACTGTACATTCCTGTTTCCTGAAGTTCTTTATCATTATACTTATAGTTTTGATAAATTCCTAATCCAAAGAATGCTGTACCCGTCTTTAGATGATTCATCCCAAAGGGATAGTAATCATTTTTATCGGTGATTTCAAGAGCTCCTGTGCTGTTTCTTGCGAAACTTATTCTTACATTTCCTAAATGATCTTTATACTGGTAAATATACTGATCTTTCTGATAATCATAAAAACCTTCTGACGTTGGAAAAAACTGCAGATCTTCAGTCTTTACATCTACAATAATACCTCCACCTCCAAAGGGAGGGTCAATTGTTGGATCGGTAACGACAGGACCATCAAGACTGAATATCTGCGGTTGCATGGCTTTGATAGATAATGAATTGCTCATTAGCATTTCCGAAGACCCTCCGCCGTTGATATTTTCTAATTTAAAATACTGGAAACCATCCAGATAATCTGTAGTTCTTTTGGTTGTTGTAGGTCCTGCAACTCCTATTAAAACAGTAGTATTTTCCTTTGTTAGCTTAGTTCCATCTGCTCTATATTTGGTATTAATAGTAACATCTTCAATGCTGTTCTTATTGACATGTAAGTAATTAGGAAGATTCAGATAGTTATATTTTATAGAAGAAATACTTTTGTCAGGCATTGTTGTCATATTCCCGTTGACATCATAAGAGATCATGTTTCCTCCACCTTCATATCCAGTAGAGTTTTGAGAGGCATCATTAATATTTGTTATTTGATTTCCTATATAGCTGTAAGATAATCTATCGATTACTGTTGCAGTATTGGTTCCGCCTTCCAATATAGCAGTCCTGTAGAGCTTTGAGATATTTCCGTTGAGATCATAATCAATAGATTCTGTATTTTCTTTACTATACGGATTATTGGGATTCTGATAATATCCGGCGGTAACTCTATTCAAACCATCATAAGCATAACCATATCTTTTTGGAGTAAAGGATGGATTGGAACCTATCGTTTCAACTGCTCTCCAGTCTACCTCTGTAATATTCCCATTGTATTTAGGAATTACATTTTTATCAGGAAACAATCCCGAATCAGGATTGGTGATTCCTTCTTTTTGGTTGTATTTAATTCTATATGAAAACAGCTTTCCTCCCAAATCGGCTAATCCCATCTGGTTTTTGTTAACATCAGTTACCAAACCTCTTATATTGTAAGCATAATCTATACTTTGAAGATTGTTTCCTACTTTTTTATTGGTAAGCTGTGATAATTCATTATATGAATTTTCAACCAAAAGCTGCTCAGGTTTACTGCCTACCTGATGCCAATGCTTCAACAGTCTGTTTTGAAGATCATAATCAAAACGTTCTTTAATCGTTACTCCTACTTCACCTTGTTTTCTTACATGATACATTTCTGTTTTTTGTGGTACTCCCGCAAAATCCACCGTAAGGTCTGTTTTAGTGTATCCTCCCAAATGGTTGATAGAATAGGTTTCTAAAACTCTTCCTTTGGCATCATAATAATTATAGTTTTTTGTCCAGTTATCATCTTCAATATTCTTTATCAGACTCATTACAGAAAGACTTTTTGTGCTTGTATTATTTCCTGTAGAATTATCTGTTAAAGCATTAGGAGGAAATGACGGATTAAAACTGTAAGGCGGATAGGTGTCATAATAATTCAAAGATAATAATGTCACCCATTTAGTAGAATTAGGATAGGTTATATCTTGATTTCCATAATAAACATCTACCCCTTGTCTGTTAAATGGTGCTGTAGTCAATCTGTTGACATTATTAGCTCCCAATCCATCTATTTCTGCCTGCTCTACACTTCTATCATATCCCGTTGAGATTCCGGATATAGCCACTCTTCCGAATTGGTCATACTTGGTGTAAATCCACTGTCCTTTAGCCTTTAAAACCGTATCCTGACTTCCAACCAATCTGTTTTGTTTATCATACAGCATGTATTCCCAGCCTTTTCCGGGAAGTTTCTTTTCTACAGCACGGTTCCAGCCGTCATATCTGTATTGATAACAAAGATTATTAAGCGTTGTGTCATCTACTAACCCTGGCTGAGAAGCCAGTGGAGGAATGGTATATGCCAACTGGTTATATTCATTATACACATAATAAGTGTCAACATTTTGAGTCCCGTCTTTTTTTCTGATTAAGACAGTCTGCCCTTTTTTGTTTTTAAATTCAATACTGCTGTTACCGTCTTCATCGATAACGGTAGATTTGAATAATGAATTGGCAAGATAATTTCCTGAAATACTCAGTTCACTGTTTGTTCTTCCTTCCTGCCATGTAGTTTCGACAGTATATTTTTTTACTTCATTGGCAGTATTGGCAGAGTATGAGAAGTTCACAGGGTGAGCAGACCATGCATTTCCTAATTGTTTTTGTTGTAAAACCTTATCTAATGGTGAAGCCTCAAACGTTTTTTCAGTATAGATCTTCTCATTGCCATATACAGCAATAGCATTGGAAAGCGGATCAGGGTACATTGCCCCATCCTGCGTTCCTGTCTGAGGAATGGCAAGATATTCTTTTATCTGTCTTCCGTAACTGTCATATTCTACAGGGAGAGCAATGTCTTTTCCGGCGGGTGTTGCTTTTAAGGATATGTTTTGTTTCAGCCTTCCAAGACCGTCAAAATATTTTACATTTTCTACTTTCTTCGAGCAGTCTTCCGTTAAACAGTTTTTTTCGTATACATAGTTTTCTGTTGTGCTAAGCCCGGATTGTGCATAGGTAAAACCAACTAACAGAAAATTAGTTATTAATAGTATTTTTTTCATCGTGTGTTAGTTTTTGTAATTATACTTGTATTCTTTTAATGTAACTCCATTCATGTCAACCACTTTTTCAAGCCTGTTGCTGGTGTCATATTTATAAATTTCTCTCATTCCGTTGGGTTGGGTTGCAGTGGTGCTTCCGATCAGCGGATCATAAGTATAAGTAGTAATTTGGAAACTTTTTAACTGATCCAGTTTTCTGAAATTATCTAACGCTATAAGAAGTAAGCCTTCCTTTGACGGATCTGCTGCATCTGCATTGGAGGCATCAATGATTGGTTGTATCAGTGATGAAACCTGTGCATAGGTTGCGCCTTCAATTTTAGCAAGAGGCTTTGTTTTGTCACAACCATATACAACAGCCGAAGGAATGCCTACAGCAGATGTAAACTGAACAATATTCCCTCTATCATCATATTGGTTAATAGTAATGGCTTTTGTTGAGTTATCATTGATATTGGAAGTAACTACAGAGGTAGGAAAAGTAGAGCTTGGATTATCAAATTTCGTTTCTGTTTTAGAAACCAGTTTCCCATCATTTTTTTCCTGAATTACTACAGGAACACTCATAATATGAGCACTGGAGAGATTAGAATATCCGGTTTCCGGATAAGTATAAAACTGTTCTACAGTACTGCCATCTGATATTTTTTTAGTAGATGACATTTCGAAATTATATTCACTGAAATTAGTTTCAGCCTGCTCTTCTAAGCTTTGGTTATTTTCAAAGTAAGAAGTTGAAGTATTCACAATTTTCTTCAGCCATCCCAATTTAGAATAGATGTCTTCAAAAACAGAGTAGTCTGCAGTTCCGGGAATATCCGCAAATGTATATTCGCTTTTTTCTAATGCCAGCAGCTTATTCTGAGCATCATAAACTTCTTTTTTATCTAATAGTCCTCCGCTTGTAAAGGCGTAATAAGGCCAATACATTTTACTGACTCCGTCTACAGTATAGGGAACTTGAGGATAATCATCAGGGGTTTTATAATAATATTTCACATACCCGTTCCCATCATCAGTATTAGTAATCTTAACATTTTTATAAAGTATATAAGTGCTGCCATTCATATCTATTTCAGGAGAAAAAGCATATCCGGAAGAGGTGTTACTGTCTGAAAAACTGTTATACTCGAATTTAGTGGTTTTTACAGGAGTAGTGTCTGTTTTACTATTATAGTATTTTATATTGGCAATTCTTACTCCTCCAATTTGAGCAGTGTTTTTTAGTGGGAGCGGAAGGTGGGCAATTTGAAATATATTCGCCAGCCCTCTTCCTCCGGAACCCGTAACTCTTAATTTATAAGTTCCCGGAGATAAGAAAAACTCTCTTGTAATGGTATTGGCTCCGCATGTCGTTCCAAAAAGAAACTGTCCGCCACTGTTAACAAGATAGTCAACATAAGGAGGGGTATTGGTATCCCAATATAAAGGAGGGGTAAATAATTCATCATATCCAAATGCGATAAATATTTTTCTTGGTTTGGTTCCGGTAACGGTAAATGAGTATTCCGTTGCATGATTGGTATCATATAATATATCGCTTATTGGTTCCAGATATTGCACGGCCGAATCTACATAATTATCCCCATCCATAATGGAATTAAGATAAGCAGGATCTGCTCTGTTAACATATACCTGATGGTGCTCGAAGTTATATTCAACAACTCCTCCCGAAGGATTGATCACTCTTTTTAAAACTCCGGGATTATTTGGTAATGCAGTGGCATAACCGGGGCACAAAGAACTTAGGTCGATTCCATAATAAGAAGGGCTGTCATAAGAAACGGTACTATATTCAAATGCAGTAGTTTCAGTGGCAATAGAATTTCTATTGAGTTTTTTCAGTTTGTCTAATGTTCTGTTAAAAGCATTAACATATTCAAAAGAATACCCTGAAATAATATGATTGTAATTATCTTTTAAAATAACTTTATTTACTTTATAAGGATCATTCATAGTGCCTTCCAATGAGGACTCATACACATTATCAAACTCTATTTTTCCATATCCCGGAGAAGTAATGGTTTTTAACTTGCAGGTTTCATATGAAAGCGTAGTTCCATTGGCCTTATATTTTATATCTTTCTGATAAGAAAAATTGGCCAGCTCAATATTGTTGGCATCTTTTATTTGAGTTAAAAAGAAAGCAGACTTATAAACTCTTCCTCCACGAGTATTAGAATCCGGTCTCTGGTTACTTCTGCTGTAATCATTAAAAATATATTGTATCCCCTTTGTATCTGTTATAGTAAATGATTTTACAATAAGAGTAGCAGTATTACTTTCAGATAAATAATTGATTCTGATCTTATTTGAAGATAGGTTAACGAGCTCAAAAGTGTTGTTTTGCACATTTCTTTTAAACCTTAACTTTCCTGAAGCTCCGGGGAGACTGTAATAATAAATATCATCAAAATTATTTTTCTCATAATCACTTCTACTAGCATTATCATGCATTTCATCAATATCTCCAACAATACTTCTGGAAATGACTCCTCCTGCAAACAACGACCATCCGTTACCAACCTGGCTCGCAGGTTCAGATTCAGAAGTATTCATAGGATTATAGGATAAGCCTGTATTTAAACTTACGCTGTTATTGCTGGTAGGCAATGTCAATAAAGGTAAAGTAATGCTCGGAATTCCTGAGGCATTAGATTCAGGAGCATTTGAATAAGTGGCTAAAGATGAAACCGAAGGCACTGGTTTGGGAAAATCCCCAAAGTTTATATCGTTTTGAGCATAAAGAGCTGAGGAAACAATTCCCAAACCAATACTCATCATTTTAATTGTTTTCTTCATAAGTTGTGTTTATTTTTTAATCAATTTAGCATTAGCCGCTTTATTGGTATCAGTTTTTATGGTAATTAAATAAGCTCCCTGAATTAGATTTTGCGTATTGATTTTGGTTACTTTATTCTTGGTTTTTAAACTTTGTAATTGTCGTCCACTCATATCGTAAAGATTAATTTCCGCCTCAAACGCTCCCTCTCTCAAACCCTCAAACCCAATTTCTACATAAGCATAATCTGATACAGGATTTGGATAAATTTTGATGTCTTGTTTTACAATCAATTGGTCAATTTGCTTGTCACCTAGCTTTATAATCTTCCAATTTTCAGAGCCAAGTTGCTCCGCACTCGTGCCTGCTAAAATGATCGAGCCATCCCTGTTTAACTTAATGTCTGAAAGTCTTTCTTCTCTTTGAGAAGACTCACCTTTTACGTATTTTCGCCATTGTTCATTTCCGCTCCCATCCAAATACAGCATCCAGAATTTTTCATCATCACTTTGAATTTTCCCCTCAGCTTGCGTGTAGCCTCCTATCAAAATCCCAGTGGAGGTTTTATCATCGGCAGAATGTAAAACACTCATACCCATCAAAACATCTCTGTTTTTGAAATTGTAGGATTTCTGCCAGATTTCATCACCTCTTTCATTCAACGAGATCAGCCAAACATCGGTTCCTTCTTCAATTCCAACCATTTTATTTCCTGATCTCTCAGATCTAGATTCTCCACCAATCAAGAATCCTGTAGATGTTAAAGCTAATGTTCTCAAATGATCATCACCTTTTCCTCCAAAGTTTTTCTCCCATTCAACTTTTCCTTCCTTATTAAGTTTGATAATCCAATAATCACCCTCTCCGAAGTTTTCAGTTTTCTTTGAGCCTCCGGCATTGCTTCTGGAATAGATGCCTAACAAGGCACCGCCATCTTTTGTAGGAATCATTTTCTCTACTTCATCCAAACCTTTTCCACCTAAGATTAATTGGGATAATTCTTTTCCGTGCTTGTCTAATTTGATAATTAAAATATCCTTGGAACCATAGCCTTTAGCTGAGTTTTGCACATTTCCGGCAACAAAAAATCCTAAATCTGTGGTTTGGATAACTGATCTTGCTTCTTCATCAGCTTTAGAGCCAATTGTTTTTTGCCAGATTTCGTCTCCAAACTCATTAATTTTTATGAGCCATATATCTGAACCTCCGTTACTTTCATCTTTTTTATCCAGCCCCTTCCCGCTGTAAGAAGTTCCCGCTAATAAATTCCCGCCTTCCTGTGTAGGTACATTAGCAGAAAGGAAGTCATGATTATTTCCAACAAAGAACTTTTCAAAGACCTGCTCGCCCTGCTGGTTCAATTTTACCAAGTGAAAATCGTAACCGTTATTCTGTTTGTTTTGTGTTGATACTTTGGAAGGCTGAATGCTGCTTCCTGTAATTAAATACTGTCCGTCAATTGTTGTAGTGACCTGTGATAAGAAATCCTGCGTATTGGATTTAATATCCTTTTGCCAAACCACTTCCTGAGAATACAATACAGCAGTCGTGCACACTATAAGTGCACCCATGTAAAGTTTTTTCATACTTGTATTATTGTTAGTTTATATACATTGTTGATGTAACTGGATGATTATCCAGAACTATGCATAGAAAATGCACTTGTTTTGCAGAGTAATTCTTTTTCATTTTTGTGTTTTTATTTAATTTTTTGCGAATTTAACATAATTTTCAATATGTTTTGATTTATTTTTCATTTTTTTATCATATCTCTCTGGTTTGATGCTCTGTAGCAAAGATATGCTTGCGAAGCGACAGAACATGTCGTATTATATTATAGATGCAAAAATTCTTTCAAAGGTTGGAATATAAAAATAAAAATATTGTAAGTGCATACATTACGGAATACCGTATTATATACTTTTTAATGATAATTTCTATTTTTACCGTATCAATATTTTATTAAGCACAAATAGGTATGTAAATTAAAAAATTATTCAACTCATGAAACTACCCTCAGAATTTGAAGACCAATATGTAAAAGAAGTTCTTTATAATATTTCCTTAAAAAATCTTCAGGATGAAGAGTGGAAGCTGATTGAAGGTTTTGAGATTTATTCAATTTCCAACTATGGACGTTTGAAGAGTCTTGAACGCCAATCTAACTCATTATTTGGAAGAGAACGAATGATGCCTGAAAAGGTGATGAAGCTAATTTTTGTAAAACAGTTCAACAAATACCTTCAAAGTAATCTATATAATGTACATTACGCCTTATCATTAGAAGGCGAAAAATATAGGAAATCTATAGCCCGTTTGGTATATTATCATTTTGTTGAAAATTCGATGTAAAGGATCACTATATTGGGATCATTTCTAAAGACGACAACAGCCTTCATGTACATAGCAGTAATTTAGAGAAAATTTCAGCCAGTGAGCGAAGTCTTAAAATATATCGAATGAACAGGGCACGGAACCGAAATGTTATCTATCTTCAACCTGTCAGTCAGTATACTATTGAAGGTAAACTGGTAACCCATTTTGAGAACATGTATGCCGCTGGCAAAGCACAGTTAGTGTGCTTCCCGAAAGCATCATGGATGTGGTCCATAAAGAATTTTTAACTGCTGGAGGGTTTAGATGGTTCCTAAAAAGTTATACTCCGAAAAAAGAAGATTTTATAATCACCGACAAATTAGACAGTTCAGGCAAATTACTGAATCTGTCTCTTTGGAGAAAGCTTGGTAAACCTGAAGTTGATAAGAATAATCCACCTCCCTGTATGAATTTATCGATTAAAGACCACAATACCTGTCCCCGGTTTTGAAGATCGATTTTCCATTTCTAATAGTCATGATAGCTGACTGTTATTTTTGAATCTTTATCTCGTAAATATGTTCTTTTAATATAGCCCATTTGCTGAAGATTTTTTAATGCTTCAGCATTTTCTTCTGTATTTGGAAGCTCAAATTTCTCTTTACTCAAGAAGAATTTATAACAAAATTCAAATAGATCAGTCCAAGAGGTTATTTTATGTAAAAATATTTTCCGAAAAATTACTTTTGCTAAACAAAACGTTCTCAAAATTTCTGTTAAGATGTTGGGGTAATTTTGAATAATGCTCACATTGAAGTTTACCATTTTTATAAAAAAAGACTTCCTCACTTTGTAAATGATCTAAACATGTAAAAAGAATACTTTTTTTACAATTTGTAGAAAATCTTTCATCACATTCAATGGCGTAAATTAATTCATCAATATTAAGAAAATTTGCTCTTGGTTTACCTTGAAATTCATTTTCAACATTGGTTTCGTCGTGGTTATTTATAAGTCCAAAATCGTTATGCAAAATATTGAATGGTCCATTACCATGTCTTGTTTGATACACTCTTGTTACATAAAGAATGGTAATGTCAAAATGATTTTCTTTGCCTAATATATCAAAGACATTCTGAGATGTTGTATTACTTTTAGTAATAAAAGGTTTAGTACCAAAATTTTGGTCTATCATAATTCCCTGTGAACCTTCGAAAATTATGTTATCCCAATTATCAATAATTTCTTTTGAATTATTAATAACTGTAATTTTGCTTTCTCTAATCATGCTTCTTATTTTTGATACATTTTGGCAGAATAATTTATCTTCTAAGTCATGATTAAAATTATCAAAATTGAAGGAAGTATCTATATTGATTTTATTTCTATAGAAATTTCTAATATCAGATAATTTACTCTTTAAATTATCCTCATTTAAAATATCTTGAAAACAGAAAGGCAAAGTTTTGTTTCTTTCTATAGTAGCACCGAATCCAACTCCGCAACTACCTTTTCTCTTATCTTTATCTAATGTTAATTCAACTGTTCTATTGTATAATACATCATAATGTGTTGTTATTGGAGAATTAATGTCAATAAAAAAATTAAAGTCAAAATTTAATTGAAAAGCTTCTTCAACAAAAAAATTAGGAGCAAATGTACAGTGCTTAGACCAGAATGTTGGTAATCCTCTCATTGTCCCAGAACCAAAATTTGAAAAAATGTGTTTCTCACCCAGATTATTTACAACACAATGCCCTGCTTGATGTCCACCATTAAACCTTACTACAATAGAATTTGAAAATTTATATGAAAGAAAATCTGTAGCGATACCCTTCCCCTCATCTCCAAATCCTAATCCAACAACAACGAATACTTTTTTCACCAAGATGATTTATATATAGCTGTTGTAAAATCTTCAGTAATTTCGCAATTAATATCCTTGAACATAAATAAATCAGCTTCCTTATAGTTCTCAGCCAATATTATTACACGTTTGCCTTTTGCTATTGCATAACCGATTTCAAAAATTGTTCCTGGATCATTCCCAGAAAGCACTGCCAGTATAGTATCACACTTTTCTATCTCGAGTAAATCCCTATTTCTGGCTTCATCCATTTGTGTTTTAGATGTCTTGTCATCTAATAGACCTAAATCATGCATTGGCGAAAAAACTTCATTTTCAAATTCAATCAAAAGATTTCTGATTTCGTTTACAAATAGTTTATCACTAACTGTAAAAAACGGAGAAGCGATATAAACTCTATTTATATCTTTACTTACAATAGGATTATGACGATTATTTGAATCAACTAATGGCAATTGCTGAGTTTCACAGAAATCAGCAACAGATTTTGAAGCGAACATTGCTGCTTCTATTGGATTAAGTTTTTCCACTATCCATTTCCAAGCAAATACAGCGGAAAATACATCGCCACTCCCTATAGACCATACTTTATGGGTTTCAAAAACAGGTATTATTTCGTAAGAATCATTATAAAAAACAATTGCTCCTTTTGCTCCATTTTTGATTACAACAACTTCTGCATTTTCAGATTTCTTCAATTGCTTTCCTATATCAATTAAGTCATCATCATAGCGTTTAGATATCATTTGAGCCTCATTTTTATTCAAAATAATAGCTAAATGTTGTGCTTTAGATTTTGTTTCAGTAAATGCGATATGATTCTGAGGGTCATAGACTACATAATTACCTACAACTTCACAGTCATTCTCAATCATACCATAATATAAAATATTATCTGCATTTACCTTTAGATGTTCTTTTTTATCCGGAAGATTATAAATATTTGGTTTTGTTAGTGGTGTAAAATAAGAAAACTCAACAGTTTTTAAATCACTTTCAATTACAGAATTAGTGAAGCCGTATAATTTTGATTTATAGACCAAATCATTAAAATGCTCTTTACCTACTGTACCTTTAAGTTCTATATCAATTCCTTTGTTACCCAATGCACATGTAGCTCTTAATGCTGAACCAAACAATTCAGAATAAATTGGAGTAAAACAATTTTCTAAGTAGATTCCACCAACAACTGTAAGCATATTATTATGGAGTATAATGTCTAACTTTTACTTTACAATTTGTACTTTGTAGCTCAACTACTGAACCTTTGTAGATAAAGCCTGCGTCAATGCATTTAATTAAGCTGCTAACAGCCAAAGAATCAAGCATTCCACATAATTTACCATTATAAAGAGCTACAACTAAGCCTAAATCATTTTTTTCAATACTTAAAATATCACCAACTTTTAAAGTTTTTGTAATTGGCTGGATATTTTTTAAATCAGTATCAAATTGTATATCCTTACAATTAATTTCACCACTGGCTGAACTGATTCCTTTTGTCGAATTTTGGATTTCACGAGTATAACTGTGAGAACCTCCTCCACCTCCTTTCATAATTATATGTTTTTGTTTAAGTGTTTTTGTTTAATAACAGGCATTATCGCATTTACCCATTTTTTACCATTCTTATTTGCCCATCTTGCCAAACCATTTTCATTATCGTTTTCCAGATAAATTAACAAAGCACCATCGCAATTAAATCTTTCAGTGAATGCTTTTAAAATATCCTCATCGCTTAAACCTTCAAATAAATTTGAAAATGACGGTTTACTCTTCATAGTAAATAATTTTTCTCTAAAATAGAATATTTTTTTTATATACAAATAAAACCACCCCATATTTCTATAGGGCAGTTCCTCTAACTCAAAAACCAATGATAACCAGAATTACCATTGAGCGTTTTCTGAATGCCTTTTGAAAATTCGAAGGCATTCAGATTTCTATCTAAAAATGTATCTATATAACTGCTCTTATTAGCCTGTGTAAACAGATTGTAGACATTCCATAGGTTAATATCTCCATTGTCATTCTTACAAAAAGTCTCATCATCGTAATAGTCTTTTGCTATAGTGTTTAACTGGCTGTCATTAAAAGTAAGTTGGGGAATACCCAACCTGTGCTTCTCAGTTTTAGAGATATGCTGATATAGTCTTGTTTTTCCTAATAGCTGTGCAAACTGATGCTCAGTTAAATAATGGTCTGAAAATCCTTTCATCTCTAGTAAGTGTTGCTCTGCATTATATTCAGTTAAAGTATTCATTATTTTACTCTGCAATTCCTGATAGGAACTAACCCTCAAATCATCTACAAAACCATCACTCCAAACACATAAATTACAGCATACTTTGTTCTGGAAACCAATAAAGAATTTAAATTTTTCAAATGTCTTTTTATTATATAAATTCTCCTGATTATAGGCTCTTACACCACCTACTGTTAATGATAACTCATTTCCATTAATAGAATCGGTAATACTTGGAATTTTAATAATAAAAGCCATTCTTTCAAAATATTGGGTCTTTTCATGGTCTAATAAGTCTTTAGCATTTTTGTAGATAGCATCAGGTGTTCTGCCTTTAATTTGATGTGAAACCCTTATTTCAGGCTGATTAAAGGAATGATGTGGGAAAACCTTACCAACGCAGTCTTCTGCAATATCTATAAACTCTTGATGGGCTATGGTCTTTTCATTGTCTTTTGAGAAGACTGGGATAATACAGTCATTCTTTAAGTGATGAATACTAATCTCCTGTGTATTGGCTTCAATAAAAGGTTTGTCCTCATATTGTAGTTCTTGTTCTTGATAAAATTCGCTATTTCTTTGATATACATTTTGAGAGATATTAAGTAAAGTAGTATCAATTATATTGCTTACTGGTGCTGAATGCTGTACAGGAGAAAGTTGCAGTTTCTCTTGTTGTTCGATTAAATCAATTGTATTTTCCATTTTTTGAAAAGTTTTGAGGGTTAGACAGTTTGATTAAGAATGATTTTCTAGCTTCATATTCATTCTTTAATTCTTCTTGATATTCAGGGTACTGCTTGTATGTTACCAGCAATTCTGCAATAGTGTTACTGGTGCTGATTTTATTTAGAATGTCCTCTTTAGTAAAGCGAGAACCACCAGTAAAGGTATTTTGATAATTTTGTTTAAGCGTAGCTCCTGAATTACACCATTCCAATATCAATTGACCAGTGGCAGAAGTAATTACAAATTCAGGTTTGTTCATAAATAACCCTGTTCTATCCTTTGATGCTTTGGCTAAATGGTTTTCATTCACCAATTCAAAATTGATGGTCAGCTCATATTCAAAGCCATCGCGCGTAATCTCTTTAGTTCCATGCTTTACTACTTGTGTTTTACCATTACTTCCAATATCAAGAGAATAATCCATTTTTCTTCTTGTTGTAGTAATTACATGGCAGGTTGACTGTAATATCTTATTGATAAATGCCTGATGTCTTGGTGTAACATTAGCCCAATCCTGAAATCTACCTCCCAGTTTTTCATGAATATCAAGACATCCCCCAGTACCATTCCATTCATGACTTGCAGAATCAATGATAATAACTTCAATTTCCGATTTCTCACATAGTTCTATGGCTTGTATGTATCTTTCAGGACTATATGGAGCTTTTAAGTCCAGTACATTATAATTTCCTAAGTCTGAATATAAAGAAGCAGAGGAGTTCTCTGTATCTATGACAGCTATTTTATTCCAATCCTGTGTCATTCCATAGGCTAATAATAAGGCTGATTTGGTCTTTCCGAATCCGCTTGCTCCTGATAGCCCTAATCTGAGCTTTACTTGCTGTCTTTGTGATTGTTTTAATTGCATAATTTTTTTAATTTATAGGTTAATATTTCTTGTTTAATGATTCATTTTTAAATGAAAAAGGTTAATTTCAAATTGAAAAAGGTTAATTTCAATTTGAAATTAACCTTAGTTACTTGTTTTATAGATAGTTAAATTATTTTTTTAAATAAAAGGCACTTTGGCACTTTTTAACATACGCTTATAAGAGTTTACTCATAGCATCGTCAATTACATCATTTTCCAGTTCTTTTAAATACGCCTGTGTAATAGCCAAATTTTGATGTCCCATTGCTTCTGAAATAATATCGGTGGAAACTCCTTTTTGTTTTAGATTAGTAGCGAAACTGTGTCGAGCAACATAAGAAGTGATTTTATCATCGATTTTACAAATTCTGGCTATTTCTCTTAAATCTTTGTTGTATTTTTTCAATGTCTTTTCCTTCCTGTATTCTAGTTGTAATGGTGTAGAATCCTCTTTAAGTATGATTGGAAAGACATAAGGCGTTTTTCTATTCTGAGATTTATAATAGTCCAAAATTTCTTGTACTGGATCCAAAATTTTAATATTAAATTTACCTTTTGTTTTACTACGAATATAAGTTATCCTGTCTTCTGTAATATTATCCCAGGTTAGCTTCATCATATCATGAAAGTTCATTCCACCAGTATAGTAACTGAACAAAAAATAATTTTTAGTGTTAATTAGAGTAGGGTACTTTGTGGTATCCAGTTCCTTTATTTTATGCACATTTTCAATGCTCAATGCTCTTTTATTGGTTGCCCCCTTTAGTTTAGACAATTTGTATTTATCAAAAGGATAATTTTCTTTTTTAGCATATTCTTTTTTTATAGCATCATTATATAAGGCTCTGATAGACCTCATTTTTACAGCAATACTACTGTCCATATTTCCTCTTTCTCTTAAAAATATCTCATATTTATCGAGCAGTAATGGTGTGATGTCTTTAAAATAGATGGTCTTGTCATTTAAGAATTTCATAAAGCTTTGTTTAGAATCCTTAAAAAATCTAGCATTTCCAGTTCTTCCTGTTTTATTTAGGTCATCTATATGGTTATTCCAGAAGTCATTTACAGATATTTTTTTATCATTCTTGAAATTAAAGAACAGTTCTTCAAACTCTTCTAAAGTAATGTCTTCTCCCTGAGAAACGGTATCGGTAACTATTTTTTCTGCTCTGTTTTTAATCTCGATTAAAGAATGATTGAGCTGTTTAAAATTAGGATAACTCTTTCTGAATTCAGACTTTGTTTCGTTCCATTGAGAAGTTTCACATGATAAATTCAGTGAAATAAACTTAGATTTTCTATCTTTAGTTATTCTTAAGAAGATAGGGAATAGTCCATTTGAAAGGACTTTGGTTCTTTGAATTATTTTAATGGTTGCCATAGAGGTTAAATTTAGCAGGGTACAACATAGGTACAACAATTTTATATAAAATAAGAAAAAATAGGAAATTAAAAGAATGTATAAATCTTATAAATATCTTATTTTCAGTCGATTTGTTAATAAATGAAAATATAGGAAGTGAAAATTACTCTTTCTCATAATCAGGTGGTCCCTGGTTCGAGCCCAGGTGGGACCACAATAAACCCCTTGAAAATATTGATTTTCAAGGGGTTATTTTTTTAGGTAAGTGAATAAGGGAAATTTACCGCTATCCAATATTTTAAAAATTAAATTAATTGATTAGAAACGATTCAAAATATTGAATATAAATTTCTGATACAATGTACAAACCGATTAAACAAACGGAAACACTTGTGCAAAGTTAATAACAGGGTTCTTACTTACGATAAAAGTCACCATATCGAAAGACTTCCAATCTTTATATTGAACCTAATCTAAAAAGAAAATTCTGAAAACTTGACTGAATAAAATAGAATCTGAACTTTGACCATAAAGTTTTTTATATTTGTCTCATATTTAGGGAATTTCAATTTCTTATTTAATTATTTAACTGATATTTGATTATTATGAAAAAAGTTTTATTTCTTACTATCATTTTTGCCTTGCTTTTATTTGGTGGAAAAGTAGAAGCACAAACAGATGGAACTCTCGACACTTCCTTTGTCATCGGGACAGGATTTAATAGTTCGCCTGTAACTACTATCATACAGACAGATGGGAAAATTCTAGTGGGAGGTTCGTTTTCCAATTATAATGGTGTCGACCGAAACCGTATTATCCGTTTGAATACTGATGGAAGTGTAGATACTTCTTTTATTATCGGAACAGGATTTAATGACACTGTTTATACAATTGCATTACAGTCTGACGGCAAAATAGTGGTGGGAGGTAATTTTACATCCTATAATGATATCGCCCAAAACCGTATTGTGCGTCTGAATATAGACGGAAGCATTGATACGTCCTTTGTTATGGGAGATGGATTTAGCACACCTGGTGGTATGTCATTTATTGAGACCATTGCAATACAATCTGATGGGAAAATTTTGGCAGGAGGTCGATTTGCAAAATATAACGGCACCAATCAGCAAAATATTGCACGCCTGAATGCAGATGGAAGTGCTGATGCTTCCTTTTATCCTGTGAACGGCTTAAGATTTGATCATGATGTTAACATCATTGCTTTGCAATCTGACGGAAAAATCCTGGCAGGTGGTGGTTTTACAAGTATTTATAGTACCAGCCGAAGGTATCTTGCACGTCTGAATACCAATGGAACTCTTGACACTTCGTTTAACGTCGGGACAGGATTTGGTGGCAGTCTTAGCGGTAGTGTCGTTCGGTCGATTGCAGTACAAACTGATGGGAAAATTCTTATGGGAGGTTACTTTACAACCTATAAGGGAATAACACAAAACCGCATCGTACGTCTGAACACAACCGGAAGTGTGGATACATCTTTTGCCATCGGAACAGGCATTGATAATTTTTTTGTTGAAACAATCGCTTTACAGTCTGATGGGAAAATTCTGTTGGGGGGTGGCTTTACCACTTACAATGGAATCAGTCAAAACAGGATCATACGTCTTGATACCAGTGGGAGTATTGACACATCCTTTAACATTGGAACAGCATTTAATAATCCTGTTGCATCAATTTCATTACAATCTGACGGGAAAATTTTGGTGGCTGGCTATTTTTCAAGCTATAAGGGACTAGTTCAGAACCAGATCGCTCGTCTGAATGGAACGGGAACAATATTGTCAGTTACGGATGTCAGTAAAAAGAAAATTGCTCTTTATCCGAATCCTGTAAGTGAAATTTTGAATTTTTCAGAAGAAGTTTATAATATCAAAATAACAGACCTTTCAGGAAAAGTGGTAAACCAAATTTCCGGTAGTAAAAAATCTGTAAATGTAAAAAATCTTGTAAAAGGTGTTTATTTTATTACAGCAATCACAAAATCTGGAGAAATTGTAACTCATAAAATTGTGAAAGAATAAAAAAATGAGTTGATGTAGAATTTGCAAATAATTATGCGGTTTTATAATAAAAAATCAAAATTCTTAACTTTGTAGTTTTCAACTTATTTAGAAACTTAAACCATCAAAACCAAAACAATGTCAATAACAAATGAACATGAATTAATAGGAATGCAAAAGGCGAGTGAAGCTGTTGCATACACTTTAAAAGAAATGATTAATTATGCTCAACCTGGCATGACGACAAAGGATCTTGATGAGTACGGAGCTAAAATACTTTCCGATTTCGGTGCAAAATCTGCTCCTTATCTTACCTATGGATTTCCAGGATGGACGTGCATCAGTGTAGATAATGAATTCTGCCACGGTATTCCGACAGATCAACGAATTTTGAAGGATGGCGATTTGATCAACATTGATGTTTCAGCAGAGCTTAATGGATTTTGGGCTGATAACGGAGGTTCTTTTATCATTGGAAAAGACATCAATCAACATCAAAAATTAGTCGATGCTTCTAAAGATATTTTAGAAAAAGCGATCAATAATATAAAAGGTGGTGTGAAAATTGCCGATATCGGATTTTTAATGGAAACTGAAGCTAAAAAAAGAGGTTTTAAAGTTATTAAAAACCTTGGCGGACACGGTATTGGAAGAAGCTTACACGAAGAACCGGATGAATTACTAAATTACAGAAACCGTTTCGATAACAGACGTTTCAAGAAAAATTCTGTGGTGGCAATTGAAACATTTACTTCAACATCTTCAAATCTTGCGGTTGAATTAAATGACGGCTGGACAATGGTTGGCAATAAAGGCGGGTATATGGCACAGCACGAGCATACAATCGTTGTGACCGACGGAAAACCAATTATTCTAACTCAAATGAATGAAATATTGAATTAATCAACGATATTTTACATAAACGTTAATAATTATTTTTTAATAAAGAAGTTTCAAAATAAATACAAACACTTACAAAAATGTAGGTGTTTTTTTATTTTTATAGTATTGATTATTAATGGTTTTTAAATTTTAATAAAATTATTTCCAACCTTTTTGATTCATTCAGCATCTTTATAAATAGAGACATTTGTTAACCTTAAACATTATGATAAGATGAAGAATATATGCCTGACACTTTTGCTGTTTTTCCCGATTTTATATTGGGCGCAAATACCAATAATTGAAACACCTGATAAAAAAGGAGGATTTGAGAATAATAAGGTTATTCTTCAGAAACTGAATATTGAAACCAAAATTACGGGAGGGATTTCTACGAACGTGATAACAATGGTTTTTAGAAATAATTCTAATCGATTGATGGAAGGTCGATTGACTTTTCCACTTCCGGAAGGAGTAAATGTAAGCGGATATGCTTTGGATATTAATGGAAAGCTGCGAAATGCCGTTCCCGTAGAAAAAGAAAAAGCAAAGGAAGTTTTTGAAACCATTCAAAAAAGAAATGTTGATCCGGGAATTTTAGAAAAAGTGGAAGGAAATAATTTCCGTACAAGAATTTATCCTATTAATGCAAATGGCGGAGAAAGAACGGTTCAGATTTCATATAATTATGAACTGAAAAAGCAGGGTAGCAATTACCAATATTTTTTACCGCTTAATTATTCTACTCAAATTCCTGAATTTAGTATAAAGACAAGCGTTTTTCAGAATGCCGTTTCTCCTCAGTTGGAAGAAAAGCCCGATGGAAGCTTCAATTTTGTTAAAAATGGAAATGTTTGGGTTGCCGAAACCCATAAACTGAATTATAAACCAACTCAAAATTTAAAAATTAATTTTCCTCAAACTGATGGAAATCAAAATGTATTGATACAAAAAGCTTCAGATAACTCCTCGTATTTTCTTGCTAATTTAGGAGTGGATCCAAAAGAAAAAGCAAAGAAATTACCTAATAAACTAGCAATCATTTGGGATAATTCTTTAAGCGGATTAAAAAGAGATCATGCCAAAGAATGGTCTTTATTGGAAGAATATTTTAAGGTTAATAAAAACCTTTCTGTGAAAATTTATTTCCTTAATAATACGTTTGATGAAGGGAAAAGTTTTAAAATAAACGAAGGAAACTGGAACGAATTAAAATCATATTTATCTCAAGTTACGTACGATGGAGGAACTGATTTCGGACAATTAAAATCAGTAAAAGAAGATGAGGTTTTATTTTTTACAGATGGTCTGTCTTCTTTTGGAGATCTGAAATTGACTTTAAAAAATCCGGTTTACACAATTTCTTCATCCAATAATGCGAATTTCAATCAATTGAAATTTATCAGTAATAAAACAGGAGGTGAATTTTTAAACTTAAGTGAAAATGATCCTAAAAAAGAAGTCCGTAAACTGTTGTATCAGTCTTTGAAATTCATAGGAATTGAAAATAATTCTTCGTTGACAGAAGTCTATCCTTCGTTGTCACAAACAATTTCTCAGGATTTTGTGTTGACAGGTATTCTGAAAGGAAATCAAACAACCATAAAAGTTTTATTTGGCTACGGAAATGAAGTAACAGAGGCAAAAGCGATTTCTTTAGATGTGAATAAACAATCCGTAAAAGATTGGGAGATTTCACAATTCTGGGCTCAGAAAAAACTAAATGAATTGGAAATTTTTGAGAAACAAAACAAAAATGAGATTAAGAATATAAGTCGACAATTTGGTTTGGTGAGTAACAACATGAGCTTGATGGTATTGGAAAATGTACAGGATTATGTTCGATATGAAATAAATCCGCCATCTGAACTGCGAGAAGAATACAATCAGATTGTAAAAAATAATCAGGCTCAAAAAGATGTTCGTGTCAATGATTTAATGGCAAAAGCCGAAATAATGACCGAAAATCTGAAAAAATGGTGGGATACAGATTTTGAAAAGAAGCCAAAATATTATCCGACACCCAAAAGATCAAAAGATACTGCGAGAGTTATGGATATACAAGAAGTTGTAGTGGTAGGTTATTCTGCCAGAACTGAAAAAAAATCTGTCGCGAGTGCATCTAGTATTGTTGTTTCATCTCCGGTGGCAACGCCTTCAGTACAAGCCAATGTAGTGCAGGCTCTTGAGGGTAGAGCTCAGGGAATATCTATAAGAGGAGCTAGTTCTGTGCAAGGAGATTCGAAGAGTAAAGAGATCGCTGAAACAATCATTCAAAAAGGAAAAATTACAACGATAGATGTAAAATCTGATGCTGCGTACATGAAGTTTTTTGAGTCGGCTAAAAAATCAGAAGAAATCTATCAAATTTATCTTAATAACAGAAAAGACTACGCTGAAACTCCACAATATTATTTTGATGTAGCTCAGTTGTTTTTCAAAATTGATGATAAAAAAACAGGATTAAAAGTATTAAGTTCTATTGCTGATCTGGATATCGAAAATGAGGAATTGTATAAATTATTGGCCTATAAATTAAAGCAAGCTGAGGTTTACGATAAGGAGCTTTGGATTAGTAAAAAAGTGTTGGAATGGCGACCTTTCGACCCTCAAAGTTACAGAGATTACGCATTGGCTTTGGAAGATAACAAAGATTATCAGGGAGCTTTAGATAATTTATATAAAATTTTAAATCAGTCTTACACTCGTGAAATGGCCAATCGTGATAACGGAATCGAAGAAACCATTATCATGGAGATCAATGAATTGATCAGCAATCATAGAAATGAGCTAGATCTTAAAAATATCAATCCAAAAATCATTGCAGATTTACCTGTGAACATCCGAGTGGTGATCAACTGGAACAAAGACAATATAGACATCGATCTTTGGGTAACAGATCCCAACAACGAGCGTTGCATGTATTCTCACAAATCAACGGAAATTGGAGGAAGATTAAGCGATGATTTTACGGGAGGTTTTGGACCAGAACAGTTTTTACTAAAAAAAGCCATCAAAGGGAAATATAAAATTGAAACTAATTTTTTTAATGAAAATCAAGTAAGTGTTGCGGGAGCAACAGCAATTATGGCCGAAGTTTTCATTAATTATGCTTCCGGAAAACAGGAGAGAAAAATTGTAGTTTTCCAAAATAAGAGCGAAGCAGATACAGGAAATCGTGATGGCGTTTTAATCGGAGAATTTGAATTTTAGATAAAGGATGTAATATGTTAATATGAATGTTAGTGTGGCAAGGGCTGGTTTTTTTACCGGCTCTTGCTTTTTTATTATTGAATTAGATTTAAAAATGATTATTTTTAAGTTGATTAAAAAAAATACAAGATGAAACACCTATTTATTTTTTTTCTTATCGTTTTTGGGATTCAATTAAAAGCTCAGAAAGTTTTTTCAACCGAATATTCTAGTCAGGCTGATATAAAAGTTTTTGCGGTTGAATATGAAAGTCAGGCCGATCTTAAAGTATATAAAGTACAGTATGACAGCCAAGCCGGAAGCAACGATGGAAAATGGTTTTTTACAGAATACGGAAGTCAAGCCAAAAAGAAAATATTCTTTGTTGATTATGAAAGCCAAGCTGATCTGAAAATCTTTTTTGTAAAATATGATAGTCAGGCGGGATGGCGAAATAACAGTAAAAAGCAATTACTTTATTGATTTATCTACCTGAAAAGCAATAATAAAAAGTAAAATACCTGCAAAAAGTAGGTGTTTTTTTATATGTGACTTACAAATTACACACTACATTTATACTACCAAGTTGTTTTTAATATGTTGATTAGTAATTGATTAAAATCATGAAGTAGATGTGTAGTAATATTATTTTGATATTTCCGCTGTACATTTGCAGTAGAAAATTCAACAAAACATAAATGATTGATTGATAGAATTAAAAAAGCTTTGTTGAAATAAAATTGACATAGATGATGATTAAATAAATATTTTCCCCCTCAAATTGTTCCCAAAACAGTTAGTACTACTTTTTAGATGAAAAAAAAATTATTAAAAAGAGGGGGAATGTATTTTAATCACAAAAAATATAAGGTATGAATTTCCCCATATACTTTAGTGTTGTGTTTAAGCTTTTACGTTTTGTAGGAGCTTTTTTTTGTTTAAATCTCATTCTTCCATAAAAAAACCTGCTCCAAAGAGCAGGTTTCCCCTTCATTATTAAAAAACTAACTCAACCATTCATTAAGGTTCCAAATGATTTACTTTCGTATGGATAATATCATAAAATACAGTTGGATCACTCGTATTCGGAGTAATTCTGTAGGTAAATTTGTCGTTGTTTAATTCAAGAATTTCTACATCACGCGTAAAAATTACAGCTCCGCTGGTTGGATCTTTTGCCACAATAGTTCTTGTTTTTCCGTCTGCAGAAATAGACCAGTCTCCCTGATTTCTCAGAACATCATTCAATCCATAAATAGCATAAGTTCCACCCGCTCTGAAGTAAGCATATCCTACATATCCAGCAACATTGGCATCTGTTAAGCTCATAGCGTTTCCGTCTTTATCTTTTGCTCCCGTAGTTTCCCAGGCTGTAGAAGCTAAAATTCTCTGACCATTACTTGGTTCTCCATGACCTGTCTTTGTGTGGATAATGTCATAATACACAGAAGGATCAGTTGCATTTGTGTGAATTCTATACGTGAAAACATTTTTGTTTAGCTCAAGAATATCTACATTACGGGTAAAGATGGTTGTTCCGTCAGGACGAAGCGCTGTAATCGTTCTTGTTTTTCCTTGTGAATCTACAGACCAGGTGCCCATGGAGCGTAATACATTATTAAGTCCATAAATTGCAAATTTTCCATCTCCATTAAAGTAAGAAAAACCAACAAAACCGGCTACTGCGGGATCCGTTAATGCAACAGATTGTCCGTTATTATCTTTAGCACCTGTAGTTTCCCATGGAGTAGAAGATAAAACTTGCGAGGGAGTCAGCTGTTCTTCAACAATAACCTGATCATCATCATTTGAACAAGATACTGTAGTGGCAGTCAGGGTGAAAGCCGTGAACAAATAACATAATTTTTTTAGTGTACTCATAATTTATATTTTTAAATCATTGCAAACATATCCGTTATTCAACTCAAAAGATTGTACGAAATATCTCTTTTGTTGTAAAAAATATCACTTATAGATATGTTTTCTTGAATTGATGTCATTATAAATGTAAAAAACTTAAAATTGATGAGAATAAGCGTTGAGAGAAAAACTTTTATAAAAACTTTATGTCTAATTATTTATTTTAAATTAAATTTCAAAAATTCAATTCATTGATGAGTTTTTTTGTGCAGAACTGAAAATATTTTTTAATTTTGGTGAAACAACTCAATATGTTTATTAATAAAATTTCTTTTTTTTGTTTGATATGCGCAATCGATTGCATTGTTGTGAATTCTTTGCATGCTCAAAACTCGATTCAGATTAAAAATGTATTGGAATTTTCTAGAAATGAAGTGGTTGCGATTCCTGTTTCGGATCTTAAATCTTTTTTAACTAAAAATAAAGAAACTGATTTTAGAATAAAAGACAGCAACAATAAATACTTTCCCATCCAATGGATCGATTATGACGGAGATGGGGAAAATGATGAATTATTATTTCAAGCTAATATTGAAGCGAAAAAAACGAATTCTTACACAATTGTAGCAGATTCTAAAGTTCAGGTTCCGGAAAGTAAATTGACAACCTATTCAAGACTGGTTCCGGAGCGTGCAGACGATTATACCTGGGAAAATGATAAAATTGCTTTCAGAATGTATGGTTCAAAAGGTCAGCAGGAAGCTTTACAGGGAATTAAAGGAAGCACACTTTCCAGCGGAGTTGATATTTGGCTGAAAAGAACGGATCAACCCATCATCAATAAATGGTACAAAGGATATTTGACTGATCCAATGTATTACCACAAAGATACAAGAGGTGAGGGCTACGATCCTTATCAAGTAGGAAACAGCCGCGGAACGGGAGGAATTGGAGTGTGGAAAAATGACAGTCTTCAGGTTTCTCAAAATTTTGTGACTTCAAAAACCATTGCAGAAGGACCTTTGAGAACTGTTTTTGAATTAACTTACAACCCGTGGAGTGAATTTGGGGTGAAAGAAACAAAACGTATTTCTTTAGATTTAGGTTCTAATTTTTCAAAGTTCGAATCTAATTTTGAATCAGAAAAACAAGTTCTAAATTACACGATCGGAATTACTTTGCATAAAAATGAAGGTGAAGCAAAACTGAACGATAAAAGCGGATATTACCTTCATTGGGAGAAAATTGATGATGCATTTGTAGGAGAAGGTATTGTTGTAGATCCCAAAATTGTTGAAAAATCCGTTGCTTTTAAATCTAAAACTCCAGATCAGAGTAATTTATTGGTTGTCACAAAACCTAAAAATAAATTGGTGTATTATGCAGGCTTTGCATGGCAAAAAAGCGGACAAATTCAAACACAAAAAGATTGGGAAGTTTTATTGCAAAAACAATCTCAGATTATCGCCAATCCATTACTAATAAAGATTAAATAATAAAATACAATGATAAAATTTAAAATTTCGGTAATAGCAGCTTCTTTTATTACTGCTACATTTTCAGCCCAAATAAAAGATACGTTGGCTGAAAAAATGTTGGTGTATCAGCTTCCAAACGGCGGTTGGGGAAAACAGCTTGATGACAAATCTGTGGTGGATTATAATTTACCCATTGATAAAAAACTTTTAAGTAAAATAAAAGCTACAGGAGACGATCATGCGACGATTGATAACAACGCGACTTCCCGAGAAATTAATGCGTTAATTAAGTCTTATAAAACAACAAACAATCCAGAATATTTAAAGTCTGCAGAAAAAGGAATTAATTATCTTCTTTCGATGCAGTATAAAAATGGAGGTTTTCCTCAATATTACCCGAATTCAGGAATGTACAGAAAGCAGATTACGTACAATGACAACGCGATGATCAATGCTTTGACGGTTTTGTATAATGTTGCAGAAGGAAAAAATGATTTTGATGTTGTTGATTCTAAATTAAAGGAAAAATCTAAAACTGCCGTTCAAAAAGGAATTGACTGTATCTTAAAAACTCAGGTTGTACAGAAAGATACTCCGTCAATTTGGGGAGATCAATATAATGAAATCACGATGCAACCCGATAAAGCCCGAGCTTTTGAGCCTATTTCTTTGGCAACGGGAGAATCGGTAAATATTGTAAAATTTTTAATGATGCAAACGGCAACGCCTGAGATTCAAAAATCTATTAAATCAGCGATAAAATGGTTTAAAGACAATAAAATTGAAGGCTACAGCTACAACATTACCAAACAAAATGGAAAAGCAGTCAGAACTTTAGCCGAAGATAAAAACTCTGTCATTTGGGCAAGATTTTATGATATTAATACTAACAAACCTCTTTTCGGAGACCGTGACGGAAGCGTAAAATACAACTATAATGATGTTTCTGAAGAAAGAAGAAACGGGTACAGTTGGTTTGGTGATACTCCGGATAAATTGATTAATAAAGAGTTTCCGAAATGGGCGCAGAAGAATGGTGTGATGCTTTAGTTTGAGGGTTTGAGAGTGAGAGTGTTTAGGGTATCATTGCGAGAAGCGAAGCGCCGAAGCAATCTCAAATATAAACCCTCCAACTCTCCATCCTCTCTAACCCCTTAACTCTCCAACTCAAAACTTTTCAGGAGCTTTCTCCGTCTTTGCGCTCTATCTTTTTGGTTACGGCCTGCGCTTCGCTTCGGCCGCCTCCAAAAAGGATGCCGCTTGGGGATGAGGGCGTTCTTATTTCTGTTTCTCGTAATAGAAATTACCTAGATACAATATCAATCGATCGCTAGTCCTTTCCATGACTGCAAAGCGACCTAGGAAGTTGCAGCGTTAAGAAAATGAATTCTGAGAACGTTAAAAAAATTCTACTGTTTGAAGCGCGAGACCAATCCTGAATCGAATAACCAATCTTGAATTCGCGCAAGTTTTAGAATTTTTAGAGAACAGGATTCATTTTTAGCTTGCAGCTTCCAGTCTTGAATTTTTGGTCCGTTTGCTTCAAGGCAAAAGGACAGCACATTATTTATCTCTTATCCACATCCAAAACAACTATAATCACAACGACTCCCAACCTTCTGGGTTTTCGGTTTATTAGAGTATACCTTATATATAGTATACGATAATACTTCATAAAATCTCCTTCACACCGCTTTCAACTTTGATAAACGCCCCTTCCCAGCCCTTTCAAAAAGATAATCGAATACTGTGGATAACTACGGCTTAATCTATAAATGAAACTATATCAATAAATTAGATTGAGAACTTCTCCACAATACGAGTTTTATATGAACATTATGTTAAATGTATTTGGAATGATGGGTAAAAAGGTGCTACTTTTGCGGCACTGAAAAACGCGAGTTAATTGGTAGCGCAGAAGGAGGTAATAGAGTATAAAGACTACGGACAAAACAAAAAATAAACTTTAGATTTTTAGTAAATAAAAGTTGTGAGTTTTAAAAAGATTTGTATCTTTGCAGTCCGGTAAAACGGGAGCAGAGGAGTAGAAGATTGGGATATGAAAGAGGAGATTTAGGGTTAGTTAAAAAACTTTAAATTAAGTCAAAAATATTTTGGTCAATTAGAAATAAATAATTACTTTTGCACACGCAAATCTATACTGAAAACGACAGAAAATTAGGTATAGTAAAAAGCGGAAGATACAAGAAGATCATTGAAAAATAGATATAACAACCAAGTAAGGAAAAGACTAGAACGTTAATAACTTTGAGTGAGTCAGACAAACATACAATGGAGAGTTTGATCCTGGCTCAGGATGAACGCTAGCGGGAGGCCTAACACATGCAAGCCGAGCGGTAGAGATCTTTCGGGATCTTGAGAGCGGCGTACGGGTGCGGAACACGTGTGCAACCTGCCTTTATCTGGGGGATAGCCTTTCGAAAGGAAGATTAATACCCCATAACATATTTGATGGCATCATTAAATATTGAAAACTCCGGTGGATAGAGATGGGCACGCGCAAGATTAGATAGTTGGTGAGGTAACGGCTCACCAAGTCAGTGATCTTTAGGGGGCCTGAGAGGGTGATCCCCCACACTGGTACTGAGACACGGACCAGACTCCTACGGGAGGCAGCAGTGAGGAATATTGGACAATGGGTTAGCGCCTGATCCAGCCATCCCGCGTGAAGGACGACGGCCCTATGGGTTGTAAACTTCTTTTATACTGGGATAAACCTACTTACGTGTAAGTAGCTGAAGGTACAGTATGAATAAGCACCGGCTAACTCCGTGCCAGCAGCCGCGGTAATACGGAGGGTGCAAGCGTTATCCGGATTTATTGGGTTTAAAGGGTCCGTAGGCGGGCTCGTAAGTCAGTGGTGAAATCTCATAGCTTAACTATGAAACTGCCATTGATACTGCGAGCCTTGAGTAAGGTAGAGGTAGCTGGAATAAGTAGTGTAGCGGTGAAATGCATAGATATTACTTAGAACACCAATTGCGAAGGCAGGTTACCATGTCTTAACTGACGCTGATGGACGAAAGCGTGGGGAGCGAACAGGATTAGATACCCTGGTAGTCCACGCCGTAAACGATGCTAACTCGTTTTTGGGCTTTAGGGTTCAGAGACTAAGCGAAAGTGATAAGTTAGCCACCTGGGGAGTACGTTCGCAAGAATGAAACTCAAAGGAATTGACGGGGGCCCGCACAAGCGGTGGATTATGTGGTTTAATTCGATGATACGCGAGGAACCTTACCAAGGCTTAAATGGGAATTGACAGGTTTAGAAATAGACTTTTCTTCGGACAATTTTCAAGGTGCTGCATGGTTGTCGTCAGCTCGTGCCGTGAGGTGTTAGGTTAAGTCCTGCAACGAGCGCAACCCCTGTCACTAGTTGCTAGCATTAAGTTGAGGACTCTAGTGAGACTGCCTACGCAAGTAGAGAGGAAGGTGGGGATGACGTCAAATCATCACGGCCCTTACGCCTTGGGCCACACACGTAATACAATGGCCGGTACAGAGGGCAGCTACACAGCGATGTGATGCAAATCTCGAAAGCCGGTCTCAGTTCGGATTGGAGTCTGCAACTCGACTCTATGAAGCTGGAATCGCTAGTAATCGCGCATCAGCCATGGCGCGGTGAATACGTTCCCGGGCCTTGTACACACCGCCCGTCAAGCCATGGAAGTCTGGGGTACCTGAAGTCGGTGACCGTAACAGGAGCTGCCTAGGGTAAAACAGGTAACTAGGGCTAAGTCGTAACAAGGTAGCCGTACCGGAAGGTGCGGCTGGAACATCTCATTTTAGAGCGTCTTTAGACGTTAAACAAAATACAAAGTACTTAAATGTACAAATTGTACTTACTTAAAGAACGTTTTAGTTTTTTACTCGGTTGATTTATATTAAAAAAATACAAAACCCACTAGAAATTAGTATCAGGGAGGAGAGATTTTAGTAAAAGAAGTTAGAGGTTAGATATTAGAGGTTAGTTTTCAAACTAACAACTAAAAACCGACAACCGACAACTAAAATTAATGAAGTCTCGTAGCTCAGCTGGTTAGAGCGCTACACTGATAATGTAGAGGTCGGCAGTTCGAGCCTGCCCGAGACTACTAATTAAAGCGGTAAGCAATAAGCTTTAAGCAGTAGGCATTTTGCCTAGAGCTTGTAGCCTATAGCCTACAGCACCTAGAGGGGGAATTAGCTCAGCTGGCTAGAGCGCCTGCCTTGCACGCAGGAGGTCAAGGGTTCGACTCCCTTATTCTCCACAGTTTTGTGAGTTTGATTTAAAAGTAAGATGGATAGAGCCAAAACAAATATTCATTTATCAGACGAGCAGAAAGAATTTAAAGATCATTGACATTAACGGTAAAAATATCACAAAGAGAAAACCGAGCACTTGCGAGTGCTTGAGTAATTAATAAAATAGGAAAGAAATCGTTAAGGGCGTATGGCGGATGCCTAGGCTTTCAGAGGCGAAGAAGGACGCGGTAAGCTGCGAAAAGCTGCGGGGATCGGCACACACGAATTGATCCGCAGATGTCCGAATGGGGCAACCCGGCATGTTGAAGACATGTCACTCCAATTTATTGGAGAGCAAACCCGGAGAACTGAAACATCTAAGTACCCGGAGGAAAAGAAATCGAAGAGATTCCGTAAGTAGTGGCGAGCGAACGCGGATTAGCCCAAAAGTCTTTATATATTTAAAAGAATGTTCTGGAAAGAACAGCCATAGAGGGTGATAGCCCCGTATTTGAAAGGTATATTTGGATGATAAATGAGTAGGGCGGGACACGTGAAATCCTGTCTGAATATGGGGGACCATCCTCCAAGGCTAAATACTCCTGAAAGACCGATAGTGAACAAGTACTGTGAAGGAAAGGTGAAAAGCACTTCGAATAGAAGGGTGAAATAGAACCTGAAACCGTACGCCTACAAGCGGTCGGAGCCCACATGTTGGGTGACGGCGTGCCTTTTGCATAATGAGCCTACGAGTTAATGTTACTAGCGAGGTTAAGGACTTCAGGTCCGGAGCCGGAGCGAAAGCGAGTCTGAATAGGGCGCTTAGTTAGTAGTATTAGACGCGAAACCTTGTGATCTACCCATGGGCAGGTTGAAGCTTTGGTAACACAAAGTGGAGGACCGAACCGGTTGACGTTGAAAAGTCTTCGGATGACCTGTGGGTAGGGGTGAAAGGCCAATCAAACTGGGAGATAGCTCGTACTCCCCGAAATGCATTTAGGTGCAGCGTCGTGTATAAGTTTATTAGAGGTAGAGCTACTGATTGGATGCGGGGGAGTCAAATCCTACCAATTCCTGACAAACTCCGAATGCTAATAAATGTTCCACGGCAGTGAGGGCGCGGGTGCTAAGGTCCGTGTCCGAGAGGGAAAGAACCCAGACCAACAGCTAAGGTCCCCAAATCTCTATTAAGTTGAAGCAACGCGGTTGGACTGCATTGACAGCTAGGATGTTGGCTTGGAAGCAGCCATTCATTTAAAGAGTGCGTAACAGCTCACTAGTCGAGCGGTCCGGCATGGATAATAATCGGGCATAAATAGAGTACCGAAGCTATGGATTTATAACCATTGGGTTATATCTGGTAGGGGAGCATTCTGTTTGCACAGAAGCAGTGGCGTGAGCCATTGTGGAGCGGACAGAAAAGAAAATGTAGGCATAAGTAACGATAAAGCGGGCGAGAAACCCGCTCACCGAAAGACTAAGGTTTCCTCAGCCATGCTAATCAGCTGAGGGTTAGTCGGGACCTAACGCGAACCCGAAAGGGGTAGTGGATGGACAATGGGTTAATATTCCCATACTTGCTCACACTAAAAAGGGGACGGAGTGCCGTACTTACTGGAGACTGACGGAATAGTCAAGACCTAGCCTTCGGGCGAAGTTGTTGTAAGGAAAGTGCTTCCAAGAAAAGCCGAAGTGAAGCAACCCGTACCAAAACCGACACAGGTAGTCGAGGAGAGAATCCTAAGGTGCTAGAGTGAATCATGGTTAAGGAACTAGGCAAAATAGTCTCGTAACTTCGGGAGAAGAGACGCCAGCAGCAATGCTGGCCGCAGTAAAAAGGCCCAGGCGACTGTTTATCAAAAACACAGGACTCTGCTAAATCGAAAGATGCTGTATAGGGTCTGACACCTGCCCGGTGCTGGAAGGTTAAGGAAGGGCGTTAGCAGTAATGCGAAGCGTTTGACT
>NZ_CP015199.1:900000-1155000 GCF_001648155.1 Chryseobacterium glaciei | reverse complement strand
GTTCCAGTTATTTTAACAACTTTTACGGCTGTATTTTCAATGGCAGCTTTTAATTCGGCATAAGTAGTAACAGTAGTTTCAGCTGCAGTTCCGCCGCCTGTAGTTCCACCGTTTTGAGAAGCCCACCCCGGAGCTGCACAACTAGCGAGAGGGACAACCGCATTGGTCTCCAATGAACCTAAATTAATAGTGTTTGGATTTTCTTTTAATTCACTTTTGACATCCTCTTGTCCGCAGCCTGTTAATGCAAAAGCTGAGCTTAGAGCTGCCGTAAATAAGGCAACTTTGATTTTTGTTTTCATAGTTTAATAATTTTTGTGATTTGGTGAATTTCAAAATTATTAAATATTTAATTAATTCTTTTATATTTTAATGTATTAATATTTATATAATTATAATGTTGTTTATTTAATTAATTCAATCGGTTGCGCTTTGATGTATATATATTTTTATTGAAATATGTCTAATTATAAATAAAATTCCCGCAGATTTCAAAGATTTTACAGAAAAAGATCTGCGTAATCCGTGAAATCTGCAGGAGATTCATTTTATTATTTACTGATAGTTACTTAACTTCAAAAGTATAAGTTGTACCTTTCTCAGTATCAAAATCAAAAACCTGAGTTTCAGGAATAGGGAAACCTTTTAATTCTGCTTTTTCTGAAACTAAAGGTGTTTTAATTGAATTTACCTGATAATATTCATTGGGATTTTCTCCTGTTGAATTTTTTAATAGAGTCTTAGATTTTAAATTGATATTTTTCGCAATTCTAATTCTGCAATTTCCTTCTAAAGTAGATTTAATGATCAATTTTGTCAACTTAGAATTTTTCCATTCAATATCGATTTCAAAACCACCTCTGGCTTTTAAACCTTTTACAGAGCCATTTGGTAAAGCGTTGGGAAGTGCAGGTAAAATATAAAGATAACCGTCATAACTTTGAAGCAGCATCTCCGCAATTCCCGATGTACAGCCAAAATTTCCATCAATCTGAAAAGGCGGATGTGCATCCAGAAGATTAGGATAAGTTCCTCCCGATTGTCCTTTTGCTTCCATCGGAGCGGGTGTTAATTGGTCTGAAATTAATTTAAAAGCCCGGTTTCCATCTAATAATCTTGCCCACCAATTGACTTTCCAGCCCATCGACCAGCCCGTAGATTTATCACCTCGATACGTCATGGAATTTTTTGCAGCTTCCGTCAAATCAGGATTTCTGAAAGGCGAAATTTGCCCCGAAGGAAAAAGTCCGTACAAATGCGAGATATGCCTGTGTTTATCATCGGTTCTGTCCATATCCTTCAGCCATTCCTGTAATTGAGCATGTTGCCCGATTTGCATGGGCGGAAGTTTATTTAAGGCAGTTTTCACTTCGTCCGAAAGGTTTTTATCTTCATTAAGGACTTTCGAAGCATTAATGAAATTATTAAAAACATCAAAAACCAATTGATTATCCATCGTTGTTCCCGCGGTAATTCCGACACTTTTCATGTACGTATTTTCCGGCGACATGGAAGGCGAAACAACCAGATATTTTTTCGAAGGATCTTGTTGAAGAACGTCTAAATAAAATAAAGCCGAACCTTTTAAAACAGGATAATATTTTTTCAAAAATTCTTTGTCACCGGTGTATAAATAATGATTCCAAAGATGCTGTGTGAGCCACGCTCCGCCCATTGGCCACATTCCGTAGAAACCACCATCCACAATGCCCGTGATTCTCCACAAATCTGTGTTGTGGTGCATATTCCAGCCTCTTGCGTGATACATTTCTTTGGCAGATTCCTGTCCCGTTACTGACAGATCCTGAATCATATCAAACAAAGGTTCATGCATTTCGCTCAAATTGGTGTTTTCTGCCGGCCAGTAATTCATTTCTGTATTGATATTGACCGTGTATTTGCTATCCCAAGCCGGATTTAACTGATGGTTCCAAATTCCCTGCAGATTTGCAGGCTGAGTTCCTTGTTGTGAGGAAGAAATGAGAAGATAACGACCAAACTGGAAATACAAAGCAATCAGATCAGGATCTTTTGAAGTCGCAAATTCTTTTATTCTGACGTCGGTTGTTTTTTTTGCCTGTTCGGTTGTTCCTAAATCAAGACTTACACGCTTGAAATATTTCTGATATTTTTGAATGTGAGCTTTTAATTCAGCTTCATATTTTTTGTTTAAAGCTGATTGTAAATATTCCGAAACTCTCACATCTGGATTTCCTGAAATATCATTATACTTTTTAAAATTCGTCGCAATCGAAAGATAAATAACCACTTCATCCGCTCCCGAAATATTGAGTTGATCTTGAGTTGAGGTTAATTTTCCGCCTTTTAAAACAGGAACAGCAACCGTTTTGAAATTGACTTTTCCAATTTTATTGTCAACTGATCCGCTCGTTCCAGTGATCATTAATTGATTTTTCTCCGTAAAAATTGATTTTTTCAAATGTGGAGTAGAAGCGTTGATGGAAAAGTTTAAACTTCCTTTTTTGCTTGATGATAATTTGATTACAATTACATTATCCACGAATGAAGAGAAAATTTCACGTTTAAAAATGATTCCATTTACTTCGTAAGAAACTGTGCTTAAAGCTTTTTCAATATCTAAAGTTCGGGTATAATTTTTAAAATTTTCATGACCTTTAAAATCCAGAAACAAGTCGCCCATCGTCTGATAAGGCATTCCATAATTCAAATCTTTTGGAGCTGCGCGGGGATAAGTTGTATTGGAAAGTTTTTGAGCTTGTTCAAATTTACTTTCGCTCAATAATTTTCTTATTTTTTGAATACTGTCGAATGTGTTTTTCGGGACATTATTTCCCGGTTCTCCAGCCCAGATTGTTTCTTCGTTAAGTTGAAGATGTTCCTGTGAAGCTCCACCAAAAACTATTGCTCCTAACCTTCCATTCCCGATGGGTAGAGCTTCGTTCCAGTTTTCTGCGGGCTTATTGTAAGTCAGCTTTAAATTTTGTTGTGCTTGAACAGAAATAGAAATCATCGCTCCAAAAGCCAGTAAAAAGATTTTATGTTGAATGATTTTGAGCATTTTTATATTTTGTTAAAATGATTTTATTTTTTGTTGGAAAAACGCAAAGGCGCAAAAGTTTTTAATTATAATAATGCTTGAAGGCGCAAGGATTTTATCTACGATAAAATTTTACACTAAATATTTTTAAAAAAATAGGATTTTATTAACCTTTTTGATTATCCAACAATATTTAATTACTCATTACTTATTACCAATGGTTTTAAGCCAGTCTGTGCACAATTTTTTCCAGTTGTCGGTCAGTTCAGATTTGTTGGTAATGCCTATTTTATGTTCGCCTTCGGGGAAAATAAACATTGCACCTTTTACTTTATTTTTTGTCATTTCCTGATAATAGAGAATGCTGTTCATAACGGGAACGGTTTTATCATTTTGAGCATGAAATAATATGGTTGGTGGAGTTTTTTCCGTCACTCTATTTTGCATTGAATATTCTTTGATTTTTTCCGAAGAGGCATTTTCGCCGAGCAAACTGTTACGGCTTCCAATATGGGCAAATTCTCCCAAATCGATGACTGGAGAGACAAGAATCGCAAAATTTGGAATGGTTGAAAAACTTTCCCAATCACCTTTTAATTCTGTATAATCTGTAGGAATATTACTCACCGTTGCAGCCAGATGTCCGCCAGCTGAAGTGCCAATAACTCCAATTTGATCTGGTGAAATGCCATATTGAGCAGCATTTTTTCTGAGATACTTTATAGCAGCCTGAACATCCTGTAATGGGGCGACCTCTTTTTGCTTCAAATCTGGAGAAGTCGGTAATCTGTAATTCAAAACAAAAGCAGAAATTCCTAGCGTGTTAAACCATTTTGCAATTTGATAGCCACCCAAATCGTAAGTCAGTTTATAATATCCACCACCGGGAATGACGATGACGGCCATCTGTTTTCTTTCTTCTTTTGGAGGTAGGAAAGCAAACATTTCAGTTTCTTTTATCTGTATAATTCTTCCGTCTTTTTCTTCGGTTTTTAATGGTAGTCCTTTGGAATTAGGCATCTGACCTTTTGGCCAAACCATGATTTTTTCCTGTGCAGATAATTGAATGAAAAAGGAAATTAATAGTAGAAAAGTAATTTTTTTCATAACCAATTAATTTGTGATTATTGTAAATTATATTTTGCTAAAACCTAACGGGTTTCAAAAACCCGTTAGGTTTGAATTTTTTAGATATTAACCTTTAAGAAAATCTTCTCTAAATGGTGTAAAAGCATCAATCAACTGACCTTCTTCCAAACATTTTACACTATGAAAAATATTAGGTTGCGCGAAAAATCCGTCACCTTTTTGTAGAACTTTTATTTCGTCATTAACTGTCACTTCAAACTTCCCTGAAGCAACGTAGGTGATCTGCGAATGAAAATGCTGATGCAAAGTACCAATCGCATCTTTTTCAAATTTTACAATTACCATCATTACCTGTGAATTGTATCCAACGAATTGTCTTGATACTCCACCTCCTAAATCTTCCCATTCGGAATTACCGTCAAAGAAGGGTTCTTTTTTGAACTTCATTTTGTATGTTTTTGAATTATTATTTAATTAAAATTTTACGCCCAATTTGCCATTCCGTAGGAATCTAAACTATAATTTTTAATGTTGAGATTCCACGCTCCACTACGTTCCGCTCTGAATGACAAACTGACTGTTTAATTATTGAGATAAAAAACTATTTAATATATTTCTCCAATCCAATTTTCAAGCTCTTCAAATTTTTCACTGCCAATTTTGCAACAGATTCTGCTCCAAGTGTTGATAAATGTGTGTCGTCATCTTTTCCTTTTGGATAGTATGGATCTTCGCCTTCTTTGTAATGCAGGTGTAATTTTTTTGAATTTTCCGGACCGTAAGAAACTTCAAGTTGCTCTGTCAGCAATTGCAAATCTACAAAAGGAACTTTCAGATCATTCGCAACCATTCTTACGACCAAAGGGTATTCTTTATGAGTATCAATTAGAACTCCATTTTCATTGAAATTTCTTCTTACAATAGAAGTCATCAGAATTGGTGTTGCTCCTTTTGCTCTGGTTTCATTCACATATCTTTCCAAATTGGCTCTGTATTGAGTATAGGGATTGGTAAATTTTGTAGAATCTTTCAATTTCTGATCATTATGCCCAAACTGGATAATCACGAAATCTCCTTTTTTAAGTTGTTTGTCAACTTTATCCCATCGTCCCTCCGTTCTGAAACTTTTTGAACTCCTTCCATTCATCGCATGATTCTGGATTTCAATTCCTGCTGTGAAGAACTGTGGTAAAACCTGTCCCCATCCATGTTCTGGATTTTTGTCTGGATTTTCCTTATTTGCCATGGTTGAATCGCCAATGAGGAATAGGGTGGGTTTTTGTGCGAATGTCAGTACTGATAGAAATAAAAATAGTACAGTAAGCTTTTTCATTTTAAATTAATTTTAAATTAATATTCTTTTGTCATGAAACAAAAGAATCAAAAGTTCAAGACTTGGAAAATTCCGCTAAAAATTACTTCTGTTCTCTAAAAATTCTAAAACTCGCGCGAATTTTAAATTTGTCCTTCGACTCAATATTTATGTCGCACTCAAACAGTAGAATTTTCTTAACGTTCACAGAACTAATTTTCTTAACGCTCCATTTTCCTATGTCGATTTAGCTGTGGTTATCATTACTCATTACCAATTGCTTATTAATTATGTTCAGGTTTCCAATCATTAAAAATTTTTTCTAATGTATAATTTTTCAAGTCTTTTTTTGTCAATTGATGCGACCAATTTACTCGGTTTGTAGTATTTCCGCCATCGCTTTTACTTCCGAACTCTGCATAATAAGCGGTCTTTTCTTTATCAGGAAACATTTTATCACCTTTCCAAGGATTCCAGCCTTCGGGAAGGATGTGTTTTCCCATTTCTGTATTGATGAAAACCGTTTTGGCATAAGGTCGCCAAGGTCTTCCCAAGTAGACTTTTGTGATGCCTTCTTTTGCTGTTAATTGACAGTTAAAAAAGACAAAACCATATTGTCTGTCAGATTCCGTTGCGGCTGCGGTGATGTAAGAATCGGCTAAACTTTTAATAGTACAATTTTTAAAAACAACCGTTGCCTGTCCGAAAATAAAATCAGTTGTTCCTTCAATATAACAGTTTTCAAAATATTGTCTGCTGTGATTAGTTGCTGAATAAATAGTGTCCTGACAACCCAGAATTTTTGAATTTTTAATGATAAAACGATCTCCTTCCACATGAAGTGAAACTGCCTGTCCTTCGTTACAAGAACTGTTTTGAATGGTAAGATTACTGATTTTAATATCATCACCCATCACCAACAAAGTGTAGGAATTGAACGTTGTCATTTTTTCATTAAATGAATCCAGTTTTCCTGAAAAATCATTATTAGTAATGATGGTATTATCTTTATTTTCACCTTCTAACGTGATTTTATGTTTTGAAGATGGGATGACGATTTTTTCATTATAAGTTCCGGATTTAATAAAAATCAATGCCTCTGCCGGACCTAAATCTCGAATTGAATTTATCGCTTTTTGAATGGATGTAAAATCTCCGCTTCCGTCTTTTGCAACGGTAATTTTGATGTACGATTCATTTTCTGCAAAGAGAAATTGAGTTATTGAAATGAAGAAAATTAAAAATATTTTTTTCATAAGCGATATTATTTTTGACGCAAAGTTTGTTTTTCTTTATGTTTATTTTTAGTGAGCTAAGATGAAATCAATGAATTGATTTTGATTAAGCGATCGTTTTAGCCATAAAGCTTCATCAGTGACTTGTCGTATTCTTTGCTCCTTAAAGTTTGCATTCTTATTTATAAATCTTTGCGTTTAAAATCATAATTAATATTATTTCAAAACCTTATCTAAAAAGTCAACCGTTAAATTCAACGTTTCTGTAAACCAAGGTTCTGCAGACCAAAAAGAATGTGGAGAATCTTTAATTTCATGAAACTCAGTCTGAATATTATAGCTCTTCAATTTTTTCATCATATCGTCTCTTCCCGCATGAAAACGAGGTTGAGAACTATTGATGAAAAGGGTAGGAGGTGTATTTTTATCCACATATTCCAAAGGTGAAGCTTCTTTCCAGATTTTCGGATTGTCCTTTTGTGGATAGCCCAGCCAATAGGCGTCGTAAGTTCCTTCTTTTCCGGATTCTTCATGAACAAATGAAACAACGCCATCTATATTGACGATAGCCTGCAATTTATTCTTTTTCTTAACTCCGACTAAAGTGGCAATCTGAGCACCTGCAGATTCACCCAAAACCACCATTTTCTTTTTGTTTAAAGAATAGGTGGAGTGATTTTTCTTCAACCACTGAATGCCCGTTTCAATATCTTCAACTCCGGCAGGATATTTTGCAACATCAGCCAATCGATATCCGATTGCGATGACCACATATCCTTTTGAAGCTAATTCCATAGCCATAAATTTCTCGTTTTCTTTACTTCCAGAAACCCAGCCACCACCGTGAACCATTGCGATTCCCGGATATTTTTTTGATTTATCAAGAGGGTAATACACATCAGCTTTTAACGAAAGTCCGTTAATGTTGGTGTATTCTACATCTTTGTCAACTCCAATGTTTTGTGGAACAGGTCGGTCGATAGGCGTGATGAAAGAATATTTTTTCTTAAATTTTTCATACGTCGCTTCATTGGTGTAAGGAGTAGCATTCGGTCGTGGAACTTGACCGAATGCTAATGTGCCTCCTAACCAAAAAATAGAAATATAAGTAAGTTTTTTGCTAAAATTCATGTTGTCAAATTTTAAAATTTTGAACCATTAAGAATTATTGGACTTAATGGTTTAAATACTATTGATACATTTTATTTAACTACATTTTTAGCTACATCAGTTCCGATAGAAAGTGAATTTTTATCAGACGTGACTTCTTTTGGTAACAGGACTGCTCCTGTTTTATTTCCTAAAACCTTAACCACGGGCTTATTTGTAGATTCAAATTTCACCGTTGAAAGGTTGATGTTTTTACTGTTGTAAATTGTTGCTCCCGTTCCTTCAGAATATTTCAGTTTAACATTTTTCAGTTGAATTCCGTCTGCGTCTACGATAGTTAAAGCTTTTTTTGTGTCAAATTGAGAATCTTCGATAACGATATTTTTAAGATTCATTTCAGCTAAACCAAACAAAGTAATCGCTTCATAAGAATTAACTGCATTGATATTTTTAAAGAAAATATTTCTGAAAATCGGAGTTTCTTCTGTTACTGGATACACTTTTTCCGGTGCTTTGTTCCCTTCTTGTTTTTGTCCGTCTTCCAAAACTGGAGAAGCGCCTTCATAGAACATATTGAAACCAATTGTCTGTGTAGGAATATTAATCATATCAATATTTTTAATGTAAATATTTTCAACGATTCCACCTCTTCCACGGGTTGTTTTGAAACGAAGGCCAATATCGGTTCCGATGAAAGTACAGTCGGAAACATGGATGTTTCTTGCGCCACCAGACATTTCGCTTCCTACCACAAAACCTCCGTGACCGTGGTACACGACATTGTTTTTAATGATCACATTTTCAGTGGGCATATTTCTTTTTCTTCCGTCTTCATTTTTCCCTGATTTAATACAAATTGCATCGTCACCAACATCGAAAGTATTATCGTAGATCAAAACATTTTTACATGATTCCAAATCTACACCGTCACCATTTTGAGAAAACCAAGGATTTCTAACCGTAAGATTTCTTAAAATAACGTTCGTACACATCAATGGGTGAAGGTTCCAGGCTGGAGAATTTTGGAAAGTTGGGCCGTCTAATAAAACTTTGTCACAACCAACCAAACTTACCATCACGGGACGAAGAAAATCTTTAACCGTTGTTAATTCTTCTTTAGAAATTTTATCAGGAACATTGAAGCTCGAACTGCTTTCAAATCCTTTTTTATAGCTTTCTGAAGGATACCAATTTTTACCGTCAGCAGATAAAATTCCGCCTGATTTTACGATTTCTTTCCATTCAGATTCTGCGACTTTGCTTTTTTTGATGGCTCTCCATGCGTCACCGCTTCCGTCGATAACCCCTTTTCCTGTAATCGCAATATTGGTCGCATTTCTTGCTGAAATTGGTGATTGGCAGCGAATGGTATTTAACCCTTCAAAACTTACATCAACCAAAGGATAATCTGCTTTATCTTTACTGAAAACAATGAAAGCGCCTTCTTCTACATGAAGATTAATGTTGCTTTTTAGCTCGATTGGCCCTGTTAGCCACATTCCGCGGGGAACGACTAATTTTCCGCCTCCTTTTTTACTTAAATCCTCGATTGCTTTTTTGAAAGCTTCTGTATTTTTCACATTTCCGCCTGCAACACCACCGTATTGAGTGATGGAAACTGTATTGGCTGCAAAAGAAGTTTCTGTAACCTGAGGCATTTTAAACTCAATATTTTTATAAATATCTAAATTCTGAGCATAGATTTGCCCTGAAAACATCATTGCTGCTACTAAACCGATAACTTTGAGAGACTTCTTCATTTTATTTTTTTTGAGTTTTAATTACTTTTTTAAATTCTTGATAAACAATTGACGCCACTGCTTTTGCACCTTCAGGCTGAAAATGAGTGTTATCTTTTTGCCCTTTCGGATAGGCTTCATAAACATTCTCCGGAAGATTCATGAAATAATGATTTGTAGTAAAATCCTGTCCTTTTTTTGTAAAATATTCCATTGATAATTTGTTTAAATCAATGTAGGGAACATTCATTTCTTTGGCGATATCAATTGGAGCCTGGGCGTATTCTCCGTGTACATTTTCTAATTTTCCGTCTTTCCAAGGATAATTTCTTGCAACTGGAGTTAATATGATAGGGTTTCCACCTTTTTGTCTTGCTTGAGTTACAAATAGCCTTAAAAATTCTTTATAACCTTCAATATTTACATAACGTTCTGTATGTTTTTCTGAGCCGTCATTATGACCAAATTGCATGATGACATAATCGTTTGGCTGCAAATTTTCATACACATATCTCCATCTTCCTTCCTGAAAAAATGTTCTTGTACTTCTTCCGCCGTGAGCTCTGTCGATCACTTCGACAGAATCTGTTGTAATGGCTGGTTTTAGAGAAACTAAACTGTCTTTCACAAAAAACGGCTGAAAAACCTGTCCCCAACCTGTAATTGGATAACGGACTTTCATATAGTCTTTTCCGGGCTCGTAATTTCCCGTATAGTCTGCCATTGTGGAGTCTCCGATGAGGTAGATGTGCGTAACTTTTTTATTGTGTTTTACCGTTGACTTTTGACTATGAGTTTGTGCTTGGCATGCTGATAAAAGCAAAACAACGAATAAAAATGAAACGATCTTGTATATTTTTTTTGTCATTGATTTATTTCAAAATTTTTCTCCCACAGATTATACAGATTTTCACAGATGTTTATGTAATATTTTTTATTTATAAGTTTTAAAAGCTATGCGCAATCACCTGTGAAAATCTGTGTAATCTGCGGGAAACAATTAATTTTTAGTAATTCTAAACCAATCAAAATCCGCATATCCTCCGCGAGGTGCTTTGGTTGTGCTTACGCTGTATAAACCAACTTTAGCTCCAATCCATTTTCCTGGTTTTGCTTGGAAAACGTCACCTACTTTTGTGAAATTTTTCCCGTTTTCGCTGTAGCTGAATTGGCACAAACCTTTTGGCTCGTTCACGTTTACTTTTAAATAAGCTTCGTTTCCTTTTAATTTGGTTTCAAATAAAACCTTTTCTTCACCGCCTTTGTCAGCTTTTTCGGCTCTTTTTAATTGTAAATAAGATCCGTCGGGTTTATTGGTAATTACAATTGATTCATGATCTAATCCCATCACTAAAAGTCCTGCGGTTTTTCCTTCTTTGGCATCTTCTGGAGTTAATTTAACCTTTGTGGAAGCTGCAAAGTTTGGAGCTGGGAATTTTTGGGTTAATAAATTCGGGACATTCCAAAGGTTTTTTTCGCCTTCAGGAACTTTCATTGAGAATAATCTTAAAAATTTTTGTCCAGGAAGTTTGGATGACCAAACGATATTTTCGTTCGCGCTCCATTGCCATTGAATTCCTAATTTCTCACCATCAAATTCATCTGTTTCTGGCGGAGTAACGATAGGGTAGGATTGCCCGACGTTTGGTTTTTTATAGGTTAAAACCGGTTCGCCGATTCCATTTTTATTATTATCGATTCCGATGACAGGCCAGTCTTTTTCCCACTTCATCGGCTGTAAGTGAACGATTCTTCCACCTGCATCTACATCCTGAAAATGGTAAAACCAATCTTCTCCCGAAGGCGTATCTACCCAAGCTCCCTGATGAGGTCCGTTGATTTTTGTTGAACCTTGTTCCAGCACAACTTTCTCTTCATAAGGACCGTAAATATTTTTTGATCTTAACACCAATTGCCAACCTGTAGCAACGCCGCCGGCGGGAGCAAAAATGTAGTAATAGCCGTTTCTTTTATACATTTTAGGACCTTCAACGGTTGGATGTGCATCGTGACCGTCGAAAACATGAATACCTTTATCCAAGACTTTTGTTCCTTCAGGATTCATTTTATTAAGACTTAAAATACTTTTCACTCCAGCACGGCTTCCCGCCCAACCATGAACCAAATAAGCTTGTCCATCTTCGTCCCAAAACGGACAAGAATCAATCAGTCCTTTACCTTCCATCACCAAAACAGGTTTTTCCCAAACTCCCAACGGGTCTTTGGTTTTAATCATATAAATTCCGAAATCGGGATCGCCCCAATAAATATAGAATTCACCTTTATGAAATCTAATACTCGGCGCCCAAACTCCGTCACCTCTTTTTGGGGTAGAAAAATGTTCGCTTGGAAGAACATCCGGAAGTGCGTAATTCACTAATTTCCAGTTCACCATATCTTTTGAATGAAGAATGGGCAATCCCGGCGCTTCATTGAAACTCGAAGCCGTCATATAATAATCGTCACCGACACGAATTGCGTCTGGATCGGAATAGTCTGCATACAAAACAGGATTTCTGAAATTTTTTCCCTGATCTGAAGTCCAAACTTCGGATACGTAATTCTTTTCCTGTGCGTTCAAATAATTTGATGCAATAGAAAAAACTGTGATTGAAAGTATATTTAAAATGTTTTTTGTCTTCATAAATCAGATTTTAGATCTGTTTTAATTTTAACGCAAAGAGCGCAAAGATTTTCTTTTTAAACTTGATGTATATTTTTAAGTTAGCAAAGGCGTTTCACTCAGCAAAGGCTAATTGTTTAAAATTTTTCACCATTAAGGTTTTATTAAGGAAGTTTAGTATAGTTAAGTTGAGCTTCGCTTTAAGTAATTAACTTAATAAGATCTTAGATTTTAACCTTAATGAATCTTAACTTCTTAATTTTCCTTAATGGTTTAAAGTATTATTTTTCAAATTCTATACTCGCCAAGATAAATGGTCCTGTTCCTTTTGCATCGTTGGAACGGATTTCTTCATTTACATAATATTCGTAAGAACCATCTCTGTAAGGTTTTCCTCCTAATCCTGCGACTGCACAGCATTTATTTAAATTAACTACACCATTTTCGTCTACAGAAATAAGATTTTTGATGATTCCGTCATAGCCTTTTTTGGCAGCAGTTTTATAAGATTTTGGAAGATAACCGTTGTTGACAGATTTAATGATCGTGTAGACAAACATTGATGATGCGGTAGCTTCCGTGTAATTTCCTTTTTCTCCTGCTTTATCCAAAACCTGATACCAAAGTCCGTTTTCTTTATCCTGAACTTTTATTATGGCGTCTGTGTAAGATTTTAAGTAAGAAATTAATTTTGCTCTTCCAGGATGGTCTTTCGGTAAATAATCTAAGACGTCTACCATTGCCATTCCGTACCAACCCATTGCTCTTCCCCAAAAATTTGGAGAAACTCCGGTTTCTTTGTTTGCCCAAGCCTGCTCTTTGCTTTCGTCCCAAGCGTGATACAGCAATCCTGTTTTTTTGTCTACCAAATGTTTTTGAATTAAATCAAACTGCAAAACAACATCATCATAAGCTTTTGTTGCTTCTGCACCTTTTGCAAAATCTTTGGTGTAATGAGCGTAAAATGGTTGTCCCATGTATAAACCATCCAGCCACATTTGACTTGGATAGATCTTTTTGTGCCAGAAACCGCCTTCCGATGTTCTTGGCTGTCCATCAATCTGAGAACGAAGCATTTTCAACGCTTTTAGATACTTTTCTTTTTTCTCTTTTTCGTAAAGATAAAGAAGTACATTTCCGCTGTTTAGAAGGTCGATGTTATATTTATCTAACTCGTAGGTAAGGATGCTACCATCTTCTTTGACCAGTTTTTCTCCAAAGTCACTGATATAATTGTAATATTCTTTTTTGCCTGTTTTTGCATAAACCTGTTCAGCTCCATCTAAAACAATTGCTGATGGATAGGTCCATTTTGGACTTTTACTGAAATCAAGCATCCACGATTCCGGGAAACGGTTCATTTCGGAAAGTAGCATTCTTTCAGACCATTTCAAATTGGTTGGAACTATTTTTCCTGATTTTGAATTTTCTGTTGCAGGTCTTGATGCTACAGATTTAGTTTGAGCGCATGCAAGGAACATTCCTGAACCTAAAATTGCGACTGCGTATGCTTTTATTTTATTATTTATGAAATTCATGATTTTAAACTTTAAAGTTGATTATTTTTTACCGGATTTAACAAAGAGTTTTCATGGTTATTAGAATTGTCTTTCGGTTATTTTTTTAACTATGTCATTAAAATACACTTCAATATTATCGTAGTTTTTATCTAAATCTCTTCCGTTGGCGTTGGCCACTTTTGGATTTAATTGATGCTTAATTTCCCATTCATCAGGCATTCCGTCGTTGTCTGAATCGGGTAGAGGCGTTCCTTGTTTCAGGTTTGGAAATCCGCCGACATCTTTTTGAGAATCAATGATTCCGTTGGTACTTCCTTTTGAACCTTTATAAGTGAAACTTCCGTTTTTGACATCTTTCAAAACATGTAAATCCACTGCATCTCTCACCAAACTTGCACCACCGATCTGTAAAATTTTCTCGTAAGCTTCTTTTGCAGACTGTGTTTTTACATTATTCTGAATATCGTGGGGCTGGTTGATTTTTATAGCATTTTTATCTTTATCCGTCAAGTTGTAAGATGGCTTCATCTGACTGAAAACTCCTTCCGTCCAATTGTCTTGTGTGACTTCAGGATTTCCTTCCACAACATTTCCGTTGATGTAATATTTCCCCCAGACGTTGTAAACTTCGGTTTCCGGTTTTTCATTTTTATCGATAGCAACAATTCGTTGTTTTGTCATTGTTGCAGGGCCGGGTTTATAGTAATTATTGATGATATTCACATTCATTCCTTCACCTCCGTAAACATTGTTGTGTCCCCAATTGTAAATGACATTATTTCTAAAATCGGTCAGGTCGGTCAGGGCAAATTTACTTCCTGCATATTCTCCCAATCTCGGATTTCTGCTGTCGTGATGAGCGTAAATATTATGATGAAAAGAGGCAAATTTTCCGCCTGCAATTCCACCGTATCCGTGAGCGCCTTTTTGGTGAGCAGAATTTCTCAGACTTTCTGCAATTACGCACCATTGAAGTGTTGTATTTTCGTTGACATAAATGGAAACTGTCTCGTCTGTTGACCAACTCATCGAGCAGTGATCAACGATTAGATTTTTGATAAATCTTGCGCCCAAGGCATCCCCTTCAAAATTTTTCTGATCACCCATTCTGAATCGCATGTAACGTATAACCACATTGTCTGCGCCAACGAAAGTTTCGTAATTGGCAACGGTAATTCCGTCTCCGGGAGCGGTTTGTCCGGCAATGGTAACGTCGCCTTCTTTTATTTTTAATGGAGATTCTAAATAGATCGTTCCGCTTGTTTTAAAAGTAATATATCTCGCACCTTTTTGGTCTAAAGCATATCTCAAAGTCCCTTCTGAACCGTCATCTGTCAATTTCGTTACAAAATACACCTTTCCGCCACGTCCGCCGGTTGTGTATCTCCCGAAACCTTCAGCGTCTGGAAAACTCAACACCTCCTGAGCATTCGCCCAGGTAGAAATGCCGCATAAAATTCCTAATGTGAATAGTTTTGTGAAGTGGTTTTTCATGATTGAAAATCTTTGGTGTTTTTGATGATGAGGTTTAAATTATTTTAAACTTTTTTTCGTGTTCCAGTTGTCTTTTCCTTTGAGAATATTTTCTGTAGTGTATTTTTTTCTTCCTTCTTTGGTTAATTGGTGTGACCAAGAAACTCTTTTAGAGATATTTGCTCCTGTTCCTTTAGAATTAGATTCTGCATAGAAAGTTGTTTTTTCTGCATCAGGTTTGCTCCAGTTGTGCCAACCTTCTGGTTTTATGGTTGAATTGATTTCGCAATCGATGTAAACTGTTTTGGCAAAAGGTCGCCAAGGTCTTCCTAAATAGACTGAATTTTCTTTAGCATTTCCGATAATTTTAGATTTAATAAAAACAAATCCAAACTCGTTTTCCTGTGGAGTAGAAGCTGCTGTGACGTAACTTGCTGTTTCTTTAGAGTAAATTGTACAGTCTTCAAAAACGGCAGTTCCGGCTCCGAAGATATAGTCGGTTGTACCTTCGATATAACAGTTTTTGAAATAATTTCTTGAAGGTTTTGTTTTATCCGTTAAATCCTGAGCTCCTTTTAAATATAAAGTGTCTTGATTTCCTAAGAATTTACAGTTTTCAAAAATGATTCTGTCGCCTGCAGTCAAGACAGCAACTGCTTGTCCAACTCTTCCTGAGCTGTTTTCAAACGAAATATTTTTTGCTATAAAATCGTTTGAATAAATAAAAATAGTAGAAGAACCTGTTGTTCCGATATCTTTTCCTTCCGAATTCTTTTTTGAAGCAAAATCGTCGTAAGTGATGATTGTGTTTTCAGGATTTTCTCCTTCCATCAAAATCGCTCCTTTCGTATCTGGAATTGTAATTTTTTCTTTGTAAACTCCTGCTTTAATTAAAATTTTTGTTCTTGCTGAAGTTCCGTTTTCGACCGCGTCAACGGCTTGTTGTATTGTGGTGAAGTTGCCTTTTCCGTCTTTCGAAACCACGATTGTTTTATCATTAGCTTTGAAAGAAAGAAGACTTAAAATTAATACAGAAAAAACAGAAAACAGAATAAAATTTTTATGAAAAGTGGAAGCTTTCATTGAATTTGATTTTGGATTTTTTTAAAAATACAGACTTAGCTCTTGTTACGGAGTAAGTCTGTATCTAACTTGATATGAATGTATTTTTATCTCCTAGTAACCATAATCCTGCGTAAGATTGTAGTTAGATTGGATGATGTCGCTATAAATAGGCAATAATTCTCTCTTGTTTGGCTGGAAATACTGCGCAAAACCTTTTACCGGATCACTAATGTAAGTTGGTAAAACAGCTGCTCTCCATGCAATTTTTGTATAGCCTGTAGGCGTCGCATCTTGTGAGGCCATATAAAATACCTGAGATTTGTCCCCACCAGTATAGTAGATATCGATGTCGTTGATATTTTGCTGTGCAGACTTTGTAGGATCGTAAACCGATTTTTTAAAGTAAAGGTTTAGTGGAACGTTTGCATATTGACCAGTTCCGTTTGCGAAAGCTGTCAATTTTTGTCTTGTTTCCGTGATCTTGGTATCTAATAAATTCCAACGGATCAAGTCATATTTTCTGATTCCTTCAGAGCCCAATTCTAATAATCTTTCCTGTACAACGTAGTTGAAGAATCCTGTTTTATCAGTCGGGATTGTTCCTACCTGAGCTAAGTTTCCTGTATATGCTCTGTTTCTTACTGCTTTTACAGCATTGATTGCATCTGCAGAAGGCGCTCCATGAATTTCATTGTCAGCCTCAGCAAACATCAATAATACATCTGAAAAACGTAGCAAAGGCCAGTCTACCGCAAGGTTTTGAGAAGGTCCTGTGATATTCGTCCAAGATTTTCTGTATTTTGAATCTGTGAAAGAAATTGCAGTAACCAATTCTGCCTGATTGGTATTATTTACTTTGAAAATTCCAACGTTGATGTCTCTTCTTAAATCATATTTAGTAAACTCATAGAAGTAAGTTGGAAGGGCATTGATACCGCCACCACCTTTCCAGTTGGAGTTGTCATCATGTTTTAGACCGTTGTAATACCCAATTTTACTGTCTGTTCTGGCGTTACCTCCAAAAGCTCCCACGCAGAAAATAATCTCGTTTGTAGTATCTTGAGAATTGCTGTGTAGAGCTTTGAAAACTGATTCATAACTAGGATTTAAGCTATGTTCTCCAGCATGATTCATGATGTCTTTACACTCGTCTAAAGCAATCTGATAATAAGTTTGAGGATTAGATCCCTGCGCCATTATTTGTGGACTTCTTCTTAAAGAATATCCTGCTCTTGCCATTGCAATTCTTGCTCTAAGACCTTTTACAAAACCTTTTGAAATTCTTGCGTTGGTTGTGCTTCCTTCTGATCTCCACGGAACTAATGCTGATGCTTGTGCAAGATCCGCAATCATTCTTTCGTAGATGATATCTCTATCTGTTTTCGGAAGATAAAGATCTGCCATATCTGCTGAAGGCTTATCCTGAAATGGTACGTCTCCCCAGTTTCTGATCAATTCATAATAGTATTGAGCTCTTAAGGTTAATGCTTCACCAAGATAGCGATCCATTAATTTTTTATCGGCATCAGAACCTGTTTTGTAAACCGGAGAAAGCGGAATGTTTTTAATACAAAGATTCGCTCTTTCTATTCCTGAATATAATTTTAAGAATGGTTTATTAAGTTCTGTATTGGTAGGACAAGATCCGAATGTCGCAATTCCTCTTCTGTCATTACAGTTGTAATCTCCTGAAGTTCTGAAATCGTCACTTGAGTGAGGATAAATTAATGCTAATCTTTGTCCATATCCGTCGTCACCTGCCAATTGGCTGTAAACCCCTACCAAAGCGGAAAATGTATCTGATGTACTGTCGAACTGTTGCGCTTCTGCCACACTTGAATAATTTTCTGCTTCCAGATAATCATTACATGAAGTCAGTGTAGTTAAAGAAAGGATGCAACTTAAAATAATTATTGTCTTTTTCATGTTTAAGTTTTAATTAAAAGGTTATATCAACACCTGTTAAAATAAATCTGCTTCTAGGATAGGCAGCGTAGTCTACACCTGGAGTTAAAGGATTTTTTCTTGTACTCGCTTCAGGATCGTAACCTTTGTAACCTGTGATGGTAAATAGATTATTAACCGTAGCATACAATCTGAAATTCTTGATACCAAGGCTTTCTAATGAGTTTTTTGGTAGGCTGTATCCTATCGTTACATTGTTTAATCTTAAGAAAGATCCATCTTCAATGGCATAAGAATGTAGAATGTAACTTCCCTGTGGAGGTGTCCACATTGTTGTATTGGCATTCAAAGCAGCTAGGGCAGTAGGGTCGTTAACTTTAACACCGTTATTGTCAAACCATCTCCATCTGTCTGCAACTTCCGCTGCCATGTTGTTGTCTCTGTATAAATATTGAGTGGTAAACTCTACTTTATTGGCATTGTACACTTTATTTCCAACAGAGAAATTAAAGAATAAGCTCATATCCCAGTTTCTGTATCTGAAAGTCTGGCTGAAACCTCCGAAAAATTTCGGCTGAGCGCTTCCTAATTCTGTCTGGTCAGATGCTGTGATCTGTCCGTCACCGTTAAGGTCTCTTAATTTAAGATCTCCCGGCTGGATTGGTTTTGAACCATTAGCCACTGCACTGCTGCTCGCAACTCCTGCCTTTAAAGTATAGGCTTGTGTTGCAGTATTATAATCAAAATCACTGATCTCGTATCTACCTTCTGTAACGTAACCGTAGTAAGTTCCTACCGGATTTCCAACTTTAGCAACAAAATCAAATAAATTGTTTACCCATCCTGAAGGTACAAGATATTGAGTACTGTTTGGCCCGTTACCGGCACCCAAACTTTTAATAACATTTCTGTTCGCAGAGATATTAAAATCAGTCTTCCAAGTGAAATTTTCTTTGTTTACGATAATACCTCCTAATGAAACTTCAACTCCTTTATTCTGAGTTTTTCCTGAATTTTGGAATTGAGACTCATAACCCGAAGTCTGTGGAATTTTAGCTAAAACCAAAAGGTCTTTTGTATCTGTAATATATCCGTCTACACTACCGTATAATCTTCCGTTGAAAAATCCGAAATCAATCCCTAAGTTTTTAGAAACCGTAGCTTCCCATTTAATATTAGGATTTGCTAAAACATTTCCGGTAGTCGCTCCAGGCGTGACACCGCTTCCGAATGTGTATCCAAAGTCTGTAGATGTAGTAAAGAATGTATTGTATAAATAAGGTGTAATTCTATTATTTCCGGCTAAACCATATCCAAAACGAAGTTTAAGTTCATCCAGCCATTCTTTGTTTTTAAGGAATTTTTCTTCCTTTATTTTCCATGCTACTGAAACTGCAGGAAATGTTCCCCATCTGTTTTCGTAGTCAAAAATATTCGAAGCATCTGATCTAACGGAAGCCGTTATGATATACTTGTTATCATAAATATAATTGACTCTACCAAAGAAAGAAGCTAATCTGTCCGGAGGTAATGCGCTCGTTCTTGGTGCATCCTGAATCATTCCTGATGGAGGACTTGCAGCCTGAATATTAGCAAATGCCTCGTTAGGAAGAATAGAAACCGGAAGCCATTTTGTGTAAGTACTCGATACTTCACCATCGGTCTGTACCGTTTCCTGACCCAATAATAAATCAAGTTTATGATTTCCGAATTTCTTTGTGTAATTTAAAGTATTCGTATTGGTAATTCTTCTCGTTTGATTCCTTGTTAATTGTACAATTGGTTGATTGTTATTGGCTCTGGCATCACTTGTAATAGTTCCCCAAAACTGATTCACAAAATTATCTTTCTGTACATACCCTACAACACTTCTGAAAGTTAAGTCTTTCGTAATATTATAGTTTAAATAAGCATTTAATAACAAGTCATTGGTTCTTGCGTCCTTTATTTCATTGTCATTCAACAATAAAGGATTAACCAAATTGGTGTTTGTTGCGTAGTTAGGATCAAAATCATCGATAGGAACATTACTTCCTCCTTCAAATGGTTGATATCTTACCGCATTTCTCAGTCTGTTTGTTCCTTGAGAACCTGTAGCAGAAGTTCCTGCTCCGGAAATTAACTGTCGGCTGTATCTTGCATTGAATCCAACTTTTAATTTTTTAGAAACATCATAATCATATTTAAAGTTGGCCATACTTCTTCTGAAACCAGAATTTAGCATGATACCGTCTTCTTCAACATGATTTAATGTTAATGAGAATGCAGATTTATCAGATCCTCCTGTTAAGCTTAAATTATGCGTAAAGTTGAAAGCTTCTTGTCCGAAAAGTTCATTTTGCCAATCTCTTTCTTTAATATTCTGATATTTGGTAGCAAGTTGATCATAGGTTCCATATCTTGTATTAAAGGCTGTAATATCTTCAGCTACACCGTTTTTGTTGTAAAGTTCATACTGATACATTACAAATTCATAAGGATCTAAAACAGGAATCGTATTCGTGATTTTTCTAACCCCTGTGTAACCGCTGTAGTTAATCGTTGTAACCGCTTTTTTGCGTCCTCCTTTTGTTGTAATTATCACAACCCCGTTTGCACCTCTGGATCCGTAGATAGAAGTGGAAGCAGCGTCTTTTAATACCTCAATTGATTCAATTTCTTTCGGCGAAATGATGGATAGTGCATTATCCATCTGAATTCCGTCTACGATATATAAGGGTGCGTTACTCTGTGTGATAGAAGTACCACCTCTTACTTTAATTTCAACTTCTGCACCGGGCGAGCCCTCACTTGCAGTAATCTGTACACCGGCAATTCTACCCTGGATGGCTTCTGCAGCACTATTCACAGGCATATCCTTTACAGCTTCGGCTTTTACAGAACCAACAGCGTTGGTAACGTCTTTTTTAGAAACTCTGGAATATCCTACCAAAACCACTTCGTCGATTTTAGTTTCTTTTTCTGCTTTCGTTTCTTTTTCTTGAGCCATTGCAAGGACAGGAAGAAGAAAGACAGTTAAATATAACCACTTTACTGATTGTACTCTTTTATCCATTATTGTATCCTTATAGTTTTAATTCTTTGGTTGAAAGTTTTTTTTCAAGCTTTGTTGCTTTTGTTTTGTGGATTTAGTAAGTATTCTATTCTTTTTAGTGATTAAAATTTTTAAAAATTATACGCTTTATTCAAGTGCAATCGATTGCGTAATTTTTCGTTATAAAATATCTTGGCTCCTAAACTAATATTATTTTCCATTACACAAAGAAAAAAATATTATTTTTTCATTAATTTGATTGTTTAAGTTGTTAAATTTAACAGAACATTTGTTCGTTAGTTTGTTTTAATTAGTTGATAATTAAATATTTATTATTAAATTAAATAATATTGAAATATTTTTAAAATACATGAAATTTTTTGCTGTTTAATAATCAAAAACTTAAAATTTACTTAAAAAATGCCTGTTTTTTTGTCTTAAAAATTCCCAAAATTGATACTCAAACTCAAAATTCCACCTGTTTTCCTGATTTTTGTCATCTTTTTAGGTTGATATTTTTAACCGTTTTTCTTTAATACTAAGGATTAAACTTAATACACATCATATGTATAGAGAAATGAAGTTATTATTAACGATTTTGTAATTCTGGTTTTGCTGCTTTATTTTGGCATGATTTTATTTAAAATTAAAGGTTAGGATTAACTTTTGGTTAATTTTTAACCTTGAAATTCCATAAAATATTCTTTATTTTTTTTAAAATTTAAAAATTATTAATCTGTTTTTCAGGTATTTGTAAATTAAAATTAATTTTTTGTTAACTAATTAAAGAATAATTATATATTTATCCCAACAGTAATTCTATCAAATTTTAGTGTAATTTTATGCAATCGATTACGCAAAGTTTAACAGGTTTGAGAAAACCGTAAAAGAAAAAGTATAAAAATCAAGTAGTATGACACAATCAGAATTTCGTTACGCCCACCATCCAGAAGATGCAAAAAAGTATACCACTGAAGATCTTAGGAGGGAGTTTCTAATCAATGATTTATTTAATGAAGATAAGATAAAATTAGTCTACTCTATGTACGACAGGCTGATTGTAGGAGGTATAATGCCTTCAACACAAGCCTTAAAACTGGAACCAACAGACGATTTGAAAGCTCAACATTTCCTTGATAGGAGAGAGCTAGGAATCATCAACGTAGGCGGTGCCGGAAAAGTAACAGTAGACGGTGAAGTATATGAGCTTGCCAACAAGGAAGCTTTATATATTGGTAAAGGAGCAAAAGAAGTAGTTTTTGAAAAATCTGGTGATGCACAACCTTATTTTTACATCAATTCAGCTCCTGCACATCACACTTATCCGACAAAGAAAATCACAAAAAACGAAGCCGAAATTGTAGAATTAGGTGAAGAGAAATACGCCAACAAGCGTACGATCAACAAACTGATTGTAAATTCTGTTCTTGAAACGTGTCAATTACAAATGGGAATGACAGAACTTCACCCGGGAAGTGTTTGGAATACAATGCCTTCACATACTCACACAAGAAGAATGGAAGCTTATTTCTATTTCGATTTGGAAGAAGGTCAGACAATCAGTCATTTCTTAGGACAGCCTCAGGAAACGCGTCATATTTTTATGCAAAATCGTCAAGCTGTGCTATCTCCGGAATGGTCTATCCACTCGGGAGTAGGAACTTCTAATTATACTTTTATCTGGGGTATGGCCGGCGAAAACATGGACTACGGCGATATGGACGGTATCAAAACTAACGAACTAAAGTAATTTTTCTAATGAATTTATTTGATTTATCCGGTAAAGTAGCCGTTGTAACGGGTGGTACTCACGGATTAGGAATGGCAATGGCAGAAGGTCTTGCTGCTGCAGGTGCTGAACTGGCGATCACAAGCACAACGCCGTCAAAATTAGAGGAAGCTTTAAACTATTATCACGATAAAGGGTACAAAGCAACCGGATATCTTTTTGATGTGACGGACGAATTGGAAGCCGCTCAGAAAGTAGCTCTTATGGAAGCTACCCATGGAAAAATAGACATCCTTGTCAACAACGCAGGAATCATCAAACGTGTTCCCGCTATTGAGATGGAGGTAGAAGACTTTAGAAAAGTAATCGATGTGGATCTTACAGGACCTTTTATCATGTCGAAATTAATCGGCAAACATATGATTAAAAGAAGATCGGGAAAGATCATCAACATCTGTTCGATGATGAGTGAGCTGGGCCGTGACAATGTAGTCGCTTATGCTTCTGCAAAAGGCGGTCTTAAAATGCTTACCAAAAATCTGGCGACAGAATGGGCAAAACACAATATTCAGGTGAACGGAATCGGCCCCGGATATTTTGCAACTTCTCAGACAGAACCAATCCGAGTGGATGGACATCCTTTTAACGATTTTATCATTAGTAGAACTCCGGAAGGAAGATGGGGAAACCCCGAAGACCTTGCTGGAACGGCTATTTTCCTTGCTTCGGACGCAAGCAGATTCATCAACGGTCAGATTATTTACGTTGATGGAGGAATTTTGGCAACTATCGGGAAACCGGCTAATGAGTAACAACAGAATTAGATTAGAATGAAACCTTTTATTACAGATAATTTTTTATTACAAAATAAATACGCTGAAGAATTATACTTCAAGTATGCAGAAAAGCAACCCATCATTGATTATCATAATCACTTGATTCCTAAAGATATTGCAGAAGACACTATTTTCGAAAATATTTCAAAGGTTTGGATTGCAGGCGACCATTACAAATGGAGAGCGATGCGTACAATGGGCGTGAACGAAAAATTCATCACGGGAGATGCTTCAGATAAAGAAAAATTTGAAGCTTGGGCAAAAACGGTTCCTTATACATTAAGAAATCCTTTGTATCACTGGACGCATTTAGAACTAAAAAGATATTTCGGAATTGATGAATTATTAAATGCAGACAACGCATCTGAAATTTACGAAAACATCACCGCTCAGCTTCAGACTCGTGAAAAATCGACAAGAGGTTTATTAAAAATGATGAATGTAGAATCTCTGTGCACAACAGAAGATCCTACAGATCTATTGAATTATCATCAGGATTTGGCGAAAAGTGACTTCTCTATTAAAGTGAGTACCGCTTTCCGTCCTGATAAAGCGATTTTAATTGAAAACCACAACTTTGCAGATTATATTTCAAAATTAGGCGAATCTGCCGGAATTGAAATTAATTCTTATCAAACATTGTGTGATGCTTTACTAAAAAGAATCGAATATTTCCACGAAAACGGATGCAGACTTTGCGACCACGGATTGAACAATATTTCTTTCGAAGAATTTACAGAAGCAGAAGTAAGCACGATTTTCAATGATAAAATCTCAGGAAAAGTAATCGCTGAAAAGCAGGTGAATCAATTCAAAACAGCAATTTTATTATTCTTAGGTGAGGCTTATCACAAATTTGGATGGGTTCAGCAGTTCCACTTGGGGGCATTGAGAAATAATAACGAAAGAATGCACAGAATTCTAGGTCCGGATACGGGTTGGGATTCTATTGGTGACTTCGTTCAGGCTGAAACTTTGTCTAAATTATTAAATACTTTAGATGGAAAAGATAAATTAACAAAGACAATTTTATATAATTTAAATCCTGCCGACAATGAGATTTTCGCGACAATGATAGGTAATTTTAATGACGGTAGCATCAAAGGAAAAGTACAGTTCGGTTCAGGATGGTGGTTCCTTGACCAGAAAGACGGAATGATCAAGCAGATGAACGCCCTTTCAAACATGGGATTGATCAGCTGTTTCGTCGGAATGTTGACGGATTCCAGAAGTTTCCTTTCTTACCCGAGACACGAGTATTTCAGAAGAGTATTGTGTAATCTTTTCGGTGAAGAGATGAAAAATGGTGAATTACCTGATGATATCGAACTGATCGGTAAGACGATTTCAGATATTTGTTATCATAATGCTAAAAATTATTTTGATTTTTAAAATTTGAGATAATATAATTGACACAATTTTAAACCATTAAGTAGAATTAAGAAGTTAAGTTTAATTAAGAAAAACCAAATTGATTTTAAATAATCTTAAGGCAAAGCCCAACTTAACTTTTCTAAACTCCTTAAATAAAATCTTAATGGTTAAAAAATAAATATCTGTAATAAGAAGTCTTTGAGACCTTAGCTAAGTGAAATCGAAGATTCGAGATAGTCAAACGCCTTTGCGAACTTAAAAACAGTTAGTAGTCAAAAAAATCTTTGCGCACTTTGTGTTTAAATAAAAAAAGATATTTTAAAAATTTAAGTAGATCATTAATTAAAAAAATGAGCAACAAAATAGTCACATTCGGAGAAGTCATTATGCGACTTTCGCCACCCGGAAACAGAACGATGAAGCAAAGCCACGAAATGGAATTTTTTTTCGGCGGAACAGAGCTTAATGTAGCATCTTCATTGGCAACAATGGGTTGTGACGTAAGACATATCAGCAGTGTTTCTGATGATTTTGTGGGGGAATCAGCGGTTTCTTTCATCAAAAGTTTTGAAATTGACACGACTTTCATCAACAAAAATGAACATCCTTTAGGGTTGTATTTTTTGGAAGTTGGTTCGTCAGTTCGTGCGAGCAGAATCGCTTACAATAGATTAAATGGTTCTTTCGCAAACATTAAATCTGAACAAATTGACTGGAAAAAAGCCCTTGAAGGCTGTAAATATTTCCATTGGACTGGCATTAGCCCCGGAATTTCGAAAGCGGCTTATGAAAGTTTGAAAGAAGGTTTACAAACTGCCCGTGAACTGGGAATTGAAGTTACTTCAGACCCGGCTTACCGCTCAAACCTTTGGAAATACGGCAAAAACGGAAACGAAGTTTTAAAAGAATTGGTTTCATATTCAACGATTTTCATAGGTGGAGTGAATGAAATTAATGAAATTCTCGGAACTCAGTTTTCATCAGATAAAGGAGGTTTCATTGAAGCCTGTAAAAAATTAAAACTACAAATTCCTTCTATTCATAAGATTTTCGACAAGATAAGAATTGGCGTTACAGCAAGTTCTCAGCAAACGCAGGGAAGAGCTTTGGTCGGTGGAAATTATTTTGAAACCGAACTTTTAGAAGTGAACCCTGTAGTCGACAGAATCGGTACAGGTGATGCTTTTGCAGCAGGTTTGATTTATGGTTTAATTAATTTCGATGACGAAAAAGCATTAAAATTTGCCAATGCAGCCTGTGCTATAAAACATACCATTTTAGGTGACATTAATTACAGCAGCGCAGAAGATATTCTGGAAGTAATGAACGGAGATTCAGGAGGAAGAATAAAAAGATAAAATCAACTGCGAATTCACAAGGGAGTCCCGAAGGGACGACTTAATACAGAATAGGATAAAATCCTATTAACTATCAACAAAATAATTTTTAATAAAAAATTAAAAATGACAAAAATTCAATCAGTTACAAATACGATCATCAACCAAGGAGTTTTACCTCTGTATTATAATGCTGATGAAACGGTAACTCTGGAAATACTGAGAGCACTTTACAAGGCAGGAATCCGTGCGGTAGAATATACGAGCCGTGGTGAAGCTGCGTTGAGTAATTTTACAAAAATGGTAGAAATCCGTAACGCAGAAATGCCGGAAATGCTTTTGGGAATCGGAACAATAAAGAATGTACAACAAGCTGAAGAATATTTCAATGTAGGTGCAGATTTCTTTATCAGTCCGGGTTTTGTGGCAGAAGTAGCAGAATTTTTAATTCCAAAAGATTTACTGTACAGTCCGGGTTGCATGACTCCGACAGAAATTATCGAAGCTGAAAATTCGGGAGTAAATTTCGTTAAATTATTTCCTGGAAATTCTTTAGGAACCGGATTTATGAGTGCCATTAAAGATGTTTTCCCAAATCTGAAATTCATGCCGACGGGTGGAGTAGATACGACAAAAGAGAGTATCGAAAGCTGGTTCAAAGCTGGTGTTTCTGCAGTAGGAATGGGAAGCAAATTGGTAAGCAAAGAATTGATGCTTGCTAAAGACTATACAACCATAGAAAACGAAACAAAAAAAGTACTGGAAATTATTCAGACTTTAAACAATAACTAAATTCTGAATATTAATATGAGTTCAGTTAAATCTCTTAAACCGACTACCTACAGATGGACGATATGTCTTCTGCTATTTCTCGCTACTACGATCAATTATTTGGATCGTCAGGTGTTGTCATTAACGTGGAAAGATTTTATCGCACCCGAATTTCACTGGAATAACAACGATTACGGAAACATCACTGCATTATTTTCTATATTTTATGCGGTAGGAATGCTTTTCGCAGGAAAGTTTGTGGATTGGATGGATACTAAAAAAGGTTTTCTTTGGGCAATCGGTATTTGGTCTATTGGTGCAGTTTTGCATGCATTTTGTGGAATTGCAACTTCAGGAATTCTTACCGGAAACTGGGCAGCTGGTTTTCATGGTTCGAAAGAATTGATTGGTACGGTTTCCAATACATCCGCGATCATCAGTACGAGTGTTACACTGTTCATTTTTGCACGTTTCGTATTGGCAATTGGTGAAGCAGGAAATTTCCCGGCAGCGATCAAAACTACGGCGGAATATTTCCCTAAAAAAGACAGAGCATTTTCTACAAGTATCTGGAATGCAGGAGCAACAGTCGGAGCTTTGGCAGCACCGCTTACGATCCCTTTTATTGCAAAATCAATGGGTTGGGAATGGGCATTTATCATTATTGGTGCTTTAGGATTTGTATGGATGGGACTTTGGGTATTTGTTTACAAAAAACCGCATTTACACAAGAGAGTTAACGAACATGAATTAACGTATATCAATCAGGATCAGGACGATCTTCCTAATGAAGATACTTCTGTTCCGGAAAAAGTATTTACATTCAAAGAATGTTTCAGCTACAGACAGACTTGGGCGTTTGCATTTGGAAAATTTATGACAGACGGCGTTTGGTGGTTCTTTTTATTCTGGACACCGGCTTATTTAAGTTCAGTGTACGGGATGGATTCCACACAAAGTGCATTACCATTATTCGTTCTTTATATGATCACTTTATTGTCGATCATCGGTGGTTGGCTTCCAAAATATTTTGTTGAAAAGAAAGGAATGAACGCTTACACAGGAAGAATGAAAGCGATGTTAATTTTCGCATTTTTCCCTTTGTTAGCACTTTTAGCACAACCATTAGGTACTGCAACGTATTGGATTCCTGTTTTAATTATCGGAATTGCTGGAGCAGCTCACCAGGCTTGGTCGGCAAATATTTTCTCGACGGTAGGAGATATGTTCCCGAAAAAAGCAATTGCAACAATCACTGGAATTGGCGGAATGGCAGGTGGAATCGGTTCGTTTATCATTAATAAATCTTCAGGAGTATTATTCGATCATGCCCATAAAGCTTGGTCAACAGTGGACGGAGTTCCTTTGTTGGAAAAATATCCTCAGTACATCAACGATCGTTTACCGGATGATTTCTTTGAGCAGTTAAAAAAGTCCGGAGCAGTAGTTTCAGATGGAATTGATAAAGGATATATGATCATTTTCTCAATCTGCGCAGTAGCCTATTTAATTGCATGGGTAGTGATGAAATCATTGGTTCCAAAATATAAAGTGATAAGTAAATAAATATATCCAGTCTAAACCTTCAAGGTTTGATTAAACAAAAAATAGATCCAAAGATTTTATAGCGGTCTTAGCTGAGTGAAACGCCCTTGCGAACGTAAAAATCAACCGCAATAATTGCAAAAAATCTTTGCGCTCTTTGCGTTAAAAAAATAAAATCATCAATTAGAAAGATGGAAAATCAGACAAAACAAAAATTAAATCGTGAATTAAACGGTTCTCAGGAAAAGCTTCCAATCAAAATTGTACAGTTTGGGGGTGGGAATTTCATGAGAGGATTCACAGATTATGTGATTGATAAATTAAATAAAGAAGCAGGATTTAATGCAGGAATCGTAAACGTTCAGCCAACAGCAGGTGGTTCGGTTCATAAATTGGAAGAGCAGGATAATTTATACACGCTTTTTTCAAGAGGAATTAAAAAAGGCGAGATCATTGATACAAAACAGGTGATTTCTGCGATTCAGAAGTCGATCAATCCTTATACAAATTATGATGAATTCTTAGCGTTAGCGAAAGAAGAAGAATTAGAATTTATCTTTTCCAATACGACAGAAACAGGAATTGCTTATGACGAATCAGAAAATGATTACGCTGGTCCGCACAAGAATTTTCCTGCGAAACTAACGGTTTTATTACACGAAAGATTCAAACATTTCAATGGAGCGGAAGACAAAGGGTTGAGAATTATTCCATGTGAATTGATCGAAGACAATGCTTTTGCTTTAAAAGAAATTATCTTAAAATATGCCCAACTTTGGAATTTAGAAGCTAACTTTGTGCAATGGATTGAACAAAGTAATTATTTCCATAATACATTGGTAGACAGAATTGTTCCGGGTTATCCGAAAGATGATTCAGATACGTACGAAGATCAATTGGATTATGAAGATAAAATGATGGTCGTTTCTGAAACTTTCTTGCTTTTTGTCATTCAGGATGCATCAAATTTAAAAGAAAGAATTCCTTTTGATAAAATTGACGAACAGATTTTGGTTGTTGATGATATTCAGCCGTACCGTTTAAGAAAAGTGAGAATTTTGAATGGTGGTCACACATTGATGTTGGCTCCAGCAATTTTATCAGGAAAAGAAACGGTAAAAGAATCTATCGATAATCAATTTTTAGGTAAATTTTTAAATGAAACGATTTTTAATGAAGTAAATCCTACATTAGGTTTAGATGAAAAAGAATTGAAAGATTTTGCTGAAGAAGTTTTCGACAGATTCAGAAATCCTTTTATCAAGCATTATCAGGCAAGTATCGCTTTGTATTTTGTGTCTAAATTTAAGGTAAGAATTCTTCCGAGTCTGTTAAAATATGTTGAAATTAACCATAAATTACCGCTTAATTTAACCTTCTCATTGGCAAGTTTAATCAGATTCTATCAAGGAAATTTTGGTGAAAAATCTCTACCGATAAATGATGAAGAAGCGATTGTCACTAGATTCAAAAAAATCTGGGCAAACGAAGATTACGAAAAAATCGCAGAATTGGCGCTAAGCGAAACATCTTTCTGGGACACAGACCTTACAAAGGTTAATGGTTTGAAATCTGCAGTTGCAAAAGCATTGTGGGAAATTGATCACAACGATATAGAAACTGCATATCACAACTTTATACAATTTTATTCTTAAAAAATTATGCAAAAGAAAGTACTGAAAGTAAATCCCAAAGATAATGTAGCAGTGGCATTGGTTGATCTGACGCAGGGAGAAACTGTTACTTTGGGTGAACTTACTTATGATATTATAAAAGATACGAAGGAGAAACACAAATTCGTGACCGAAGATCTTGCGATTGGAGACGAGATCATTATGTACGGTGTTTTGGTGGGAAAAGCGAGTCAGCCGATCCAGAAAGGAGAGGTTATCACGACTGAAAATGTTAAGCACCAAAGCGCAAAAGTAGAAGGCAAAACAGAGACAACGGTTTGGACAGCTCCGAATGTTGACAAATGGAAAGATAAAACTTTCATGGGTTATCACAGAGAAGACGGGCAGGTCGGAACAGAAAACGTTTGGTTATTTTTCCCATTGGTTTTTTGTGAAAACAGAAATGTGGAAATCTTAAAAGATGTTTTTGAAAAGGAATTGTTATTCGAAAAAGCAACAAAACATCAGCTATTATTAAGATCGCTAATCAATAATTCTGAAACGGAAACTGCTGTTGAAGAAGATCAGAATTCAAGGGTTTTTAAAAATATAGATGTAAAATTCATCACCCACCAAGGCGGTTGTGGCGGTATTCGTCAGGACGCAGAAGCGTTGGGAAGGTTATTGGCAGGTTATGTGAATAATCCGAATGTAGCCGGAGCAACGGTTTTGAGCTTGGGATGTCAGAATTTACAGGTTCAGATTTTTACGGATGCATTGCAAAAAATCAGTCCGAATAATAAAAAACCGATCATTGTTTACGAACAGCAAAAGTCCGGAACAGTTGATGAAATGCTCAACGGAATCATCAAAGATTCTTACGAAGCCATCAAGCAAGCCAATGAAATCGAAAGAAAACCAACCCCAATTTCTAAGTTAGTTTTAGGATTGGAATGTGGGGGTTCAGACGGTTTTTCAGGAATTTCTGCCAATCCGGTTTTAGGACAATTATCAGATTTAATAGCTGGAATCGGTGGTTCAACCATCCTTTCAGAATTTCCGGAATTATGTGGAGTAGAGCAGGAATTGGTGAACCGTTGCGTGAATGAAGATGATGCGGAAAGATTCTTACAGTTAATGAAAGATTTTGAAGATTCAGTCGTTGCTGCAGGATCAGGTTTTGATATGAATCCATCGCCGGGGAATATTAAAGATGGACTGATAACCGACGCCATGAAATCTGCAGGAGCTGCTAAAAAAGGTGGTTCATCGCCGATAAATGACGTTCTCGATTTCACAGAATACATCAAAGAACCGGGCTTAAATTTATTATGCACCCCCGGAAATGACGTGGAATGTACAACGGCTTTGGTTGGTTCAGGCTCAAACGTAGTTTTATTCACAACAGGTTTGGGAACTCCAACTGGAAATCCGGTTGTTCCCGTTGTGAAAATTTCGTCAAACACTTCTTTATCACAAAGAATGCCCGATATCATTGATTTCAACACAGGAGACGTGATTACAGGTGAAAAAACAATCGACGAAAAGGCAGAAGAGCTTTTAGAATTTATCATCGAAGTCGCAAGCGGAGAGGTAAAAACAAAAGCCGCAATTTTGAATCAAAACGATTTTATTCCCTGGAGACGGGGAGTAAGTTTATAATTGTTTTAATTATATAAATATTAGGGTTGAAAATGCTTTCTACATTTGTGGGAGGCATTTTCTTTTGGAGGAAATTCAATTTAAACACAAATGACACAAATTTTTTTCACAAATAAACACAAAGTTTGCATCATTAGGAACGGGCTTTAGCCCGTTTAATAAATATACAATCCAGATTGGCTTTAGCCAAAACTTAAATATTTTTAATGAAAAAGTTGAGATTCTTCCTTCGTCAGAATGAACAAACTACACTGTGAATTGTCAATAACGACATAGGAAAATGGAGCGTTAAGAAAAATAGTTTTGTGAACGTTAAGAAAATCCCACTGTTTGAGTGCGAGACAAATATCAAACCGAAGAACAAATGTTAAATTCGCACGAGTTTTGGGATTTTTAGAGAACAAAAATATTTTTTAGCGGAAGTTTCCAAGTCTTGAATTTTTGTTTCTTTTGTTTCAAGACAAAAGAAATTTATATCAAAAAAACTTACTTCCTTTTCGAAGACTTCCTAATATAAAGCTGCGGCGCCAACACCACTTTTTTCTCAATAGAAACTCCGGAACCATTCTCTTTTACGCTTTCAATAAATACCTGTCCGGCCATTTTTCCCATGATAACGGGAGTTTGATCTACAGAACTCATCGAAAGCTCCATAAATTGGGTAAAAGGTTCGTTTGAAAAGCCAATAACGGCTACTTCCTGAGGTATTTTAATCTTACGTTTTTTTAATTCCTGACAAGCGCCCAACGCTGCAAAATCACTTGAAGAAAATATCGCATCCGGAATCGATTTGCTGTCCCAAAGTTTTTTTATCGCATCAATTCCTTCATCTATTGAACTTCCTGTGATGATGATATTATCTTCTTTAACCTGGAAATTATGGTCAAGTAATGCCTGTTTATAACCATTAAGACGGTTTTGATAGATTTCAAGATTAAGATCTCCCGCAAAATGACAAATATTTTTATAACCTTCTTTAATTAAATGTTCGGTAGCCATGTAACCGCCTCGGTAGTCATCAATAACGATGGTGCTGATGCCCGGAATATCCTTTTTTCTATCAAAAAAGATGATCGGCGTATTGGTTGTATCTAAAATACTCTGAATATGTTCTGTATCAATTGTCGTTCTTGAAACGGACATGAAAATCCCGTCAACCTGAGCGTTCAGCAAAGTATTTAAATGTCTTTTTTCAATATTGACATCTTCGTGACTCTGACAAATAATTACATGATATCCGTGCGGAGAAAGTTCTTCTTCAATTCCACGGATAACGGAGGAGAAGAAGTTGGTATTAACAAAAGGAACGATAATTCCTACGTTTTTTGTTTCACCACTTTTAAGAGCTTTGGCAAGATTATTCTGCTTATAATTCATTTCTTTGGCGGTTTTCTTCACCAAATCTTTTGTTGCCTGACTTATCCTCGGATGATCATTAAGCGCCCTGGAAACAGTAGCCACACTTACATTAATTTTCTTCGAAATATCGTATATGGTGGCACTTTTCTTATTCATAAATGAGTTTTTCTAGCTGTTTTGTGTATGTCAAAATGATATACGTTGTTGAGGTAAATTTAATCAAATTATAACTATCAGACAGGAAATATTATGTATTTTATATCAGGTTATGACTGGTTATGATTAAATTAAAGATAAAATGTATTTAAATGCTTAGTTATCTTTGTTTTAAGGCTGTTTTCTATATGTGATAAAAAGCTGTACTTGCATATAATCAATAGTACTTATCATAAAAAATGACATTTAATGATGAATTTAAACATCAAAAATGTGTGGTTAATTTAACCAAAATAGGACACCGAAAAATCGATGCCCTATTTTACTAACTGATATAAAAAATACTTTACTTTTTCCAGATTTTTTCAATGTCTTCCAAAGATCTTCCTTTTGTTTCAGGAACCATTTTCCAGACAAAGATTAATGATAAAACGCTCATTACTCCGTAAAAACCGTATGTGAAAGCTCCACTGAATTCCATCATAAAAGGATAGGTTGAAGAGATCAAATAATTGGCTGCCCATTGTGCGGCAACTGCGATTGCAATGGCACTTCCTCTGATTTTATTCGGGAAAATTTCTGAGATTAAAACCCAGCAAATTGGCCCCCAAGACATCATAAAAGAAGCGGTATAAACAATAATGAAAACCAACGTTGCAATCCCGATAATATGATAATACGAGAAAATAGCGATCGCAAACATTCCGATTGCCATTCCGATGGAACCGATTATCAATAAAGGTTTTCTGCCCCATTTATCAACCGTGAAAATAGCAACAACCGTGAAAACTACGTTAACCAATCCCATCACAACAGTTTGCAGCATGGATGCATCTTTATGAACACCCATACTTTCAAAAATCCTCGGAGCGTAGTATAAAGCAACATTAATTCCTACAAATTGCTGAAAAACAGAAAGCAAAATCCCCAGAATGATTACTGTTTTTCCAAACGCGAAAATCTCACTTTTATGTTCTGCAACGGTTCCTTTTATCTCAGAAAATATCTCTTTTGCTCGTGCTTCACCGTTTATTTTGGTTAAAATTTTTAATGCTTCATCATCTTGTTTAATCAAGGTAAGATAACGTGGCGTTTCCGGAACGAAAAACAATAAAACTCCGAACAACACTGCAGGAATCGTTAGTGATAAGAACATATAACGCCATCCGATTTCGTTGATCCATTCAAGGCTTTTTCCATCGGCAATTCCCCAGTTGACAAAATAAACAACCAACATCCCGAAAATAATAGCAAATTGATTTAAAGAAACTAATCTTCCACGGACTTCGGCAGGGGCAATTTCACCAATGTACATCGGACAAACTGCAGAGGCAAGTCCAACACCGATACCGCCAATAATTCGATAAAAATTAAAAGCCAGCAAAACACCCATTGAATGTTCACCGTGCTTAAAAAATAAAAATTCAGGATAAGCAGCTCCCAAAGCACTGATGAAAAACAAAAATGCAGCAAGCATCAAAGATTTTTTTCTTCCTAATCTGGTTGAAATATACCCTGAAACTGCACCTCCGATGATACAGCCGATCAAAGCACTGGAAATCGTCGCTCCATGTGCCAACGAACTCAATCCCAATGGAATGATCAAATACTCCTGAATTGATTTTTCAGCTCCTGAAATTACTGCGGTGTCGTATCCAAACAAAAGTCCGCCCAAAGTGGCAACCAATGTGAGCATGGTGACATATACCATATTGATTTTGACCTTTGTTCCTGAGGAATATTTCGGCCCCGAATCTATAATTTGCATAGTTTAGTTTTAATTGTGATTAATTTTTGCTTAAACACAAATGACACAAATTCTTTCACAAAAAACACAAACTAGTTTAGTGTTATTAGTGCAATATAGTAGTGCAATTTGTGTTTAATAACTATAAATATTGATTAATTAAGCTTTCCAGATATTCCTGCTTACCGCTTTCTCTACCTACTTCTCCAAGTCCTGCTGCATGAGAAGCTAGATCCGCAAGGGATAATTTTCCTTCTTCAAAATCTTTTCCTTTTCCGTTGTCGAAAGAAGAATATCTGTTGGTTCTGATCTCAGAATATTTTGATTTTTCTAAAATTTTATCAGCAGCTAGGAAAGCTCTTGCAAAATTGTCCATTCCGCTGATGTGAGCGATGAAAATATCTTCTAAGTCTGTCGAATTTCTTCTGATTTTTGCATCAAAATTTACTCCTCCACCTTGGAATCCACCTGCTTCAATGATGACCAACATCGCCTGAGTCATTTCATATAAATCAACAGGGAATTGGTCTGTATCCCAACCATTTTGATAATCTCCTCTGTTGGCATCGATACTTCCTAAAACGTTATTATCGGCAGCAACTTGTAATTCATGTTCAAAAGTATGTTGGGCTAGAGTAGCGTGATTTACTTCAAGATTTAATTTAAAATCACCTAATAAATCGTATTGGCGAAGGAAGTTTAAACAAGTTGCTGCATCAAAATCATACTGATGTTTTGTAGGCTCCATCGGTTTTGGCTCGATGAAAAATGTTCCTTTGAAACCTTGCGAACGCGCATAATCTTTCGCCATATGTAAGAATTTCGCCATATGTTCAAGTTCACGTTTCATGTTGGTGTTTAGCAAAGACATATAGCCTTCACGACCGCCCCAGAAAACGTAATTTTCTCCACCTAACTTAATGGTTGCATCCAACGCATTTTTCACTTGTCCGCCTGCATAAGCCAATACATCAAAAGATGGATTTGTTGCCGCCCCATTCATGAATCTTGGGTTGGAGAAACAATTCGAAGTTCCCCACAATAATTTTACACCTGAAGCAGTCTGCTTTTCTTTAGCATAATCAGTAATAAATTCTAATCTTTTGGTTGATTCTTTGAAATTATCTGCTTCATCGATCAAATCATAATCATGAAAACAATAGTAAGGAACACCCAATTTTGTGAAAAACTCGAAAGCGGCATCCATCTTTTCTGTTGCTCTTTGCTTAGCATCTGAAGAAGCCAGCCAGTCAAAATGTTGAGTTCCCACTCCGAACGGGTCTCCGCCTGTTGCGCAGAATGTATGCCAGTAAGCCGTTGCAAATTTGAAATATTCTTTCATCGTTTTTCCACGGACGACTTTATTTTCATCGTAATATTTAAATGCTAACGGGTTGTCTGATTCTCTTCCTTCAAATTGGATCTTGTCTATTCCCTTAAAATACTCTTTGTTACCTGTTGTAATTGCCATTATATTTTGTTTAGTTTTAATTTATTACGTTAATTTTATTCTTGATTTATCCTAAAATTCTATTTTAAATTTAAAAATGTAATCGATTGCATGAATTATGATTAAAATTTATAAATATTTAAAACTTTAGAACTAAATAATTATTAAGCCTTTAAATGTAATAATTTTATATAATATGTGATTGTTTTTTATGAATTTGTAAATTGTTATGGTAAGCTTTTTATTTACTGTTTATTTTCAGTGGTTTAAGAATGTATCTTATTATATAATTTATGATAAGTATTTAAAATTAAGTAGAATTCCACTGAATTTTTTCTCCTAAAATCATATCCGAAGTTTGAATTTGGTTAATTGATTTTATAAGTTTGAAATTTGAATATACAAACAGTTAATTATTGATTCTTCACATCTTGGATTCTTAAAAGAATCTAAATTTATTTATAAAAATATTTAAGTTTTGGCTAAAGCCAACTATCATTATATATTTTTAAGCGGACTAAAGTCTGCTCCTATTGATAGTAAAATTGTGTTTATTTGTGAAAATATTTGTGCATTTTGTGGTGAAACATACAATTTAAGTCTAACTAATTTTCTTCCAAACCAAATCGTTATTTTCCAGAGAAACTTCTACTTTATCGCCTTCTTTATATTCGTCCGCAACAATTTTTTTAGCTAAAGGTCTTCTTAGTCGCCCTCTGATAATACCTTTTAACGGTCTTGCTCCATATTTAATGTCATAACCTTCCATTGATAAAAACTCTTTGGCTTCCTGAGTAATGCTTAATTCAATATTTAGATTTTTTACAAGATCTAATAATTCTTTTTTAAGATGAATTTCGAAAATTTTCAGTGCATTTTCTCTGCTGATAGGAGCAAAAGGAATAGTTTCCGTTAGTCTTCCTAAAAATTCAGGACGGAAAAAACGGCTCATCATTTCCAGTAATTTTGAAGAGGGCGGAATTTCTCCTTTTCCAAATGATTCTACAATAAATTCTGAACCAATGTTTGAGGTAAATAAAATAATGGCATTCGAAAAATCTCCTTCTTTACCCAATCTGTCGTGAAGTTTTCCTTCATCCATAATTTGTAAGAAAACATCAAAAACTGATGCGTGTGCTTTTTCAATTTCATCAAAAAGAACAATGGAATAGGGCTTTTGCCTGATTTTATTCACTAAAAGTCCGCCTTCCTCATATCCAACATATCCCGGAGGAGCTCCATAAAGCAACGCTGCGGAATGTTCTTCCTTAAATTCAGACATATCAAAACGGATGATGGCATTTTCGTCCTGAAATAAGAATTCTGCCAACGATTTTGCAAGTTCTGTTTTGCCGGTTCCTGTTGGTCCTAAAAAGAAGAAAGATCCGATGGGTTGTCCGGCTTTACTTAGTCCTGAACGGGTTTCCAGCACAGCTTCCGAAACGATGGAAATAGCATGATCTTGCCCGACAACACGTTTTGCCAAGACATTTTCCATATCGTTGAGTCTTTGTTTTTCTTCTTCTTTCAGTTTTCCGATCGGTATGTTGGTTTTTTGAGAAATAATTAACGCTAAATCCAGTTCTGTAATATGCGTTCTTTTTTGCTGAGCTATTTTTTCAACATTTTCAATTAATTCTCTTGAATATTTTAAAATTTCATCTGCACTTTCAAATTCCGGAATTTGATTTTCTTCCTTATAAATATCTGAAGTACTGATGAGATATTTTGTTTTTTCAATCAAGTCTTTTAACTGCCACTCGGAGTGCTGTTTTCGTTCAGCATCACTATAATTGTTGGCATTATCTTCAAGATGAATGATCTTGGTTAATAAATGATTTTTTTCCTTTAAAAAAGATTCTCCTGCAGTTTTCAACACAGACATTGTATGATCGATTAAGTCAATCGCAGAAGCGGGAAGGCTTTTTTCTTTCATATATCGCTTGGAGAGACGAATGGCTTCCTTCATGGTTTCGTCATCTACCTTAATTTTGTGGTGAATCTGATAATCTTCTAACGTCTGTTTCAACATTCTCAGATGGGTTTCATCCTCTGTTTCTTCCAGTTTTAGAAGTTCAAACATTCCTGCGAGACCTTGTTCTTTTTCTATTTTTTTCGTGTATTCTTCGATAGTTGAGGTGGCAATGATTGTCAAACCATTGGATATTTCACTTTTCAAAAGATTGACAATCCCTGAATCTGAGCCTTGATTTCCAAAAAGCGAATGAAATTCTTCAATAATTAAAACAGATTTAGGGAAAGCTTTAAGTTCCTGAGCGATACTTTTAATTCTGTCTTCGATTTCGCCTTTATAAGAAGCTCCGGCAACTAAACCTCCCATATCCAGCTCAAAAATTTGGAGACCGGAAAGCACATCCGGAATTTGTTTTGCAATATTTTTTTGAATAAAACCCTCTATTAAAGCGGTTTTCCCAACGCCATGATCACCAATTATCAAGACATTTTGTTTACTGAAGCGACAAAGAATTTCTGTGATTTTATTAATTTCCGTGTCTCGGCCTACTAAAAGTTCTTTTTTGTTTTTATTTTTTACCTGATCATTTTTATTGATGCAGTATTTTTTGATAAAAGTATTACTTGTCTTTTTTGATATTGAAGGTTCGGATTCGGTTTTTAATCCAAATGAATTAACATCTTTCAGTAATTCATTTCTTGTGGTTGGAAAAGTTTTCATCTGATCAAAACTGAATGCCACTCCCGGAGAACTGATCGCAGTCATCACAGCAAATAAAGATATTTCCTCTTCGTCCAGAATTTCTCTCACAGAATCGGCTTCTGCAAAGATCTCATCAATGATTTCATCCGGCTCACAAGAGTAAATATTTGTTGAAGATTTAGGACTTTCTTCGATCCTTACTTCTGCCCATTCTTCAAGGTAAAAAACATCAATTCCCAGATTTTCTAAATGTTTCAAAAGACCAAGATCTCTGTTGAGCATAGCTTTAAGCAAATGTGCACCATTGAAGTATTTGTTAAGATTTTCTCGACCTATTTTTTGAGCAATATTTAGTGCTTTTGTAACTTCCTCACTGTAGGTTATTTCATTTTGATTCATGAGATTTTGTGTTTTTACTTAATATAGTAGTATTGTTCCCTAACTAATCACGTTGTTAGTTTTATTAAAGAATGTGTTTAAGGATTTTAATTAATCTCTCACCCAAAGCATCATTTTTTTCACTTTATACTGAACGTTGATGTTTTGGATACAGTTTTTGGAATCTTTATTAAGTCTAAGCGCTGTAATTTTGATTTTTTTGCCCATAATATTCTGGCAGAATTGCCCGAACGGCATCAGTTTTTTATCATTAACGACAACAGGAATTTCGAAATTTCCACACAGATAATCTTTAAAATCATCTTTTGTTTTTGCCTGTGCTGCTACCTGATTTAAAAGCAATTGGAATTGTTCATTAGAAATTTCCGGTGCTTTTTTCTCAGCGATAATTGAGTCTTTTTTCGATTTAGATTTTGGAGAAACCGGAATGTACTGAAGCATGTCTACCAAAGGATCTTTCTGTGCGGCTCCTCTTGGCAATGAAAAAGCAACGGACTGTTTTTCAAATTCATAAGACTGAATGTCTATTTTTTGCTTCGCCTTAATCGCTTTTGGAGCTACATAAATCGTTTTAACGGCAGTATGTTCCACGTCTCCGTTCACGATTAGAGTAATTTTTTTCTCACCAACAGATTTAAATTTATAGCTTGGATTTTTTCCTAAAGCATCGGTTCTTGAAGTTTCACCAAAACTCCATTCCCAAGATTCTCCACCTTCTTTTTCGGAATCAAACTGAATACTTTCTCCCATGGTCACAACATTTGGAGCAATAATAGAGGGTAAATATCCTGTTTCCTGACTAATACTTGTAATTGTAAGAGATTTTTCATGAATACAGTTCCCGTTTATTTTTAATTTTACAATATAATTTCCGGGTTTTGAATACTTATGAAAAGTGATTTGTCTTCTATCTATAGCTGTGCTGTCTCCAAAATCCCACTCCCAATTTTGAGCTCCTTTTGTATTATCCTGATACTCTACAACACGATTAATTACATATTCATCAGCATGAATAAAAAACTTTGCATCATCGCAATCGACATGTCTTGTATATTGATATAAAAGTAGAGAAAGGCTTACTAGAAGCAAGATTCCAAGGCTAATGTAGATTCTGTAATCTACATTTTGGAAAAATGTGCGATTATTTTTTGTCATCAATGCGTTTGTGTTTCGACAAATATATTCAGTATTTTTTATATGGCAAAAATTTTTTCAAAAAAAAGAGAATTAAATTATTTATTTCAAAAAAAATTATATATTTGTCAAAACACAAACACAGATGAAATTCATTAACAGGTATATACACATATTTGTTGCGTTGCTTCTCCTTTCGTGTGGGGCTAATAAATATATAAAAGACATTCCCTATAATTATTCTTCAGATGAATATTTGAAGGATAAAACTCAGCAAAAAGATACGTCTACATCTGCCTATTCTATAGTAGATGATAATTCAGAAGGTTTAAGCGATGATACTTTAAGAGTAAAAGAAAAATACTCTATCCTTATGGGGGTGATGCCTAAAGATATTAAAGATTACAAACTGTATTCTTATGTCGATGGCTGGCTGGGCACACCATATAGAAAACAAATGCTTGAAAAAAATATCGGCGTTGATGCTCCCTATTTTGTGCAGGCTCTTTTCAGCGATGTTTATGGAGCAACTTTTTCTAAAACGCCGGATGGGATTTTCAGATCTAAAGACATTCAGCTTTTTACAGGAAGGTCTTTCTTACAGGAAGGAGACATATTGTTTTTCCGTTATGATAAAAGCCATCCAATCTCTGATGTTGGGATTTATCTCCATAACGACAGGATTGTAGCATGTACCACAAACGGACTTAATATCTACAATTTCAATGATGAATATTTCCAGTTAAGATATGTTGCTGCAGGACGTTTAAAGCAAAAATAAATACACCATGAAAAACTTAGAACATCTTACAAAGCAGATCAATGCTTTAAAACATGATATAAGAGCTGAGGTTATTATTAATGATTTGCTGAAGAATAATGAGATTGATGAAAATCAATATGTAATCCAAAAAGAAGGACAGTTCTCACGTGCCTATCGATTTGATATTTTACAGTCTGAAGTTACAGACTATGATTACGACAGTAAGCAAATGTTGAAACTGAATCTTTCCAGAGACAGTATTTATGATATGCTTCCTGAGAATATCAGCCACCAAACTCAAAATGATACTCCGAATAAAGATGTTGATGTAATGATCAAAGAGTATCAGACTCAGAAAAAACAACAGAAAGCTGCCCGAACTTTTTTTCAACCTTTTGATAATGAGATGTTCAGCTATGGAGTAAATGTTGAAAATCTGGAGAACGATTTTTTATTTGAATTAAACAGTTACCTGGCTCCGGAAATGTTTTATGATTTTTGGGGTATCGACAAAGATTTTCCGCCGTTATTGATTTCAAAATTTATAAGATTATTGCCTTTTGCTTATAAAATTGTAGGAAATATTGAGGAAGCATGCCACATTCTTTCCATTTTATTGGAAGAAAATGTGAGTGTAACCTATAAAGGACATCATGAGTATTCGGATGAAAGCCAAAGCGTTGAATTAGGCATGAATAGGCTAGGATTGGATCTTATTGCAGGTACTACTTATGATGACTATTCGTGTCATTTGGATCTGCAGATTGGACCTCTGAAAAACTCATCTTTCATCGATTATATTCATGAAGGAAAGAAGAAAAAATTTATTGAAATGTTTTATGACCATTTTTTTCCCATTGAAGTGGAAATAAATACGATCGTTCTCCTGCCGAAAGAAAAACAGGATTTTGAATTTAATACCACAGAAACCCCTGTCTTAGGATACAATACAAGGATTTAACACACAAATGATATGACACAGATAAACATAAAAAAATATTTTATTAATCTTTTAGATCCAAAACTTTTGGTGATGCTGTTCATCGTTTTGGCTTTATGTATAATTCTGACCATGATTTTTGGTCAGAAAGTACCCTCTTTTAAACAAAAATATAAAGGTAAATTTTACACCTATTTGTTTTCTTTTGCTTTTATATATGCTACAGCAGCATTGCTTGGGTATAATAAACTTTTTTCTAATGATAATTTATATGAATTTATTTTTTATCAGATCTCATCATTCATTATGGGGATCATCCATTGCATTCTTTACAGAAATATTTTCAACAAGTTTGATTCCCAAAAAATAGGAACAGAGTATCTTTTTGCTTTGATAGCTGTGCTGTATGCCTTGATTCCGTTTTCATTGATATATACTTTCCTTAATTCATCGGATTTTATTTACCTGATGCTTGGGCACTTTATTATATTCTTTATTCCGACATTTCTTAATGATACTTTCAACAGAGCAATGTCTATCCCTCCAAAAATTTATAAAACCTGGATGTTTCCTGAAAATTATAAAGATGATGAGGGATTAAGCGATTCGGAAATGAAAAATATGGTAGTATTTACATTTTTAATGGATAGAGATAAAAACGCAAAAAAATACAGTGTTTACCGTGCAAAAGGGCCAACTAGAGTAGATTTCGGAAAGCTTTTCTATAATTTCGTTTTAGATTATAATGATAAACATCCGGGAGGTCAGATTCAGATTGAAGATCAAAACGGATTGTTTAATTGGGTGTTTTTTCTACAACCCAAATGGTATGAAGCGACTAAATATGTTGACCCGGATCTTACTCTTTACATGAACGGAATTGAAGAAAACAGCGTTGTTTTTTGCCTGAGAACAGAACCGGTAATGGCCGATGAAAGAGAAAAAATTAAAGAAACTGACTACGAATTTACAAGAGAAGATGAAAGAAAAAGATCCGCTAAGAAAGAAGAAGAGGTAGAAGTAATAGACCAAAATCAATAGAGATGGTTCAGAATATTTTAGAGAAAAAATATCCTTTCCGTAAAGAATATGGTGTTGTGCAGACTCTTTTTGAAAACGATGAAAAGAAAAGCAAAATCACTTTTATTATTGAAATTGAAAGGCTTGAACCTTTTGAATATTCCATTAGACGAAAGAATATATTGATAAATGATAAAGTTCCGGATCTTGTTATAGAACAGCTTTCTGAAAAAATTGGGAATGTATTTTTCCCATTGGAAGTAGAAACATTGGAAAGCGGTAATTTGAAGCATATCAGTAATTTAGATGAAATTAGAAAACGTTGGAAAAGCCTGAAACCGAAACTTGTAGAATATTATAAAGGAAAATTAGCAAAAGAGCTTATAAAAAATGTAGAAGATGAATTAGAATCAAAAAATATAATACAAAATAGGATTCTGAATAGTCTTTTTTATCGTCTTTATTTTTTACCGTTTCGAGATTATATAAAAGAAGAAAACGCTGATTTTGATTTGTATCTGCCCGTTTTTCCTTTTAAGAATAAAGTGAAATACAATATTAAAATTATTGATTCAAAGCTGTCAGAAGAAGGAAAAGGAGTGATGAAAATTTCAGGAAAATGTATCGATCAGAGAAGTTTTGAGCAAATTATCAATAATAGAAAAAATGCAGAATCAGATGAAGAGGAAAATAACTGCGGCGGAAAAGTAGACTTAATCTATCAATTTAATAAAGAAGATGGTTCTGTTTTTTCGATACAAGCAGAAATAGGCTTACAAAGTAAGGATGAAAAAAATATAAGGTTGATCAATTTTGAACTGTATCAATTATAAAAAATACAACATAAGATGAGCGAAAAACATTTAGTATGTCAGGGAGCAACCTGCAAATGTAAGTTCGGAACTACGCCGGATAAGCTGAAGGTGAAAACCCAAAGCAAACGCTACATCAATGACAAAGATGGAAAAGAAAAATTAACGGCTACCCACAAAGACATCGGGAAAACCTTTGAAAAAAATACTTTCGGAAGCTGTGCGAAAATGAACAATAATCCTTGTCAGGCTGTAGTAACAGAGTGGAGCGGATATTACGAAAAAATAGTAATAGAAGATAATAAAGGAAAAGTTTTGCTGGAAGACAGTAAGGCCACTTGTCCCATAGGAGGAAAAGATTGTATAGACATCATTAACCACGGACAGACAAGTGAGGTAACTTCTCAGAATTTCAAAAATGCAGACAACGATGTTTTGGTAGAAATATGTCCGTTTTTTGATTTTAAAGAGATGGCAGACAATATGGAAATGGAAGAAGAGGAAGCAGATTATATGTAAATCTTAATACAAAGACACGATGAGCAAAAAAGGTATTTCGCAGATAAAAGGCCCTTCCGAGATTCGTCTTGGTGAGACGGCTTATTATGAAGTAAGCCGAATATACGATCTTGATGATAAAAAGAAAGTTGACGCCGCAAGATGGAAATTGTATGCTTTAGATTTTAAACATCATGGTAATTGGCGCGAGCTGACACCCAAAGCCGGAACTCTTCCCAAAATTGGGTATCGCGTTCCGGTTATAGTAACCAATCAATCATTGGTTGGAAGTGAACTGATGCTTGAAGCTTATATTTATGAACCTGAAAAGCGTATTCCGCCAGGATTAAGGATCAAAGTTCTGCCGGGAATTGAGAAGAAAATCACACGTGTGGATCTTTTCAAAGTAGATGATACTCCTATCAAGGACGATACGGTTATGAAGTATGGTCAGACTATAAAAGTAAAGGTCTACACCCAGAATATGCAGAACAAAATGGTGAATTTAAGTCTCTACGAAGATGATGCTCAGGGTGGTGGAGACAGTCCAAAGAATAAAAATAATAGGGTAGCTTACGTCAAAAAACCTCTGAATAAAAAAGGTTTTCTAGTGCATGAGTTTAACTTGAATGCCAATTTTGCTAAAATTGCCAATGCCATGATGGATGGCAGTCACGACAAGCTACATGAATATTATGTAGTCGTGGAAACTGCCGAACATAAATCGGTAAGTAAAAATGTAGATGTACAAAATCCTGATTATGTGAAAGTACAGACCGTAAGCAGTGGTGTTGATACCGAAAAAATTTATGAAGGGATTGTGATTGAAGAGGTTATTGTTAAAAGAAAGTTTAAAAAGCAAGTAGGGACTAATCCTCCTGTGAATACTGGGAATAAGGTGGTGACGGTGTTTGAACCTGATGAGAAGAAGAAAGAGGAAAATAAATGTGCTTGTCAACAATATGATTTAATTTGGGGTGATAATGTAAATTGCCAGTTTAGAAAGAAAGTAGTTGAAATTTGTGCTGATCTTTGGGGAGATAAAAGAAAAATAGAAATGGCAAATGGTTTAATGGCTGTGATGAATGTGGAAACCAATAGATCTTTTAAGGCTCATCAAATTATGGGAATGTCATTGAAAGATGTAAATTCTATTACTCAAGATGATTTTTGGTTAATAAAAAAAAATAAAAAGGGGAAAGTAATTTCAAAAACATCAAGAGCAGTTGGTTTAATTCAATTTACCCAAGCAGCACTTCAACAAATTGGTGAATTTAAAGAAGGATCAGGCTTTGATAAACTTCATGAGGTGAAATTGAGATTAGCAAAAATGGGTGAAATAAAGCAATTAGATTATGTGAAAAAATATTTTGAATCTGCAAAAGAAAATATCAAATCCCCTGAGGACATATATTTACATGTATTTGCTCCCAAGGGAGTTGGCAAAGGCGATGAGTATGTTTTGTATGATAAACAACTAGATGGTGAAAAATACAAACAGAATCAAAGTATAGATAATGAAAACAATAAGGATGGAAAAATACAAAGAACAGAAATTTTAGGGAGATATAGAAGTAGTTATACAGAGGGATTAAGTAAAAAAGAAAAGCAATTTTCATGTGAAGAAATAATAGAGCTTGTAAATAATAAGCCCACTGAAAAATGTCCTTCTAATTACTCGAAATGTTTTGAATATGCTGATGTAGTTAAAAATCCTAGGATCAATAATCAAAGTGATAATGTAAATAAAAATAGATTTAATCGAGAAAAAAGATTTAACAGCAAGCATCCATACCCAAAGGGTTATTACCATACAGGTGTTGATATTTTGGCCTCTGTTGGAACTTCTTTATATTCATTACTATGTGGTGAAGTTATAGAAGCGAATGATACAAAAGGAGAGTTGGGAATAATTGTTACCGTTAAATCCAAAGATAAGGATGGGAATTTAATATGGATAAGATATTGCCATTTATCTTCAACTAAAGTGTCTAAAAATGATAAAATAAAACACGGAACTATTATTGGTTTATCCGGTAATACAGGAAATGCAAAAGGGATTTTACCCCAATATTATCATGTTCATATAGAAGCATCACAAGATGGTATTTTTTATGGTGGACATAATAGAGTTGATCCAGAATAATTTATGAAAACGAAATTTGATGAAACTAAAGAAGGTAATCCTAAAACAAAATAATTATGAATAAATTATATATAACTTATGTATTTCTACTTTTCTTTTTGTTTAGTTGCAAAGGACAAAAAGAAAATGAGCAAGAAAATATTTCTAAAATTTCGCTAAAGTCAAGCATCCAAAAAGAAAAAACTGATAAAAATTCTATAATCAATTTTTTAGATAAAAAATATCAGAAAAATGGATTTTCAATTCCTGATGATATTAATGGAAATTTATATCCATCATATAGTTATTATGATAAATCTATTGGGTCATTCAGTGTTAATTATATAGGTAAAAATGATATTACTCAATATTTTTGGAGTGTAGATAACAAAAAGGGATTCTTTTCAAAATATTCAAGTCCAGAAGACGGATCTATTGATTCAAAAAATATTGAAAAATTAATCAATGAGAAGGATTATTATATTTTCGCCGTTTTTTTACCTTCACAATATATTAAATCAGATAATCAAAATGAAGATTTTGAAATTAAAGATGATGCGATTAATTCTTTTTACCTCTATGACAATAATAAATGGATAGAGCTTGGTAAAATAGCTAGCAATAATATTCCAAAAAAAGATTTTCAATATTATATAAAACTCATACAAGAACATTATTATAAAGAGAATAAAATACCTGAAAAATATCAAGGTAATTTTTCTACATCTGTTGATACAGAAGAAACAATGACCGGAATGGCAAGTATTACTTACAATTTTACTATTGCTGAAAACAAGATTTTATTAGAAAAAGATACATATCATGAAACAATCAACTGTGAAGGAATCTATTATTCTTTTGAAGAAAATGGAATTTTAAATATCTATTATGCAGGAGAAGATATGGATTGTATTTCTATAACTCCAAAATTTTCTATTAAAGTTGAAAAGGGAAAATATTATATCAAAGGTATTGGAGGAGAAGGCACAATTAATAGTTGGATAGAAATGGAACCAACTAAGACTAAGTAAAGAAAATGAAGTATATAATTTTAATCTTATTAATGCCATTATACATTTTTAGTTCATGTAAAGGGCAGGATAAAGAAGAAAAGCAAAAGCCTGAAGTTTATAAAGCTAAATGTGAAGGAGAATATTCCACAGGTCAGAAAACAACTGAGAGAGAAAAAAAATGGTCTTTAACAAAAAGCGATATCTTATCAATAATTAGTTTGTCTAAAGAAATTGATGCTCAGGAAGTGCATTATACCTATCCAGTAACTCCTTGTAATATTGATGTTAAGGGATTTAATATAAAAGGAAAGAAAGTCGATTTATTTATAAATGGTGGTTCTCATTTACAGATTACAGATGGCTCGAAAATTACAATTTTAGGTTGTGATGATCCTAAATGTAAAAAATATTTTTTGTTTCCTAAAGAAGATATGAATGATGAAGCTGAATCTGTTAATGATTCAAATTATAAAGTAAAAAATACATATAAAGTTGATTTTGATAATGATAAAATAAGTGATTCTATAATTATTAAACAGAACACTGAAGAACAACAAGAGTTTAAAATGGAAATTTATAAAAATGGGAATTTATTTTTCAATAAACTTTTCTATTGTGACTCTATGTTACTAGATCTACAAGTTAATTATGGGCAAATCTTTAATATTAAAATTGAAAATAAAGATCAGTATGGTAATGTTTTCGGAAAAGTTACTATTCCTGTTTTATTAAAAAATAAAGAGTTGTATGTTGAAAAACTATTTGTTGCAAACTTTGGAATAAGTGCGAAAACAGGAGATAATGAATGGAATACAAAAGAATTTTCGAATAAAACAAAACTTAAAAATTTAAATCTAGATAATATATATCGCGGAGATGATGATTGGGATTATGAATAAAATATTTGATATAAAAAGTGAAATTAAGTAAAATTAAACGCCAATAAATACAACAAAACAATGATAGAAAAATTAAACCACTTCCCCGTAAACTGGATCGATGGGATGAAGATTAATAAAACGCATTTCAATGCGGTTCAGGATTTTATCAGTGATTCTATTAGAGATTCGGTAGGGATCCATACGTCGATGATTAACTACGGATTACTGCCTGTAAATGATTCCATAAAAATGAATTTGATCATTGATAATCATAAACTTTTAAGAATAAGAGTAGAGCAGTGTTATGCCATTACTCCCAATGGATCGAGGATTGATATTGGAGGCGGAACAGCAGAATCTATTTCACTTTCATTACCTTATCCAGAGGCGGCTTATGAGATAAAAGACAATGAAAGTCTGGTTCTTTTTGCGTGTCTTTCGGTCAACAATTTTAAGCGAACTCCTTGCGGAGAGCCGGATCCGGATGAAAATCCGCCAAGGTATCCTTATACGCAGCCGGAATATTCACTGAATTTAATTCAGGAAGCCGAACTTAAAAATACTTTAGGTTTTGGATCTAGTTATCTTACAATCGGAAAAATCCTTGTCAATGCCAATGAATCAAGGATTGATGAAAATTATATTCCGCCTTCCGTGTATGTTTCAAGTCACAAAAAACTGCAAGAATTGTATATGGAAATCGACCGTTTTTATGGCCAGATTGAGTTGTATTCGGTTCAGATTGCTCAGAAGATTTATGGTAAAAAACAGTCTAACGCATTAGCCTTAATGATGGAACTAATGACAGACAAAACCCTGAATTACTTAGGAAAAGAAATCAACCGATTCAGATGGATGTCTCCACATACAGAACCCGCAAACATGTTTTTATCAGTTGTAGCACTGGCAAGAACATTGAAAAACTTCATCGATGCCAGATCTGGAGCTGGAAAGGAAGAATTGCTGAATTATTTTGCAGAATGGTGCAACGTAAGTCAGGGGAATTTTGAAATGATATTTTCTGATGTCATCAACGCAGAATATAACCACAACCAGATGGATATTACAATTGCCAAGATTGAGCGATTTATGAAAACTTTAGAGGAGCTGTATTCAGTTCTCAGCAGACTGGATTACATCGGTAAAAAACGTGACGGAAGTATCTTCGTTTCAGAAAATACGGATGACAGAGATTCTGTAATTCATGCAAAACGTAGTAGAACTTTCTTGGCAGATTAATTTAATTAAAACACAAATTTATGGAGGTCCTTAATAAAAGAGAGCGTTCAAAGGCTTTTTCATTGTTCATATTATTCTTTATCATCACGGTTGTCGTTTTGATAACGGCGATACTTTTTAATGCTTATTTCCCTTTTAAAGAAAATAGTTTGTTAAAATCCGAAAATGCCAAAATGAAAAAAGAAATGGAAATTCAGGATAGTTTTTCGTTTCAGTTAGAAAAAGTAAAGGCAGCAACAGATTCAATCGGAGTACCGAAGCAGAATGATTTTTTCAATGAAAAACTGGCGCTGTCGATTCTTGCGGAAATGTATAGCAAACTTCCCAAGGATACTTTGAAGAATAAGGTTCTATACAATAATACGATCATTGGATATAAAGATTTGATTGATGCTAAAAAACAGATCAAGCAACTCTCAGGAAATCAGATGACAATGGATAGTTTAAGCTCTATCAACAAAACCCTGAAAGATGAATACGACAAAATGAAAACCGACTTGGAGGTCTGCAGACAGCTTTATCAGGCACAATAACAAGATTTGTTATGAAAATATATAAGATCATTTTTCTAAGTCTGCTGTTTTTGGTGTTTTTCTCAAAGGCACAGAAAGCTTCTTCCGATTCTGCATACGTAAGTTTCGATTGTGAGATTGTGCAGACTAAACAAAGACTGGACAAGAAATTTTTTGCCAGCACAGCGGCTTTGCATTTAAGAGCGAATAATGAAGAATACAGCTACAGTACACTACAGCTAGGGAAAAGAAACAATAAGATATTTATGTATATCCAAATTTTGACTAATAATGTTTGTATTAAAAAAGACAAAAATGTGGATATCTATTTTAAATCCGGAGAAGTGATTACCCTTAAAAACGAATATCCTCTGAATTGTGAAGGTTTTTTTGCAAAGCAGTTAAAAAAGAAAGAGTTAGAGAAATTAAAGACAAATGAAATCACTCTAATTAAAGTATATACCTACGAAAAGAATTATGAATATTATGTAAGCGATATTGATAATTATAATATTGATAATCAGATTGATTGTCTGAATGCTTATAAAGTTAAAAAGACAGATGAGGTGAAAATTAAAAAACAAAAGAACACGAAAGAATGAGCCCTCTTCCGGAACTTAATCTGAATTTAGGAATCGCCAAAGATCCTCATTCCTCATCCCACGCAAAGGGTGATGGAGAAATTATTGTGAGAACAGATTCTGAGCTCAGAAAATATATGATTACAATAATAATTTCGGATCAGGAAGTTGGAAAAATCCAGTTGAAAATAGGGAATAAAGAAGTTGAAATTCCTACCTATAAATTAACGATTACGGATAATAAAACCAATGAAACAGAAGCTTATCAGGTTACACGCGATACGTTAAGTTTTGTGACTTCAAAAACAAAGAAGAGTTTTCTATCCTTTTTTGGATTTAAAAGATTTGATAAAACCTCTTTTTTATATGAAAATATTCCTTTTGAACCCAACTTGGAAAGTATTGAAAAGTTTGATCTTTCAAGGTACAGAAGTTTATCAGATGAAAATCTTACCTACAAATTATCAGGAAACGGAGAAAATGTAATGCTGTACGCCGGAAAGATTAATGAATTTGAAAAACCAGAAGATATTTTACAATATTTTATGATTATTGATAATCACGATGGAATAAGCTTTATTGGAAATATTTTATACAGAGAAAAATTATTGAAACTCACTCCAAAAGTTGAACTTCAAATCATAAAAAGGAAAAAAATTCCGAAGAATTTTGAATTTGATGAAAAAGGAAATGTAAGCAAGCTGATATATTTATAAACAAACACAAATTGCGCAAGTATGAAAGGGATTTATTATAAAATACCAATTGATTTTGGAGCTTTAGTAGAAAAAAAAGATACAGAAAAAATATCGATAGACAATTCTATCGCTCAACAGATATTTCTTATTGCCACAACATCTTTGGGCGAATGTAAGTTCGATGAATCATTCGGTTCTGAGATTTGGGAAATGGATTTCGACCTTTTGAAAAGTGACAATATATTAAAAGAATTCATCGGAAATTCTTTGAAAAAAGCAATTACGATGCACGAAAAAAGACTTGAACTTAGAGATGTTGAAATATATATCGATGACCATAATATTGGCGGATTAGGAAAAAAAAGAATGAAAAAACGTGTAAACATTGCCGTTAAAGGCCTTGTTTTAGAAACAAACCGTCCTTTTTTATTTCAGAATTCTTTTTTCGTAGGACCATTATCATATTAAATTTATGAATCAGGAACGTATAAAAGACAGAATACTACGGCGCGCTGCCAGACTTTGGGGGTATAATGAACTCGAAGCAGAAACTTCATTCGATCCGATTGTAAGTTTGCTGTTATCGGCTTGTGCATCCGAATTGGAAAAACTAGGTTTTGAGCTTGAAAGTTCAAGATCAAGAATTATTGAGCGTGTGTTGGAAATAATGTTTCCGGAAGAAGTTTCGGGAGTAATTCCGGCAAGGACATTACTTCAGGTGACGCCTTTGGAAAATAATGTTAAAGTATCGCTTTATAATCATTTTAAAACCTCCAAAAGGATTCATAATGTGTATAATCCGACTGAAAGTATTAGTAAAGATGTATATTTTACACCTACTTTAGAAGCAACTTTAACAACTGCAAAAGCAGAATATATCGCGTACGGAAATACTTTAAATCATATTGAAAGTTTCTTTTTCAGTGATACCATTGCGAAAAGCGAAACCCATCTTCCGCCTGGAGAATTATGGTTTGGAATTCGATGCCCGAATAAGGAAGATCTTGATCAGCTGATGCTTTATATTGATATCAATAATAATTATCAGAAAGAGCTGTTTTTCTATTATTTAAAGCAGGTTAAAGTATATTTCGGAGATCAGGAAATTAGTATGCAGGAGGGATATAATGTAGACAATCAAAATCTTAATCTGGATAATATTATTACAAAGAATTATTCTGATCTCGAGCAGATTTATACAGACGTAAATCAGTATTATTTTTCCAATTATTTTACATTAAAAGATAATTTGAAGCATAATGAAAAGCCAGAAAATGTAGAATTATTTACCCAATATTTTAAAAATACGAAACTGGGTGAAGATGATAATTTGATTTGGTTAAAATTCAAGTTTTCGGAAGCTATTGTTGGAGATATTTTAGAGAATGTTCACATTTCTCTGAACTGTATTCCGGCTGTTAATATAAATAATTCCAGATCGTTTCACAGGGTAACGGGAAGGCTTAATATTATTCCGATCATTTCAGAAAACAGCTTTTTGGATCTGGATTTTGTGACGGATGAGACAGGACGGAGATTTGATGTTAAAAATTATAATGCAGAATCTGAAAATATTTCTGCCGTTCTCAGAAAAGGCGGAATTTCAAGATTTGATCAAAGAAGTGCATCCGAACTTTTACAGTATATGTTGGAGTTAATTAAAGATGAAACTGCGGCTTTCGCCGGAATTGGAGGTGATTCGGCTAAGGAAACTTTAAGACAGATCAGTCAGAATATTGCGGCATTACATCAATTAGCCAAGGAGAAAAGCTTTTCTCAGACCAATAATCCTTATCTGATTATTAATGCAGATTCTCAGGAAAAAGAAATTGCCTGCGCCATTTCGTATTGGCTCACGTTGGCGGAAGAAGGAAATGATATCAAACCCGGAACAGTCCTTTCTGTTGAAGAATCGGAGAATTCGGTTTTAGATAAATCGGCGGTTATGATTAAAGCTTCCGTTGGAGGCAGAAAAAGTTTGTCGTCACAGGATAAGATTTTAGAATATAGAAATTCTTTGCTGACAAGAGGAAGAATTGTTACAGTTGCCGATATCAGAGCTTTTGGGATGAGTCATTTTAAAAGTACAATTAAGGATATTGAAGTAAAAAAAGGAACCAAAAAAGAAGTTTCATTAAAAGGTGGATTTAGCAGAACAATAGATGTTTATCTGGTTCGAAATATTGAAATTATAAACAATCTTGCACCATCCGAATGGGAATATTTATGTGAAAGTTTTCTGCTGAAACTCAAAGAAAAATCAGCAAACATATATCCATACAGAATTTTCGAAAAATAATTATAAACAATTTTAAAACACAATTTATGTTATCAAACAAAGGGATTGGTGGAAATGAAGTTCCACGCGACGCAAATGAGGCCATCGCCGAGATACCTCAAAACAGAACGATAATGGCTCACAAACTTACAGCAGATGATCCTGTAAAACCGGAGCTTGTAGAAGGTCTTAATACGATTGACAAAGTATTTGAACATTTTAAGCCCGAATTTAAGGTAGATTTTGAAGACGCCGACGGAGCTGTAAAAATGGAAAATCTTAGATTCAAGAATTTAGGAGACTTCGGAACGAAAGGAATTACCGAGCAGAGTAATTTTCTTTCAGGTTTGGAAACTGAAAAAGATCAGTATCAAAAAATTATTAAGCAGTTGAAATCAAACAAGATTTTAAAAGCTGCATTAGAAGATGCCGATGCGAAAAAAGCATTGTATGATACATTACAATCTTTGATCAGTGAATTAGAAGAAAATAAATAAAAACACCAAAAAAACGAAAAAAATTATGTCAAATAAGCCACAAACACAAAATGCTGAAAATCCGGTATTGGAACAACAAAAAGTACAGACCGGAAAAGTTTCTGTAGAAAAAAGTTTAGAAAAGTTAGTAAGATACGGAGGTTTCGATCTTTTGGAAACTTCCATTGAAGGGGTACAGAATATCAATCCAGACAGAAAAGCAAGAAGAAAAATTTTCTTAACAGAAAAAAGCAAGGAAAAGGAAAGAGATACGCTGAAAAAGACGCTTCAGCTTTGGGCAGAAGTAATCAGCAAGAGCGAATCTTTAACAGATATGGTGGCTGATTGTGAAGATCAAAGAAAAATGGCTGAAGGATTATTAACCAAAAACCTTTCTAAAGCAGTTGATGTTACGAGAGAATTGGAGGCCAACTACAGAACGGTTGGGATGTTCTATAAAAATACAGAAGCTGAAAAAGTTAAAAATATAACAATTGTCAACGCCAATCTTGAACAGTTGAAAGATCTTGATAATACGAGATTTATCGATTCTATTCATGCAGAATTGTCTGATAACTACGATAGATTAGACCTTAAAAATAACTATGGAATTCTTGTAATTCCGGGGTATTTGGGATCTAATAAAGTGGTTGAAAAATGGGCTAAAATTGCGCACGAAAACAAAGTAATGTTGGTTACCGATTTCGAGCATTTGGATGAACCGGATGATGTTATGGAAATGTTTGACCAAGCATATCTTACAGGTGGAGAAATTTATAGATCGAATGTCTTAATGACTTGTAACTGGTTGGTAGGAAGAGGAAGATTTGAGGAAATTCATGAAAGTGAAGATCTGTTTATTCCGCCTTCAGGAGCTTTGGCGGGTAAAATTTACAAAACGTTGATGTCTCAGGTGACTGCCGGTAAAAAATTCGGTGGAATTAATGAAATCGATGGAGTAAAATTCGATCTTAAAAAAAGTGAAATTGCTAATCTTGAAAATCTTGGATTGATCCCAATGGTTAACGAGTACGGAAAAGTAATGGCATTTTCAGGAAAAACTTTATTCAATGGAGATAACTTAGGACTTCAGACGTATTCTGTAGTAAGAGTTTTTGATTATGTAACTAAAGTTTTGATGGATTTCTTAAACAGAAGAGCTTTCGAAAACTTTACGGCAGTTACTAGAAAAGAGATCATGGGTCAGATGGTTCGTTTCCTTGATGCGATCACAGGTCCAGGAAAACTGATCGAGAATTTTGAAGTAAAAAGATTTGAGCAAGATCCTGTACAGAAAGACAGAATCCATTTAGATATTCATATGAAACCCTATTTCCCGGCTAAAAATTTCCTTATTAAAATGGATGGTCATAAGGGTGATGACGGTAACGAATGGGATACTGAATACGAGCAAAAATAATTTGCTTGTAACCATGGCTAATAGAGGATTTTTATTTGTAACTCTCTGTTAGTCATGTTAAAAAACACATAGAAAAGTTGCATGGTGGAAAATTATTTATATCTTAGCGACAGATATATTTCCATATTTGGTATTATTTATTCTTAAAATTAAAAATATATTTATTATGTCATTTAAAACAAAACTAACAGTTGCGGGGAAGAACCGCAATGTATTGTCGATTAATTACGACTTACTACAAGAAACAGATCCTACAGGAAGACCATCTTCCGTTACCAGAGGTGGGAAAATCGAGATCACGGTAGAAGGAACGGGCGAGACCGATCTATTCGAATGGATGACCAATTCATTTGAAAGAAAGGACGGAAGCGTTGTATTCTACAAACGTGACGGAGATGCTACATTGAAAGAACTCAAATTCAAAGAAGCTTACATTGTTAATTATCGTGAGAATTTCGATTCCAGCGGAGATAATCCTTTAACAGAAACGTTCACGCTTTCGGCTAAGGAGATTCAGCTAGGGACTGGAAAGCACGTTAATGAATGGGTGTAATATACCTTTAATATTACCTTTATTTAACACATACAACAAAAATACTTAAGGACGGTTTTCTTATGTTTTCTAACCATTCGGAATATCAAGGAAATATATTTACGATGGAAGAAAGATTACCCAAACCGAGAGAAAAAGCACAATTTAACAACAAATTTTAATACAAAAAACAATTCATTATGTCATTTAAAGCAAAATTAAAAGTAGCAGGAAAAGAATATAACGTTCTCAATGTAAGCTACGGATTATTCCAGGAAACAGATGCAACAGGAAGACCTTCTACAGTAACCAGAGGTGGTAAAATTGAAGTTATCATCGAAGGTACAGGATCTACAGATCTTTTCGAGTGGATGACGAATTCTTTCGAAAGAAAAGACGGAAGCGTAGTATTTGTAAAACGTGATAGCGACGCAACTTTGAAAGAATTGAAATTCACTGAAGGCTATTTGGTTAAGCACAGAGAAAACTTTGATTCTACAGGAGCTAATCCGCTTACAGAAAGTTTTACGATTTCTGCAAGAAAAATTGAATTAGGCTCAGGAGCTTACGAAAACGAATGGGTATAATTCATGAATAATAAGCAATGGGTAATGAGTAATCGCTCGTTGCCCGTTCTTTATTTTTTATAAATGATTAATGATAATTGATTTGATAATTGAAAATATTTTTTTAAACATATAATTAGATGATAATTAAATGGTTAGTATTAGCAATGTCATGCTGAGCGAAGTCGAAGCATCTTTATCATTCATCACTTATCTTTTATAATTTAATTTCAACTCATAAAAAAAACACATATGTCATTTTTATCAAAATTAGAATTAGACGGAAATAGTTATAATGTTCTTGAATGTCATTATAGTTTTACCCAACAGACCGATGGTACAGGAAAACCTCAGGGAATGCCTCAGGGAGGTGAGATCACGATCAGAATAGAAAGTACAGGAAACCCTGAATTACTGGGCTGGATGCTGGATCATCACCAAACTAAAAACGGGAAAATCATCTATTACAGAAGAGATGCGATGAGCAAACTTCAGGAATTGAGTTTTGAGAAAGCATACTGCATAAAATTTTCAGAGCATTTTGAATCTAAAAATAATGAGCCTTTACAGATAGAACTTCATCTTATCGCAAAAAAGTTTGATTTGAATGGAGCAACTCACGAAAAAACATGGAGAGAATAGTTTATAAGTAATAGGTAATCAGTAATAAATAATGAAATGTTTTCTAAAATTACTTATTACCCATTATTAACTACTCATCAATAAAGCTCACCGCTAAAAAACGCAAAAACGCAAATGCAATGAAAGAAAATAACAGCCAGTACTCAAGTTCTCAGGGCGGAAGACTGAATCATCCCGACGATTTAAAGAAATATTTTTCATCAAAAACCTTTAAAGATCATCTTTTAGATAAAACCAATCCGTTGGTCTACTGTACGCTGAAAATGGAAGGCAAAGATTTTCTTGAAAAGTCGAGTTATTCTGTGGAACTTTACCAAAAAACCAATGACCATGATGGTTTTACTATTATTGTTCCTGATGATTCTTTGGACAGTTTTGAAGGCTATGTCATGGAGAATTCCAAGAATATTTTAGGGAAAAGACTTACCTTAAACCTTCACCGTTTCGGGGAAGTAAAACAGTTATTTACGGGCATTGTTGCCAACGTAAAAAATAAAAAAGAAAACGGCTACGGCAAGCTGTATATAAGCGGTTACGCTCCAAGTATCTTATTGGAAAACGGACAGGATTGCCAAAGCTACGAAGAAAAAACACTGGAACAGATCATCAAAACAGCAACGTCAGAATATCCTGAAGACTGCAAAGTTCAGATCGAAAATCCAAATACAAAATACCAAATTCCTTATACAGTACAATATAAAGAATCGGATTATCAGTTTATTAAAAGACTGGCAACCCGATACGGAGAATATTTCTACTATAATGGTCAGAATCTGATATTCGGAAATAAAGTACAACCCATCGTCACATTGGAAGAGAATATTGATTTAATTGATGTTGAATTTGAATTAAAAATTAAACCTCAGGAATTCAATTATATCTCCTACGATGCTGAAAATGGGAGTAAAATAGAAAAAGATTCGTCATCTGCACAGATACAATATAAAGAAAATCCTTTTCAGGCGGTTGCCATCAATGCTTCAAAAAATGTCTACAAAAAGAAACCGGAAATGCTGTTCAACCACACCGGAATTTCGTCAGGTTCAGACAAAGAATTAAAAGAAGCAGTAAGAAAAGAAAGAGAAAAACGCGAAAACTTGATCTTGGTTCGTGGAAAAAGCAAGGATCCCGAACTTAAAATAGGTGGAAGAGCAAAACTCAGCGATATTAATGGCAAAGCCATGGAAACCTACCGCATCATTGAGATCAAACATTTCCATGACGGAAATACGTATTACAATGAATTTGTAGCCATTCCGGATTTATTTACAGCACCTTATCAGGATGATGAAGCCTTACCGTTGGGAGAAAAGCAGTCTGCCAGGGTTTTGGATAACAATGATCCGATGGAAATGGGCAGAGTAAGAGTTCAGTTCCCATGGCAGGAAAAGAAAAATTTGCAAACACCTTGGATAAGATTGATACAACCCCATTCAGGAAGTGGAAAAGGTTTTCATTTTATACCAGAAATTGGTGAAGAAGTCTTAGTTGATTTTGAATCTCAGAATGCAGAAAAACCTTTTGTGGCGGGAGCCCATTACAATGGAAGTGAAACAAGTTCTTATCACACGAGTGGAAATGATAAAAAAGTAATTCATACGCGATCAGGAACAAAGATTATTTTGAATGATGCGGAGGGTTCTGTTTTCATAGAAGATCCGAGTGGAAATACATATTTGATGGATGGAGCGGGAAATATTAATGTGAATGCGCCGAAGAATATGACGTTTACTGCGGGGGAAAATGTTACAATTACTGCGGGAATGAATATTACATCTAATGCAGGAATGAATATTTCTGAAACAGCAGGCGCTAATCATAGTAGTTTTGCAGGAGGTATGATGATGCAAAATGCTGTTGCAGATTATTCTTTGATGGCGGCTAATATTACCAATGTTGCAAAAGAAAATATAACAAAAGAATCAAAAAACTACAGTAAAAATTCTGAAAAGATTGAAATGTATGCATCTAAAGAAAATATTCAAATAAAGTCTAGCAAATCAGTTCAAACTCATAGTGGAGAAAAATCACATAATTCTTAGTAATATGGAAAAAAAAGGTAATTTTTTAGAAATATCTAAAAATTATAAAATTTCTTCAGAAGAAATAAATATAGATTCTAAAAAGGATAATCTAAGATTAATATCTGATAAAAAAGTAATCATTCAAGGAGAAGAAAATGGTGTTTTTCATAAAAACTATAATTCAAATTTAAATAAAGAAAAAAATAAAGAAAAATCTGCTTTTTATGAAACTGATGGACATTACAGTACTGTTTATTTGGTTTGTTTAATGCTAGGAATGCCCGAGGATAAAGCAGAGGAATTAGCTATCGCAACTGAGAATCCAGATACAGATGTACATAGTGAAACTGATTTTCAACTTGATGAAACTTGGGGATATCCAGGAAGCCAAAAAGAAATACATTCATTAACAGGAGGTTTTCATGGAATTGAAGAGTTATTAACTGCATTAAAATTTATCTATTTAAAAAGTATAGGTAATGAACAAGAAACTATCAATAAATTAGGAGAATTACTTCATAGATTTGGAGATACTTATGCGCATACAAAATTTGATAATATCAAGCCATCTGATTTAGCTAAATATGATTTGGCCAATAAACCTGAAAATGTTGAAAAAGCAATAGAAAGTTGGAAAGGTAAAGCTGGAAAAGAGCTTAGTAAGGATATAGAACCTTGGATTAAATTTATTAATTATAATGTTACTAAATATGGCTATTCTTTTTTAACAAATGAGACTTATCAGAGAGAGTCAATGAATGGTAGGACATTAAAGCAATATCTTTTGATTATTTATTTACAAAATCCAGAGGATAAATATATAATGTACGGAACTAGATTAGGTTTTTTTACTAGAGAACACCTCATAACAGATGCAGGATATCCAGATCTTATATATATGAGACCTGAATGGTATCTTTGCTATGTAAAAAATTTAGCTTGGATTATTTCAGTTCGATTTAAATTAGAACATAATAAATTAAACATAAAACTATTTGAGCATATGGTTGAGTTTGCAAAGAATAATAAATGCTCTATGAAAGGAATTATTGATTTTGAAATAGCAAAGATTAGAAAAAAACAAGAGGTATATATTCCTGTATTTTATTCTAGAATGGATAGAATACTTGCTTCAGCTGATGCAATAGTTAATACTGATTATTTGGCGAATGCATACGCTGTTGTAGAAAATACTAAAAAATATATTAAAGAAAATAATATGATTATTTTAAATGATGGAAAAGAGGTTCACCATGGTAATATAAAGATTCATAAGAAACCTAATGGGAATTTTTATGAATTTGAAAAGTATGATGAAGATTATTTTATAATAAAATTTAAATAAAATGATAATAAATTTTTCGCAAATCGTAATTTTAATTTTAATTATTACGGTTATTTTATTTTTATGGATTAAATATAAATTACATTTTATAACTAATTTTTTTATCGGTGGAATACTTTTAATGCTTTTGTCTAGCTTAAAATTTTTTAGCTTCAATGGTAAGCTGGATATTCTATCGATGGTTTTGATGACTATTTTTTATATTATATTAAACATATCTACTTTATTCATTTATTTATTTAAAGATAAAACCAAAAACTATTTTGTCATTCCAGCTATTTCATTTGCAATTATAATTATTTTTGAATTTTTGCTTATTGATCCAGGTGAATATAATTTATTTAAACTAGGAATTATTACTCGCTTATTTTTATCATTTTTTCCTTTGTTAATTCTTACATATTATTTTAAATTTTTGAAAAAATAATTTTAAAACCAGTAAAGAAATATCTGTGATTTTGAATCTCAACCTCATTTATGCTGAAAAACCTTTTGTGTCGGGAATGGATTACAATGGTTCAGAAACTCTTATCATACATCTGGAAATGATAAAAAAGTAATTCATACGCGCTCAGGAACGAAGATTATTTTGAATGATGCAGAAAAGTTCTGTTTTCATAGAAGATCCGACTGGAAATACGTATTTGATGGATGGAACGGGGAATATTAATGTGAATGCGCCGAATGATATCACTTTTACGGCGGAAAAAAACATGAATATCATTATCTTAAAACATGGGAATATCAAGATATAAGTGTTGAAAACGAAGAGTTTAAAGAAACTACAGATCATGAAATTGGGCATGAGCTTCTACAAGCTTATGGAGGAACGGTTTATTCTTGGCAACATAAAGGAAGCTCTTATTATTTACCTCAAGATACTAAACCTACAAAAGGAAATGAAACAGTATGGGACAAAGTGTCACATTGGAATGAAATGAAAACAGATGGAGAAGATTATCCTTTATCTGGTGAAATTGATGTTATGAAATATTATAATAAAGAACCAAGGATTAAAGATAGAACTAGAATGGTAGCTGCTGAAAAAGATGTTCTAGGATTACTTTGGTTAACTAAACTAAAAATAAAATGAAAAAATTAATTTTATTACTAATATTTATTATTTTATCGTGTGCAAAAGATACACAAAGAGTCGCTATGGAATGTTACGTTTATGATTCCACTACAAAAAAACCTGTTGAAGATGTAGAGATTACCCAGCAATTAGATGGTGAAAATGTTATTGTTGCTAAAACTTCTGCAAAAGGTTATTTTAAAGTAACAAGATCAACCAAATTAAGCTTTGGAATGGAAACTCATAATTTAGCAAATTTATTTTTTTTAAAAAAGAATGGATATTTAACCGATACAATTGAGACCTCTGGTGGTGCAAATGACTTATATAAGCAAGATTCAATATTTTTAAGAAAATTATAATTTGAGATATAAATATCCTGAAAGAAATTAACATTTTCAATTAATTGCAGTCGCTTTTTTTAATAAAATTTTTTTTAAACTCTCAAGAATAATCTTTATTTAATATTATGAAATCTTTTCTAGCAGGAATAGTTTTTCATTTTATTAGCGAGACGGAAAAGTAGAAATGCAATTGCCGTTCACCAGCTTAAAATGAAAAAACTAGCTTTCAATGATGGAGTTGTAAGAACAAGGAGCAAACTCTATACTTATACAGGATTTGATAATGCAGGAGAAGAATATACTGTACAACGAGCTTCAAATTACGGATTTAAAAATCGAGCAACTGGAGAAGTTGTTACGTCAAAAGGAATTAGTCAGTTAGATTATTTTAGAGAAACTAATATTTATAGTAAAGTTGCAAAAATAGGTCTTGAAGTTTTAGAATGTATAGCGTTTCTTGATTTAGCAAAATTCATATCAGGAAATGGAGAGCAAGGTCAATTACCAGGTCCTATTCCTGCACTAGACTTTATTATAGGTTTAATGATTGAGGATACAAAAGAGCAGATTAAGAGTATGACTGACGAAGCCATTGCGAAAACTCTAGATACTGCAAAAAATCTTGGGATAAGAGGGATAGAAGAGTTTATAGGACTTAATGCTAATGATTTGTCTTTTTCTACAGGAAATGTACAGGATAATAAAGTGAAAAAATATGAAGTTATTAATGTAAGTCAAGATATTTTAGAAAAATTATTATCTGGGAAAATTAGAAAATATGAACAATTAAATAAAGCAGTAGTTTTGCAAGAAAAATCGGATAGAAATGAGTGGACTAAGGCACAAACTAAACCATACATTTCTTCAAATAAATATCTCATACTTTATCGTTGGGAAGATGATGAAAAGATTAATGATAGAGTTGCTATTATTGAAACCATTTTTATAAAATAATATGAAAAAAAGATACGTTAGTTTATTGATTATTATTTGTATATCTCTATTTGAATGTAAAAGTAATGATCAATTTATTGTAAAGCAAATAAGTACAAATAGTATACTTTCAATCAGTGAAAATTACAAAGAGCTAGAAAGTGATAAAGTTTTAGTGCGCTATCCTTTAGAGTTCATAATAAAAAAAAATCCTGAGGTTGATTTTTTATTAATACAAGCAAAAATTGATAATAAATTACAATCTCAATTTAATGATTATTTAATTTTAGATGAAAATAATAAAGTAATTTATAATTTTCAAAAAAGTAAATTAGATAAAGATTTAAAATTTAAAATAATTTTTAATTACCTTCCTGTTTCAAAAAATGACTTAAGCGGAGAGCAGTTGATATTATTTAATTCACTTAAAAGAGGTGACTCGATTATAATTCAGGAAAACGAACCTATCATAAAAAAAATTAAGTATGACTTAAATAAGAAAAATGATAGTATTATTATTAAAGCATTTTCTAAAGATGATAAATTAACCGAAAAAAGATTCAAAGTAAATTGGTGATTTATGATAACAGAAAATTTATTAACAGTTAGAAAACAATTTGTATTTATTTTAAACTATGCCGTTGATATTGTAAAGAAAGATTATATTGATTCTGAGGATTTAGTTTTATTCTCAAAAGAAGTAAGGAGTTTTAATGAATGGTTAGATACTATAGAAATCCCCGAATGGAGTTCCTAACAAAGTTAGCAACTCCAATATATTATTTTTGTGCTCCTGTATTTTTTTTATTAAATATTCTTTCATTTTTTATTTTAAAGCAAAATAGAACACAATAATCTTTATCAAAAATTCATAGTTCAAATTCTAAATAAATCTTTTTACATTTGACCATGAACAACAGAAACCGCGGCAAAAACACAGGCGACGACACACTATTCGGAGCAGAAAAGCAAATTGACAAATTAAAATTGGCCGTTCACGATATGAATTATCTTTTAAGCAGAGATTATGCTGAAAGAGCGAGTTCAGAATTGGTTGGAAATCGCTATAAATTAAAAACCAGGCAAATTCAGGCGCTTCGTGGTGCTTCTGCATCGGAAAAACAGATTCAAAATAGAAAATTAAAACAGATTGAAGCATCAGATTTAAAAGATAAAATCATTTATTTGGATGGCTTTAATATTTTAATTTTGTTGGAAAGTTTACTTTCGCAAGCCTATATTTTTAGAGGTCTTGATGGTTGTTATCGCGACCTTTCCGGTGTTCATGGAACCTATAAAAGAGTTAATCAGACTCAAAAAAGTATAGAATTGGTTTCTCAGTTTTTTCAAAAGACAAAACTTCAAAAATTAGTCTGGATTTTCGATAAGCCCGTCTCCAACAGCGGAAGAATTAAACAAATTATTCTCGAATTTGCTCAGGAAAACAACCTCAATTGGGAAGTTGATCTACAATTCAATCCCGATAAATTTTTAGCAGAAAATGCCGAAATCATAGCTTCTTCCGATGCATGGATTTTGGATCACTGCAAAAAATGGTTCAATGTAATTGATTATTTAATTCAGGAGGAAAAACTTTCTGTTAATCTGATTAAAATGTTTTAAAATGAATCTGTTTGAAAAATATATTCCATTCCTTTCAACATCTTGGAAAGAAAAATACTATCCGATTTTATCGTCAGAGCATCTGGAAATTTTATCAAAAAATATTCAGAAATATAAAGACAAAACTATAGATTGGGATTTGCCTTATTTTAATGAAGAAATAAAAATAGACCGTGATAAAAGTTTTTCTACATTCATCAATATTCTTGAAACTGATGATTCAGATGAGATTATCGCTCAACAATTACAGGAAATTCCGTTCGAATATTGGCTGGATATTTTAGGTCAAAGACTAACTTCAGCAAGTATTCGGGATGAACATGCAATTCCTCCTTCTAAAGATGCTTTGATTGAAAGTTGTATGAAATCTTTTAATGATGAAATCACCATTGCCCAACGCGCTTGGGAAAAGCATGTCGGAAGAATGGATGATCTGTTTTGGGGTGAAGTGAAAGGAAATAATCAACAAAAACAACAAAAAGTAATGGAGAAAATTAATTATATCATCAACAATCAAACGTGGTGGAATGTTTTTTTTCACTACAAACATGAATTGGTTTTTGAGATAAGAGAAAAAGACGGTCACGGAATTCGTTGGAGCCATGGCGGAACTCAATTGATTGGTTTTCTGGAAATTTTTATTAATGAATAAAAATATTTTTTACTGCGTAAAAAGATTGCGTACTTGTGCTTTAGCTTTGTCAGCTAAAATTTTAAAATATGAACACTTACATCGATATTGGCATTAACCTGACCAATAAACAATTCCACAACGAACACGAAGAAATTATCAACCGAGCGTTGGATAATGGAGTAGAGCAAATGATTCTCACAGGAACAAGCGTCCGCGGAAGCAAAGAATCAGCAGAGATTGCAGAAGATTATCCTGAAATTTTATTTTCAACCGCAGGAATTCATCCTCATGATGCAAAATCTTTTAACAATGAAAGCATCAACGAACTTCGAAAATTATTAAAACAAGACCAAGTCATATCGGTCGGAGAATGCGGACTGGATTTTGACCGCGATTTTTCACCAAGACCCACTCAGGAAAGATGTTATCGCGCTCAACTCGAATTGGCCATTGAAGTTGACAAACCTCTTTTTCTTCACGAAAGATCTGCGTTTAAAAGATTTAACGAAATTATCGATGAATATCTTTCAAAACTTCCCGAAGCGGTTGTTCATTGTTTCACAGGAACTTTGAATGAAGCAAAGATTTATTTAGATAAAGGATTTTATTTAGGATTTACAGGAGCGATCAGCGATGATAAAAGATTTAAACATTTGGAAGATGTCATTAAATATGTTCCTCTTGACCGAATGATGATCGAAACAGATGCACCATTCATGCTGCCGAAAAATATGCCGAGAACACAAAACCGCCGAAACGAACCATCCTATTTGCCTTATGTTGCACAAACAATTGCAAAATTAAAGAAAGTAAGTATTTCCGAAGTTGCGGATGAAACGACGGAAGTCGCCAGAAAATTTTTCAGAATATAGAAAAGAGCTCTACAAATTAATGTAAAGCTCTTTTTATTTTATAGCATTGCTTTTTGTTTAGATGCTTTTCCAAGCAGCTTCCAAAGCAAGTTCGATCATCGGTTTCAAAGCAGTTTCTCTTTGATCAGCCGAAATATTTTCGTGAGTCGGAATAATATCAGTTACGGTAAGAATCGTCGCTGCATTTTTTCCTAAATGTTTTGCATTAGCGTACAATCCAAAGGCTTCCATTTCAACAGCCGGACAGTTATATTTCGCTGCAATTGCCGGAACAGCCTGATCTTTTCTGTAGAAAATATCACTACTGTGAACGTTGATGGCTTTTGTTTTTAAAGCTAATTCTTCCGCAGTTGCGTTAATCGTGTCAAAAATATTTCCTTGATGAGAAAGAATTTCATCTTCAATTTCCCATGCATATTTTGCGTAGGTGCTTTCACTTGCTGCATTTTCAACATTTAAAATATCAAAAGTTTTCAAATCTGTTGTATACGCTCCACAAGTTCCGATTCTGATGATTGTCTCCACTTCATATTCTGTGTACAGCTCAAAAGAATAAATTCCAATGCTTGGAAATCCCATTCCGCTGGCTCCTACAGTGATTTCTTTACCTTTATAAAGACCGGTATAATAAAAAATACCTCTTGTTTTACTTACTAATTTTGCGTTTTCTAAAAAGTTTTCTGCAATATACTGTGCGCGAAGCGGATCCCCCGGCTGCAATACAACTTTAGCAATTTCTCCCTTTTTTGCACTAATGTGGATACTCATAATTTTATTTTGAATGGCACAAAGATAGCAAATCTGTGAAAAGTGAATTGTCAATTTGTGCTACTTGTCAATTTATAAAAGACAATTATTATCTTTATGTAAAATTAAAAAAATGAAGATAGAGCATATTGCTATTTGGGTTAGAGATTTAGAAAAAATGAAGGAATTTTATCAAAAATATTTTGGTGCAACTTCCAATGAAAAGTACCATAATCCTGTGAAAAACTTTGAGTCATATTTCTTAAGCTTTGAAAATGGTTCACGATTGGAGATCATGACAAGACCAGATATTCAGGAAGGAAACAATTCATACGACGCTCAGAAATTTGGAATTGTGCATCTTGCATTTTCAACAGGAAGCAACGAAAAAGTTGACGCAATTACAGAAACATTGAGAAATGACGGCTACGAAATTGTCGGAGAACCTCGCACATCCGGCGATGGTTATTACGAAAGTGTAATTCTTGATCCGGAAAATAATATTGTTGAGATCATAAATTAAAATATTTCGAAGGGTGGAAGGAGTCTGTAGTAAACTTATGGAAGTAAAGAAATCGTAAGATAATTTTTATCATTACTCATTTTTTGGAGCTATTTCCCGCTTTCCACTATATCTTTTTTGTTACGGCCTCCGCTTCGCTCCGGCCGCAACAAAAAAGGATGTCGTTCCAATCGGGGCTAAAGTATTGTAAAAAAAGCTGCTTAAATCAAACCTAACAGGTTTTCAAAACCTGTTAGGTTTCTTATCCCGAACTGAAATTAATTAACAATTAACTTGCGACGCAAAATTCACAATTCACAAATAATATTTTTATTTTTGTTAGATGATGGAAAATACCTCCCCATTTTTAGACACCTTATTTCTTCTTCGAAAAGATGAATGCATCACGATTTTTGCAGATATAAAAGAAATCTCAAAAAAGGAAGAGCAAGACGCATCCGATTATTTTGAAACGGAATTTGAAAAAGAAAGACTGGAATTTTTATCTGATGAAATAAACTGCAACAAAGAAACAGCAGTTTGGGCAGGAAAAGTATTATATCACAGTGCTCAATTGTATTTAATTCGTAGAGATACAGCAAAGGATTTAAATGAATTAATTCCATCATATAAAGGAACAAGAGACATTTCTTCCATACTATCTGCGGATTTATCATTAAGATTTTTACCGCAAATTGTTGAAGGATTACAGACTGCAGATGCAGAAGATCCTTTGATTAAAATGTTGGAAAGTATTTTATCAGAATTTCATTATTCAGCAATCGGATCTGATATTGATATAGAAAAAATAAATTGGGAAGAAGAATTAAAAGACAAAACCTACCGAAAACTATATCTCGAAAGAATTGTAGAAAAGAAAGCATATAAATTGGCGGAAATTCCGTTTATTAACAAATTATTGATTGCAGAATTTGGACTGCATAAAGATACTTTTTGGAGAGAATTAAAAAATGTAAACAGTTAAAGAAAATTGACATAATTGAACAAACCTCTGTGTTCTTTGCTGAGTGAAACGCCTTTGTGAACTTAAAAACAGTTAATAGTCAAAAAACCTTTGGGTGCTTTGCGTTAAAAAAAGCATTATTCAGGAAAGAAAGCACTCTTTACATTAGAAAAAAAATATAAAAACTGAGAAATCAATGACTCAAAATATAAATAAATTAAACACAGTTCTTAATTATGTAAAAGACACCTTCGTCGGCAAAAACGACGTAGTCGATTTACTGGGAATCTGTATGTTGGCAAGAGAAAATGCTTTTTTGTACGGCCCTCCGGGAACGGCAAAATCTGCTATTGTAAGAACCTTGGCAAAAACTGTGAAAGACGGTAAAAACTTTGAATATTTATTAACTCGTTTTACAGAACCGAATGAAATTTTCGGACCTTTTGATATCAGAAAATTAAAAGATGGCGAACTTTTAACCAATACAGAAGGCATGATGCCGGAAGCGTCAATGGTTTTTCTTGATGAGATTTTCAATGCTAATTCTGCAATTCTGAACTCACTTTTGACGGCCTTGAATGAAAAGATTTTCAAAAGAGGAAAAGAAACAAAAAATCTTCCTGCGCTAATGTTTGTGGGAGCAAGTAATGTTCTTCCTGAGGATGAAGCTTTGAATGCGTTGTTTGACCGTTTTTTGATCAGAATTAATGTCGATTATGTACATCCGGATCTTCTCCAACAGGTACTTTTAGCCGGAAGAAAACTGGAGAATAACATTGACACCGAAACACCTGAAATTCTTTCAGATGAGATCAGAGAACTTCAGAGTTTATGTAGAAATATTGATTTGAAACCTATTTATGAAGTGTACCTAAATACAATTATCAGCCTTAGAAATACTGGGATTGCAATTTCTGACCGTCGAGCGGTAAAACTGCAAAATTTAATTGCAGCAAGTGCTTTAATTTGTGGAAGAAATGAAGCTATTCTTTCTGATCTTTGGGTGTTGAAACACATTTGGGACACCGAAGAACAGATAGAGATTCTTGAAGGAATCATCAACAGAACAATTGAAAAAGATGAAGATCCTAAATCTCATCCACAGGCTTTGCAAAACAAAACGCCGAATCCTGAGGAAGTCATGAAAGATGTAAAAATCTTAATTGATAAATGGGATGGCGGTACTTTAAGTTTTGAAGAGCAAAATGTTATTAAAGATAAATTAAGATACCTTCAAACCCGATGCGACTGGATCAGAAATCCTGAGCAAAAACAATACATTCAAAAAGAAATTGAAAGTCTATGGCAGAAGATTCTTCAAACCGTATAAAAGAATTTTGGGCAGAACTTCCCCGAGCTGATGAAGATTTTTTGGGATCCATTCGTGACTGGAAAAATGTTCAGATTGCTTTGGAAGAAGATGTAATCTGGTTGAAAAATTTTTCCGATGAACAAGCTGATTCTGCGGAAATTCAGCAATTGCCCAACTTTTTATTATATGAATTGCGAGACGGATTATTATTCCGAAAAGATGCTTTGGTTCCAACTAAGAAAGTGAGAACGGCTTTGCTGTGGTCACCAATTGATAAAGCTTTACGTTTGAATTTTCCACCTTCCAATCATAACTTTTTTGGAATTGATGAAAAAGTAGTGGTTAGATTAAAAACAAGCGAAGAAGAGCAACCCGCAATTGCTTTATTAAGCTCAATATCAGAAATAAAAAAAGTGATTGTTACTTTTCCAAAATTCAAATTAGATAAAATTGAATGGATTGTAATGGAAGATAAAGCCTTATTTCTCGGAACTCCTTTATTAAGTTTTCCAGGAAAAACATATTGGACGAAAGACGGACATCTTTTGCCAACAGGTTTTGATTTTGAATTTAAAAATTTAAGTTCATTACTTCAAAAAAAGTATAATGAAAATGAAGGCCAATGGCTTGTGTGGAATGAAGACGGAAGTTATGTTTCAATTAATAAAAATGATTTCCGAAAATTGTCGGTAAGCTCGTTTCGTCTCACTGAAAAAACGCAAGAATGGATGTAAAAGAATATTTTCAGTCATATGAGCATTATTTCTGGGAATGGACAACTGATGAAGATGTTCCTGATAATACTGGATATAATGAAAACAATCTTATTTCGATCCCGAATGTAGGGGTTATAGCTTATAGACTTTATATTATTGAGATTTTGGAAGAATTGCAACAAGAAGGATTTCCTCCTTTTGGTTCTTTTCTTCTCATTTTATACGCTATTCAAGATGGATATCTTAATATGGATGGTGTATATTATCATTTGAAAAGACAAAAAGGGAAACCTTTTGGAAAGGATGTTTCAGTTAATGATATAGAACTTGCTATTAGTTTTTTAGAAAATTTAAATAATTTAGAAAGTGTACTCAAAAAAGGTCAAAATAAAATAAATCTCTTAAATACTATTTTTAAAGACTGTCACAATAAAATTTCGCAGATTAACTCTAAGTTAATTATTAAAAAATTTGAAAGAAGTCCAATTATTATCGGTGAATCTGCAAATAAAAAGCTTTTGACCAAAAACGTTGTAAATCGAGATATTACAACGCTTGCATTACTTCATAATAAATTTCCCACGGTAAAATCTATCATTGATGCAATGATTAATGTGGTAGATCTTCCCGAATTGGATGAAGAAGTTATACAAGATGAAACCACCATTGAAACCAATAAAGACTTTATTCAGGAATTAATTGAAGATCCAAAAACGTTTCAGGTTGGGAGCTTAATTAAAAGAATTTGGAGTGGTCTTAAAATCCCAATGAGACATCTTTCTCCTGGTGAACAACCGATTGGAGGAATTTCTGATATGACCAACAAAGGCGAGTTATCAAAAATGCTTTTATCTGAATTTGCTAATGAAGATGAGATTTTCATGAATCGGGTTGCCAATAATGAAGCCTTGTACATTCAGCGTGAAATTCCGCCTGAGGAAAATATTTTTGAAAGAATAATTTTAATTGATACTTCCCTTAAAAATTGGGGATCACCAAAGGTTTTGGCTTTTGCTTCAGCTATCGCAGTGATCAAACACCCGAAAGCACATTCTGAATGTAAAGTTTTTGCTTTGGGGCAAACAAATGTGGCGATTTCTTTAGATAAAGTGGAAGAAGTGGTTGATAATTTAAATCAGGTTAGTCCGGTTTTAGAAGTTTCACCAGCTTTGGATAGATTTTTTCAGGAGGAACATAAAGAAAAGGACCTGGAGGTTTTCTTCATTACCCATCAGGAAAACTTGGCTAACGAAAATATTCAACGAACGATTCATGAAAATAGAGACCGATTAAAATTTTTAGTCACCACTTCGGCGGATGGAGAATTAAATTTCTACAAACATCATAAAGGAACAAGAAAGCATATTCAAAAAGTACTTCTTCCTTTAAAGGAATTATGGGCAAACCCACCACAGAGGAGAAAGAATAGAGAGAATGATATTTCGTCCAGCGGTAAAAGAACGGATCTTCCACTCAATTATCCGATTTTATTTCCAATGCCGACTCATAAAATTGCTCAATTTTTATATGAAGGTGAATTTTTTATTTTAAGCAATAAAAAGCAATTGTTAAAGACTTATCTTTCTGATAATTATTACAGTAGAGATTATTATGACTATTACAAGACCTATCATGGAAGTGAAGTTCTAATTGAAGATATTTCTGTAAAACCTAAAGGACAGTTTGCTTTAGCGAAAAATAAACAGCAGCAATTTATTCTCTGTCAATATCAACCAGATAAGAAGTTGATTTCTAAATTAAATTTAAATACAAAAGAATATTCGGAGCAGAATTTGACAGGGCAAAACATTCCTGCAGATTCAAGACTGATTTATTTTGGCAGAGGGTTTTACTTATTCAATGCAGAAATGTCTTCAATTTTCAAAATAAATATCGATGGAAATATCTCTATTGAATCCGTAAAAAACGATGCTGAAATTCAAAAAAATGATACAAAAGCATCGGCAGAAGCTTCAAGATTAAATTATAATGGAATTAAAATAGTAGGTAATTTCAGCAAAATTGGAATTAATACAAAGGATAATTTAGTTGTTTCCGGAAATGAATTAAATAAGAATTATGAAAATTCAATAAATTTCATCAAAAACAAGTTTGATATTAAAATTTTCGCTGAACAAAACAAAAATAAATTTACTTTTCCTGATGGAAGCGAGATCATTACAGATTCCCGCGGAATGTTGACCTTTAAAAGCAGTAACGGAAATATTCCAACATTTTATATACCTTCTACAGAACAGGGCTTCCTGTCATTGTCGACCAATGTAGAATTTGGAGGGTCAGAATATTATCTGCCAGAAAATACGTTGTTGAAAGTGAAAAAAATGGAGGATATGTATTCTGATTATCTGGAGAAATTTATTAATCAAATTTTGGAATATGGAGCTTAGAATTAAACCTTTTCCGAAAAATAGTTATCCGAAAAAAGGACTTTTAATAAAAGGTTCTTCCCCATTTATATGGCTTCACGAGATGGAAATTTTAGGAATTGATTTAAACCAAATTCAATCATTTCCGATTCCTTCCAACGAACCGAATATTTTGTATGGCTGTTTTTTAATTTTTGATCAAAATATACCAACCGAAATTGGAAAAAATTCTTATTTCCAATGTTTTGATAATAAATTATTCATTCCTGAAAACACGATTTTCTATCCTAAAATAAATCCTGAAGACTGGCAAAATATAGATGCTGAATATCTTATCATGCATCCGGAATTTGGTTTGGTCAAGTTATCAGAACAAATCGATTGGATCTCATTAATTCAAGATACTGAAAAACCAAATATTGCTGTCCGAAAACCATCAAATGGTGTAAAAATTCCTCAGAAAATTGAGAGCTATACCGTAGAAATGGATGATGAAAAAATTCTGGAAGCTCTTCAAAAGCCTCAGACAGAAGAGGAGTGGATGAAAAATCTGCCTTTTGATATGAAGAAAGTAATGGCAGGGAATAAAAAGGAAATTGAAAAGTATTTATTATACATTGAAAAATATCCTGAGAGAGCTGTTGAACTTGGAGTTCCTTTAGATATTATGGGAACTTCTAGAGGAAATGGATTTGGGAAATTTAAATTCGGTGATAATTGGTTTGGAAGATTATTCGGAAAAAATGATGAATCTTCAACCAGATCTGGAAAAAATTATCAGTGGATAATTTGGGTGTTTTTGATCGTAACCGCAATTGCAAGATCTACTTTTAACTCTAATAAAGAAAAATATGTAGTTGATGGACAAAGTGCCGGGAAAGTAATGAATAAACTTCCTGAAAATACCGTTGCCTTTGAATCCGGAGTCACGGAAATTGATATGAAAGTTGATTCTATGTATGGAAGAGAAAGGGTGAGATTAATGAATAGTTATAAGGAGGCTATTTCAAAACCTTCAGCAAAAAAATGGTTACCCGATATTGAAAAAGATATAAAGAAATTTAATACGAAACAAAATACAGCAAGAGATTCTCTTAAAACAATTTACAGTAAAAAGATTACAAAACATATTGAAAGCAGGTCTGAAAATATTAAACGAAAAATTTCAGATTCATTAAAAAAAGTTGGTTCAGGAAAACCTGCCAATGAAGGAATTGTACGAAGTATTTGGCATAAGAAAAAAGTATTGATGGCAGATTCTTTAGGCCGTCTTTACGGGACTCTTGATTTCCCTCCAATGCGTCATGCATTAGAAACAACCACGGACGTTTCCTCCAAAGAAAATGATGCCAAAAAAGATGTTTCTTTTGTAGAAATTATTTGGCTGATTATTTTTATGACAGGCGCTGTAGGGCTTTATTCATTTGTTCTAAAGAAAAAATCAATGAACATAGGTGGTGGAAATCTACCCACAGGCATTAAAGTTTTTTTGATGATTGTTCTTCTTGCCATGTTGATGTATATTTTTTATCCTCTGATAGAATCTTTTGGGTACAATTGGTTTGTCTGGATTCTTATTATCAGTGTCATTCTTCTGCTTTACCGTTTGTTTGCAGAAGATAAATCAATTTTAAAATCAGACGAAAATGAATAGGCAGAAGTTTATAGATAAATTTTTGAGATGCCTTTTAATTTTGGCTGTCCTCAAGATCATTGGAATATTCGCTCAACTTTTCCATCAAAGCTTTTGGAGCGTTGTCGGGACTTTATTTTTGTTTCTGATTATTGCTTTTATTGTATTTTTTGTGATTATTGGTTTAAAAGATAAAGAGAAGGATGCGAAAAATTCTGGAAGAAAGGCTTCAGGAGGAGGTGGAACTTTCTATTTAGAAAATTCACTTTTTGATAGGATCAGAAGTAAATATGAAGAACTTGCTCAAAAATATGTCGATGAAAAAGACTACCTAAAAGCGGCAAAGGTTTATATGAATTTGCTTCAAGATAACTATCGTGGAGCAAAGACATTAGAGGACGGCGGTTTTTATAATGAAGCAGCAGTAATTTATCTTAAAAAATTGAAAAACAAATCGGAAGCTGCAAGCTGTTATGAAAAAGCAAAACAATATAGAAAAGCGATTGATCTTTATAAAGAACTGGAACAAAAAGAAAAAGTTGGGGATTTATACATTGAAATTCATGATATCAAAAATGCCCATGCCTATTATCAAATGGTAGTTGATGATTATGTAAACAACAATCAAATGGTAAAAGCGTCTTTAATTTATCGCAAAAAAATGGAAACACCGGAAGCTGCTCAACAAATTTTATTAAAGGGTTGGGAGGAAAATAAAGATGCTTTTAATTGTCTTAATAATTATTTCGCCAATATTTTTGATGTGAAAAAATTAGAAAACGAAATTCAAAATTTATATAAGAAAACTCCATCTGATAAAAAGAATATCTATCTGGAAGCCTTGAAGTATGAATTTAAAAAAGATGAAAAACTGCAATCAACAACAAGAAATATAGCTTACGAAATTATAGCAGAAAAAGTGAATACCCATTCTGAAATTGTCAATGAACTGAAACATTTCAATCCAAAAGATGAGATTATATTGAAAGATATTTCCAGGTTTAAAACTGGGAGGAATAAAATGTTTAGAAATTGATGATCATCAAATAAAAAATTCCCGTCATTGCGAACCGAAGGTGAAGCAATCTAAATCAAAATAACCTGAGATTACTTCTGCGCTTTGCTTCTCACAATAACAAAATAACTAACAAATTAATAAAAAGATTTATCTTTGCGACAACAAAATTATGACAAAACAAAGAGCACATATCAGTTTAAATCTATGCGATCGCCCGTCAATAAAGGGATCGTTTGGATATGAATGGATGTTATCGAATGAAGCGAAATGTGCTTGCTTTGGAAATTATTTACTGTAAACTCGTAAAAATTTAATCAAAATACCACAAAAACGCTTCAACAATCGAGGCGTTTTTTGTGTTTTTAGGTCAGAAATTATTTAGAATGAAAAAAAATAACCATAAAAGTGAAAATTATTTAATCAACAATGAACATTTAATACGATAAATAAGCGTGATAGGTAAACCCGATGAGAGACAGTCATTTAGGTAATTAAAATATCTGTAAAATATTACGGACAGAAATTCTCCACTCCAAATATCAAGTTTAATTAATTGATTTTCAATTAGTTGAAATAAAAATAAATTTGCGAGTTAAAAAAAATCACATTTACTTTGCAACCGAAAATTGAAAGCAACAGAGTTTCAACATTTCAAAAACTTTTTAACATAACAAGAATATAATGAAACAATTACATAACATATCTAATCAGTATTCAAGACTACACGGACAAGAGCCGATGGGATGTGCATGTATTCTTGATAGTGAATTTGTGGATAAAAGGTGCTTATATAAATGCGTCAGTTAATGAACTGATACGTCAAAATATAGAGCGCCTCCCAAAAAGAGGCGCTTTTTTTATGGTTTCTTTAGCTTATTTGGTAAAGCGTCGGTCTGTGGCACCGGAGAACAGGGTTCGATCCCCGGAGAAACCCAAAAATGTGAATGGTCAATAGTAAATTTTATTTCATAAGTGAATTAAAATTGACAAGCGAAGTGATTGACAATTAACAATTCACAAGTTTAAAAAATAATCGCATAGCTCAATTGGTTGGAGCATCGGTCTGATACGCCGAAGGTTGAAGGTTCGAGTCCTTCTGCGATTACAAAAATAATCTCATAGCTCAAATGGTTAGAGCACCGGTCTTTTAAACCGGGGGTTGAAAGTTCAAATCTTTCTGGGGTTACTAAAAAGTGAATGGTCAATGGTGAATTTTACTTCGTAAGTGAATTTAAGATTGACAAGCAAAGCGAATTGAGAATTCACTATTCATATTAACTAAGGTTCCGTGGCTCAATTGGATAGAGCATGGGTTTTCTAAACCCGGGGTTACAGGTTCGAGTTCTGTCGGAATCACAAAAAAGGTCTATTGAGGTAATGGCTAACCTGCCTGACTGTCGCTCAGGCACTGCGAGTTCGATTCTCGCATAGACCGCAAAGATTCATGGATAATTTCCGATCCGACTGTCTCTCGGAAAAGAATTTTGAAGTGAATCTGCAAAACTGGAAAGATAACGGTGGTTGTTTACCCGTCTTGGACGCGGGAGGTCGCAAGTTCGAATCTTGCTTTCCAGACAATTTGCTCCATTCGTCTAATGGTTTAGGACAGCTGCCTTTCGAGCAGTAAATAAGAGTTCGATTCTCTTATGGAGTGCAATAATGTGAATGATCAATAATGAATTTCACTTCGTAAGTGAATTTGAAAATTGATAGCAAAGGGAATTGATAATTGGCAGTTCACATAAAAGATTTCGTAGCTCAATAGGTTAGAGTATCGGTTTCATAAGCCGAAGGTTGAAGGTTCGAGTCCTTCCGAAATTACAAAAAATGATTTTGTAGCTCAATGGTAGAGCGCCGGTCTGTTAAACCGGAAGTTGAAAGTTCGAATCTTTCCAGAATCGCAACTAACTAAATGTTAATTGTTTCAAAGAAGAGAATAAAAGTTTGTCGAGCGAAGAAGTTCTTATATCAAACAAAAAATTAAGACAGGCTTTGTTTTTCTTCAAAAAAAATTAGAGTTAAAAGTTAATTGGAAAAATTACTCATTATCAATTATTTATTACTCATAAAAAATGATGGTTCGCCGAAGTGGAAGAGTCGGGGCGGTCTGCAAAACCGTTGTGAAAACTGAGTGGGTTTGAATCCCATCACCATCTCAAATAACTAAAATGAGATTAGTTCCGAAGAAAAAATAAAAGTTTGTCGAGCGAAGAAGTTCTTATATCAAACAAAAAATTAAGACAGGCTTTGTTTTTTTTCAAAAAAAATTAGAGTTAAAAGTTAATTGGAAAAATTACTCATTACCAATTTCTTATCACTCATAAAAAATGATGGTTCGCCGAAGTGGAAGAGTCGGGGCGGTCTGCAAAACCGTTGTGAAAACTGAGTGGGTTTGAATCCCATCACCATCTCAAATAACTAAAATGAGATTAGTTCCGAAGAAAATAAAAAGTTTGTCGAGCGAAGAAGTTCATATATCAAACTAAAAAAATAATGACAAGCTTTATTTTTCTTCACAAAAAAGAAGTTAGATGCTAGAGATTAGAAGTTAGAGATATTGCATTATCTGAAAACTATCAACCAACAACAATCAACTAGCACCAAAATCCGGAAGTACGCCGAAGTTGGAGAGTCGGGGCAGACTGTAAATCTGTTGCTTCATTGCTGAGTAGGTTCGAATCCTACTACTTCCACTATAAAAATCAGCTGATAATGTAACGGCAGCATGCAGGAAATGTACTCTTGTTGTTTAGGTTCGATTCCTGGTTGGTTGATTTTTTTTAACGCTCCATTCGTCTAACGGTTAGGACGCCTGCCTTTCGAGCAGAAAGCAAGGGTTCGATTCCCTTATGGAGTACAAAATATGAGTAATGGTAATGTGCAATGAGTAATTATTGCTAGTATAAATTATTAAGTATGAATTTATATTATTAATTACACATTACTGATTACTCATGAAAATTTGCGGGAATGGTGGAAATGGTAGACACACTTGATTTAGGCTCAAGGTTTTGGGGGTTCGAATCCCTCTTTCCGTACAAAAAGTAATTAGCAAACTTGGAAGAGTGGTGTAGAAGGTCTGCGCGTTAGTCTGAAAAACTAAAGGTACAGGTTCGATTCCTGTCTGTTCCGCGAAACTGATTCATAGTGTAATTGGTCAGCACACAAGACTTTGACTCTTGTTGTTCAGGTTCGAGTCCTGATGAATCAACAGAAAAGTGAATAGTTAATAATGAATTTAAAAATTGACTATTCACAATTCACATATTTAACAATTTAATATTTAAACAAAACATGTAGAAAAAATGGAAACGCAACAACAAACATGGCAAAATATGACTGGAAAATTTTTCCAACACTCTATCACACAACTGGTAGAAGAAGCCATCATCCGCGAACAGGCAAATGGACACCGACTGAAAGTGTGTGTGGGATCAGACTCTCACGTTTATGGTGACGCCATTAATTATGCTACGGCAGTTGTCTTTATTCGTGAGGGAAAAGGAGCGTTTACCTTTATCAGAAAAGAAAGAGAAATACAGAATATCAGTATCAAAGAGCGAATGTTGAACGAGGTCAACAAATCCGTAGAAATCGCCTATGCAATTTGCTCTATTCTGGAAACTTATGATGTGGAAATGGAGGTACACGCAGACATTAACACCGATCCGGATTTTAAATCTAACGTTGCTTTGAAAGACGCAATGGGATATATTTTGGGAATGGGATATGTGTTTAAGGCAAAACCTTACGCATTTGCAAGTTCCAATTGTGCTGATATGATGGTATAATCTTAAAAAATAAAAAAATGAAAACAATTTTAATCATCAATGGAGAAAAATATTGTAAAGATTACTTTGCAGGATTTAATGTGGTTCAGAAGAAAGTTCAGACCTCAGAATTTATTGTAAAAGATGCTGAACTGTATGTTATTGATGCAGATGGAGTCTGCAAACCGGATATTATTTTTTGGAGATTGGGGGCTGTAAATCCTAAAGCGAAACACAGAAATATTTTAGAATTAATTGAATATTCAGGAATTCCTTGTGTGAATTCAGCTTCAACATTATTAATGGGATACGAAAGATTATCAATGTTAAATAGATTGAAAAGACTCGGATTACCTGTTATTGATTTTAATGTAGCAACCAATGTAACTCAATTGAAAAATCTGGAAATGCAGTTTCCATTTGTGGTTAAAGTTGGAAACCATCACGGTGGATACGGAAAAAGTATGGTTTCGACCAAAGAACAATGGGAAGAATTAAAAGATTTACTGTTTATCCATCAGGATTATGTGACAACAGAGAAATTTATTAACTATAAATATGACATTCGTTATTTGGCTATAAATGATAAAGTTTGGGCAATGAGAAGAAAAGGCAAATATTGGAAAGCCAATTCTTTAACTCAGGAATATCAAATCAGTGAGCCGGAAAAAGGATGGATAGAAAAAGTAAAACAGTTACAAGAAGATATCAAAGCAGATATTGTTGCCATTGATGTTCTAGAAACAGAAAACGGAGAAGAAGTGATTTTAGAATACAACGATATTCCCGGTCTTTCAGGATTCCCTGAAGATGCAAAATTGGAATTATCAAGTATTGTAAAAAGTAAATAATAAGAACCTTAAAAACTAATAACCATGTATTTTTTAGTTCAGGCTAATGTATATTTAGATCCCGATCATTACAAAATTTTTGATGCTTTGGAAGAATTAAATATTGATTATCATGTAATTAATATTCCTCCAACTGTAGAAAGAATAGACTTCGAAACAGATAGAAAAGATATTTTCGTGTATGGCTCGGTGACAATTGCAAGATTGGCAAAACAAAATACCGATTGGTTTCCAGGTTCTTTTTACGGAGGCAATCACCTGTATGAAGTGTATTCTCAATATTATGGTGAAAATCTTCTCAATCATAACGTTTCCGTTCATAAAATTTCAGAAGAATTGATTTGGAAAAAAGATGAAATAAAATTCATTAAACCTTACAACGAAGCGAAAATTTTTACAGGAAAAGTTTTCAACGAAACAGAATGGAAAGATTTTGTTTTTGAAGGATTGGAAAATAAATCTAACAGAATTACAGAAGATTCTTTGGTTCAGATTTCTGAAGCAAAACGAACAATAAAAGAAGCAAGACTTTGGATTGTTGGAGGACAAATTATCGATGCAGGATATTATAAATTTAATGATAATGCGCCTTTCGAAGAAAATGTTTCAGAAGACGGATTGAGCTTCGCTAATGAAATGATCCAACTTTTCAATCTTGAAGAAGCTTTTGTCATGGATATTTGTTTAATCGATGAAGGCTGGAAAATTGTTGAAATAAATTGTATCAACAGCTCGGGATTTTATCCAAATACGAACGTGAAAAGTATTATCAAAGCTTTGAATATTTACTTTTCAAATTAAAAAAATAGAACAATGGAAATAACAAAAAGATTATTGTTTCTGGACGATATAAGATATCCGATTGAGGCTTATCATTATACAAAACAGAATATTTTCCTCAGAAAAGATTGGCATATCGTTCGTAATTACGAGCAGTTTGTCAATAGGATTTTGGAAAAAGGACTTCCGGAAATGATTTCTTTTGACCACGACCTTGCAGATGAACATTATTTAGAACCAGATTCTAAGGGATTTGTTGAAAAAACAGGTTACGATTGTGCAAAATGGTTGGTAGAATATTGTATGGATAACTATCTGGACTTACCAAAATTCTACTCCCACTCAATGAATCCTGTTGGAAAGGCAAATATTGAAGGTCTTTTGAACAACTTTAAAAAATTATAATGGATATTTTTAGATTAATTCAAGATATAAAAAAGCATTTGAAACTCAGTTTTGATGAGGTTGAGAGATGGTTTGATAAAGATAAAGCTACGTTGAATTATCCGCCTTCAAATGGAGGTTGGACAGTTCAGCAGATTTTAGAACACATTTATCTGACGAACTTTTACTTGTTGATTCTTATTGAAAAAGGCTCAAAGAAAGCAATGAGAAATTATCTTAATCTTGATTTAAATCTTGAAATGCAACATTACAGTTTCGATAAAGAAAAGTTCGATAAGGTAGGCGAGTATGGAGCTTTTGAATGGATAAGACCAGAACATATGGAGCCGAAAGGAGAATTAAATTTAAATGAAATCAGAAGTTTAATTTCTCAGCAATATCATCAATGTTTAAATTATTTAGACTTGATGAAAAACGGTGAAGGTCTCCTCTGTAAAACAACAATGACGGTGAACGAACTGGGAAAAATCAATGTGTATGAATACATTTATTTCCTTTCACTTCACGCTCAAAGACACGTTATTCAAATGAAGAATAACGAATTAGAAATAAGTTAAACTACAAATGAAATCTTGAATTTTCTCTTATGTGTACTTGATGTTTTTCAAAGTGTTAAGCTTTAAAAACTTAAGTGTTTTAAAGTGTTAAATCTTTTGTCTCTTTTGTGGTTAAAATAATTAAAAATTAAAAAAAATGATTTTCAAAACATATAACTCTATAGAAAATGCTTACCAAACCCGCGTGATCGATCAGATCAACTTGCAGGGTTTTGGGGATGAGGTTTTCATTGTACAGGAAAAGGTTCACGGCGCTAATTTCTCTTTCTTTACCGATGGAAAGGAAATTAAGATCGCTAAAAGAACCGCTTTCATCGAAAAGGATGAAAAATTTTACAATGCACATCAAATTTTAGAACGTTACAGAAAAAACGTAATTGATGTCTTCGAAAAAGTGAAAACTATTTACCCTGATTTAGAAACCGTTGTTATTTACGGTGAATTGTTCGGTGGTGGTTACAAGCACAAAGAAGTTGAGCCCGTAAAAGATGCAATAAAAGTTCAAAAAGGTGTTGAATATGCGCCTTACAATGAATTTTATGCATTCGATATTAAATTGAATGGAACAACTTATTTAGATACAGATTTGGTCAACCAAATTTTCGAGGAAACCGGATTTTTCTATGCGAAAATTTTGTTTCAAGGTACTTTAGATGAGGCTTTGAAGTTCTCTAATGTTTTCGATTCTAAAATTCCGGCTTGGTTGGGATTATCGGAAATCGAGAATAATATGTGTGAAGGAACTATTGTTAAAACTTTGAAAACCAAATATTTTGGAAACGGTTCAAGGGTCATTTTAAAAAATAAAAATGAAAAATGGGTCGAAAAATCTAAAATGGTTAGAAAAGATAAACCGACTCAAAAAGAAGTTCATTTCAGTGAAAAGGCTCAGGAAATTTGGGAAGAAATCCAAAAATACGCAACTGTAAACAGGTTGAATAATGTTGTTAGCAAGATTGGTGAATTTGAACCCAAAATGATTGGGAAAGTCATTGGTTTTTTCTCACAGGATATTTTGGAAGATTTTGAAAAAGATTTCCCGAAAGTTTTCACAATTATAGAAAAAGACGAACAGAAAAGAATCAACAAAAAATTGAATTCTTTAGTAATCGACTTTATAAAAGAAGAGTTGATGACTCTTAAAGTTTAGTTTCGGTAATTTATTATCGAAACTTTTTTATGTGTTTAATTAAATTGCAAAAACTTTCCAGCTTGTTTGTCATTCCGCAGGAATCTAAACAGTTGAAAGGCGAAAAGTAGTTAAAAAAATTAAAAAAATGTTACAGGCAGAAATAAAAAGTCTTTTAAGAGAAGACATAAGTATATTAATAAAAATTCCCAATTCAGGAAAACACTATTTGTGTGATTGCGGGGAAGCGAGTTTACTGACAGTGAAAGAAATACAGTCGGTTTCAGCGATATTCATTAGTCATACTCATATTGATCATTTTTCAAATTTTGATGGAATTTTCAGACATCAGATTGGAAGCGGAGAAAAAATTGTGATTTGCGGACCGAAAAATATTCATCATCAAGTTGAAGCAAGATTAAAGTCTTACACTTGGAATTTAGTTGATGAAAGCGCTATCGAATATGAAATTCGGGAAATTGTTTCAAAAGAAGAAATCAATGTCTATAAAATTCGTCCGCCACATTGGGATCTTGAATTGGGAACAACTCAGAATTTCCTTTTTGAAGATGAATACGTGAATGTTGATTTCGCAATTCTTGATCACAAAACAGATTCGATTGCATATCTGTTTAAAGAAAAAGATTCAGTCACTTTTAATGAATATGCTTCCGAATTTAAAAAAGGAAAATGGATCAGCGAATTAAAAACAGCTTTTGAAAACAACGATTCAAACAAAGAAATCCGGATTGAAGAAACAGTTTACAAAGCTTCTGATCTATTTCATCTTTTGACAAAAAGTGAAGGTTACAAATTAGGAGTAATTATGGATCATGCCGTCTGTGAAAATAATTATGAAAAAATCAAAACGATTTTCAAAGAAGCGGATTTGGTTTACATCGAAACATTTTACAAAGATGAAGATCAGGAATTTGCAAAGACCAATTATCACAGCTTTGCATCTGCATCAGGAAAAATTATGAATGAATTTGAGGTGAAAGAAGCCATCCCGATTCACTTTTCCAGAAGATATACGGAAAATGATAAACTAGAAATTGAAACTGCTTTTTATAAAGCATTTCGAGAAAATTAATTAAAAATTTAAACAAGACAAAAAATGAAACCCAATATATTTTTTACAGCAGACCATCATTTTGGTCACGAAAATATTATAAAATTCTCCGAAAGACCTTTTGAGTCTTTGGAACAGATGAATGAAGAACTCATCAAAAGATGGAATGAAAGAATTACAGATGGTGATACTGTCTATCATTTAGGCGATATGAGTTTAGGAAAACCTGATTTTACCAAAGAAATTTTAGATCAATTAAACGGTAATATCCACTTAATAAAAGGCAACCATGAAGGTGCAGCATTGACTTACCCTAAACGATTCGCTTCTATTCGAGATTATCATGAACTGAAAATTGATGAACCTGAAAACGACAATGGCAAACAAAAAATCATTCTTTTTCATTACGCCATGCGCACTTGGAACGGTTCACATCGTGGAGTTTGGCAACTTTACGGGCATTCACACGGAACATTGTCAGATGACGAAATGGCTTTAAGTATTGATGTTGGAGTAGATTGTCACAATTTTTGCCCAATCTCTTACGAGGAAGTTAAGGAATTGATGAAGAAGAAAAAATGGACACCACCGTTTGTGCCAAGAAGCTAATATGAGTAATAAATAATTGGTAATGAGTAATGTAAAAATCATTTATCATTTGCCAATTATCATTTATTAAATTAATTATGAAAACAACAAACACAATATTAATCGTCGATTTAGAAGCCACCTGTTGGGAAAACGACAGAATTCCACCTGGTCAAAAAGTCGATATTATAGAAATAGGAATTTGCGAATTAAACGTAACAACAAAAGCAATTTCCAAGAAACAAAGCATTTACGTCATTCCCGAAAGGTCTAAAATCAATAAATTTTGTACGGATCTTACAGGAATTACTCCACAATTAATAAAAGAAAAAGGAATTCATTTCGAAGAAGCTTGTGAGAAAATAAGGGATGAATACGATTCAACTTCGCTTACTTGGGCGGGCTTTGGAAATTTTGATAAAGAGCAGATTATGGAACAGTGTGATTATCTCGGAATTGAAAATCCTTTTTCTGAAAATTACTTAAATGTGATGAATCAATTCAAAAATTATCATGGACTTCATAAAATGATGGGTTTAAAAAGAGCCCTGAAGTTTTTCAACATGGATTTTGAAGGAAATCATCACAGCGGAGCAGACGATGCTTACAATGCAGCCAGAATTCTAAGAAAAATTTTGGAATAATAATTTTGGTAAGGAAGATGGGAGTAGGAAGCTGGAAGTTTTTTGCAATGCGTAATTCACTTCCAGCCCCCAACTTCAAACTTCCAACCTTTTAAAACATTTAAAAAAGTGAAAACAACAGACAACATATTAATTATAGACCTCGAAGCCACGTGTTGGGATGACCGCCCGCCGAGAGGTCAGGAAAGTGAGATCATAGAAATTGGCGTTTGTATCATGGATGCAAAAACCGGAAAGATTTCGCAAAATGAGGGAATCTTAGTGAAACCTCAATTTTCAAAAGTAAGTCCGTTTTGTACGGCACTGACTTCCATTACTCAGAAAATGCTTGATGAAGAAGGTATTTTACTCGAAGATGCATTAGATATTCTGAGAGCGGAATACGATTCTGAAGACCTGACTTGGGCAAGTTATGGAAACTACGATTTGAATATGCTTCAAAATCAGGCAAGAAGATTCAATGTCGATTATCCTTTGAGTGATGATCATATTAATGTGAAAACGTTATTCGGAGAATTACATCCGACCGTCAGAAAAAGTGTCGGTATGGCAAGAGCTTTAGGCGAATTGAATTTGAAGCTTGAAGGCACACATCACAGAGGTGTGGATGATGCGAAAAATATTGCAAAGATTTTGCATTGGTGTTTACAACAATAGTAATTGTAAAATATGACAATTTAATATTGGCTTCCTTTGATAAAGGGAGCTTTTTTATTGACATAGGAAAATGTAGCGTTAAGAAAATTAAAAATTAATCCGTTAAGAAATTCCCACTGTTTGAAGCGCGAGGCGAATTTTGAATTGAAGAACAAATAATCAATTCGCGCGAGTTTTGGGAATTTTAGGATTAAATTTTAATTTTTAGCGGAAGTTTCCAAGTCTTGAACTTTTGTTTCTTTTGTTTCAAGACAAAAGAAAATTTAAAAAAATATATTAAAAATACTCTACGCAGAAACATTGCGCAATACACCCTTTACTTTGCATCATCAAAACAAAACAACACTAAAATTTTGAAAAACAGATTTTAGTCAAAATATCAGGCAAGTCTTGTTGAGTGTTTCTGTATAGCACCATTGCAGAGGATTTTGTTGAGAAACATTATTTTTTTCTGTTCAACTTGACTTGAAGGTTTCAGAAGTTTGCCAAAAAACTTCTACCATGCGCTATGGGTCGAAGGTTCGAATCCTTCTATTTCCGTAAGGGAATATAACTCAGTTCGGTTAGAGTAATAGCTTTTTTGGATGCACGGGTTCGAATCCTGTCTTCACTTCGGGTGAAGTAGCTCAGTTGGTTAGAGCACTACACTGTCACTGTAGTTTGAAAATAGACTCAAAATCTATTTTTTATTAGAGTTTTGAATGTTTCTCACTAAAAAAACATTTTGTAACGGGAAAATTTGAGTTTTTTTCAGTTGTTGAATCAACATTTTGAAAAAGCTTGTAAGAAAAAAAAAATTTCTGAAAATGAAATTCGGTTGATGAATAGTCAATGATTGGACTGAATTTTCTAAGAAGGACGATTTTCCGCGTGAGCGATGGTAACGGATATCCTTTTTTGTTCGCAAAAAAGATAGAAGTGAACGTAGCGACCCGAGTTGTTGCTTTCAGCGATGGCAAGGGACACGCCCAAGATCTGATTAATTAGAAAATAGGTTTGAAAATAATATTCTGAATTGAATGGAATTTCATGAAAAACTTTCCTTCCGCCATTTTTGGAAGAGAGAATCTCGAATTTTTCCTTTTTTAATTAAAATTAATAACACTTAAAATAAAATATGATGTTTAAAAATGTACAAATTAAAGCGTATCAGGTTGGTTTGGTCTTCAAAAACCGAAACTTAATTGAGATCTTAAAAGAAGGTAATCATTGGATTTTCGGAAATAAATCCGTGGAAATTCATGAAATGAAAAATCCATTTAAAACAACTGAAGATCTGAATCTTTTATTGAAAAATGAAGGTTTAAATTCAATGTTGGAAGTTATTGACGTGAAAGATGGCGAAATCGTTTTGGTACAAGAAAACGGAATCTTTAAGGAAGTTTTGAATGTTGGTCAATATGCCTTCTGGAAAGGTGTTTTGAACAGAGAATTTCAAAAAATTGACTTAACAAAAGTTGAGATCACAGAGAAAATCTCTAAAACAATCCTGGAAAATATGAAGTTGAAAAATTTCACAAGAAAGTTTGTTGTGACGAATCAATATAAAGGATTATTGTTGATTGACGGAAAATTAACCAAAGTTTTGGAAGCCGGAACTTACTATTTCTGGAACAACGAAATTTCTGTTGAGGTAAAAGCCATTGATACGCGTATGCAACAAATGGAAATTGCAGGTCAGGAACTTTTAACGAAAGATAAAGCGATGCTTCGTATCAACTTCTATGTACGTTTTCAGGTGGAAAACATCGAGAAAGCGTTGATGGAAAACAAAGAATATGATAAGCAATTATATATTTTGATGCAATTGGCTTTACGTGAGTTCGTTGGAGCTTTGACATTGGATGAATTGCTGGTAAAAAAAGATGCTGTAGGAAAAGAAATCCTTGAAAATCTTGGAAACAAAGCAGAAGATCTAGGTTTGAAAGCCTCTGATGCCGGAATCCGTGACGTAATCCTGACCGGAGAAATGAAAGAAATTATGAATCAGGTTTTGATCGCTGAGAAAAAAGCACAGGCCAACAGCATCATGCGTCGTGAAGAAACCGCTTCCACAAGAAGTTTGCTCAACACCGCAAAACTGATGGAAGAAAACGAAGTTCTATGGAAGCTGAAAGAAATGGAATATATGGAGAAAATCGCCGACAAAATTGGAGATATTACCGTTTCCGGAAACAGTAATATTCTTTCTCAGCTGAAAGAGATCTTTGCAAAATAAAACTAATAACCATTTTTATAAAGGCGGGTTTCTGTAAAAAGAAGCCTGCTTTACAAACAGCCTTGTAGCTTAAAGGGAAAAGCCTACGGCAAAATATTGCTTACCGTAGAGTTTGCGTATATTCCGGTTAGACCTGCGCGGACTAATGGGTAGAGTTTACAGAAGCACCGAAAATCTTCGGAGAAGTAGGGAAGCGTATTTACAGCCGCAATGCCAATATGGAATGTGAGTTCGAATCTCATCAAGGTTACAAAAAAAATGACAAATCTAAATTTTAGATTTGTCGTTTTTATTTGTTTTCTAACCATTCTTCATAAGAAATCACACCCAGTTCTGGTTTTCCATCACCTTCCAAAATTGAAATAAATTCTAATTGATTTCCATCCGGATCATTAAAATAAATAGCCAAAGCCGGCATCCATGCGAAAACCATTGGTTCATCAATTCCGTCTTTTAAGAAATTGTAAGGCTTTAAATTTTTATTTTTTAAAAACTCAACAGAGTAATTCAAAATATCTTCTTTATCGGCAGAAAAAGCAAAGTGCCTTGTCTGCAAATTTTCTTTTTGCTCCCACAAACCAAGCATGGCTTCTTTATTTTTTCCAATCCATAAAAATGCAATCGGACGGTTTCCATCATGATGAGCAAATTCCAAACCTAAAACTTCAGTATAAAATTTTATCGAGTTTTCTAAACTGCTAACCTGTACGTGAGTTTCATATAATCCTTTTATCATAGCTTACATTTTAATGTATACAAAGCTAGACAACGTATTTCCAAAAACTCCAAATTAGCAACTCCTTTATGTAAAACGAATGATAGATTTTATCTAAACACAAATCACACTAATATTTTCACAAATATCACAATCAAATATTCGTGTTTTTAGTGCAAAAAATTTGTGTTATTAGTGTTTAAATCAAAAAAAATGAAAACTTTTTCACAAAAACTTATACTACGCAAAAATACTGCGTAATACAACCCTTACTTTGCATAAGAAATCAGAGAGGAAGTGATAATCTTCCAAATGTTTAACAAAAAAAACAGTAACCATGAAATTTAATTTTTTAAGAAAAGAGAATAGAGTAGTGATGAACTACGAAGGTGCAAAAGCTTATACAATGACACCTGCAGAAGAACTATACAGTGCTGTTGTTACAACAGGATTATCAAACGCAACCTATGAAAAAGGAAATGACAGATTGGCAAGAATCCAAGCTTTGATTCTGAAAAATGATCCGGAATTCGTTGCAAAATTGGCGGTTTATGCAAGAAAAGATATGTATTTGCGTTCAATTCCATTGGTTTTGACAACCGAATTGGCGAAGCAGACTTCAGGTACAGACTTGGTAAGCAGAACCGTTGACGGAGTTATCCAAAGAGCGGATGAAATCACAGAATTGTTGGCTTATTACCAATTAGCCAACGAAAGAACGGATATTAAAAAGCTGAACAAACTTTCAAAACAAATTCAAAAAGGTTTGGTAAAATCTTTCAATAAATTTGATGAATACCAATTTGCAAAATACAACAGAAAAGCGGAAGTTACTTTGAAAGATGCTTTGTTCTTGGTTCACCCAAAAGCAAAAGACGAAAATCAACAGGCAATTTTCAATAAAATTGTTAACGATTCGTTGGAAGCTCCATATACTTGGGAAGTTGAACTTTCGGTGTTGGGTCAGACAAAATTTAGTAGTGATGCAGAAAGAAAGTCAGCTTTCAAAAACAAATGGGAAGAATTGATTTTCAGTAACAAATTGGGTTATATGGCAACGTTGAGAAACTTGCGAAATATCCTAGAAGCGAACGTTTCATCAGACGCAATGTACAAAGTGTGCAATTATTTGTCGGATGAAAAAGCAGTGAGAAATTCAAAACAATTGCCATTTAGATTTCTGTCAGCGTATAGAGAATTGAAAATGATCGATTCACCCTACTTGTCATCAATTTTGGAAGCATTGGAAGATGCGGTGGTGATAAGTGCAAAAAACATCAAAGGTTTTGGTTTCGATACTTCGGTGGTGATCGCAGCAGACGTGTCTGGTTCGATGCAACAACCTGTTTCTCCGAAATCTAAAGTATTGTTGTACGATATCGGTTTGTTGATGTCGATGATGTTGCAGTCACAGTGCAAAAATGTTGTTTCAGGTATGTTTGGTGACACTTGGAAGAGAGTTCCGATGCCTAAAAATGGTATCCTGAGAAACGTAGATACATTCTATAAGCGAGAAGGTGAGGTTGGTTACTCTACAAACGGTTATCTTGTGATCGAAGATTTGATCAGAAAAAGAGAAAAAGTAGATAAAGTAATGTTGTTAACGGATACTCAGCTGTGGGATAGTAACGGTGGTAGAAATTCCTTTGAAAACTCATGGAATCAATACAAAAGTTTCAATCCAAATGCAAAATTGTATATTTTTGATTTGGCAGGTTACGGAAAACAACCGCTGGATATCAGAAAAAATGATGTATACCTTATCGCAGGTTGGTCCGACAAAATTTTCGATGTATTGAATGCTTTGGAAGACCGAAAATCAGCGGTAGCAATGATAAAAAAAGTAGTGCTGTAAAAGGCACTGCTTTTAAAAATAAAAAACTAATAACCAATTTTTTTAGAAGCTTAATCCCGCTTTTCACTGTATCTTTTGTTACGCTTCGCTACACAAAAGGATGTCGTTGCAATCGGGGCTAGGAATAAAAACTGTATAAAATGATAAAACTTTTTAACGTAATCGAAATCTGTCCTTTTAAATACTCGAAGGAAGAGTATGAATTACCAGAACTAGTAGATCCTCGAAGCTCTGAAGATTTATATGAAAGATGGCAAAAAGCTATTGCAACATTGAATCTAGACTTGAATCCAATTAAAAGAGGTTCTTATTTTGTGGATATTGAAACTGTAGATGATGAAAATTTAAAAATTATTTTAAAAGTAATTTTTGAAGATATTGAGATAGAGGGAAATGATTTTCTAGCTTCATTTAATAGAGGTCTTATTTTAACGGAAAACGATGAAGTTTTAATTGAACCTACTTGCTGCAGTGATCTTGAAAATTTAAAAGATTGGCAATATATTTTTGAAAATAATTCATCAGAATGGTCAAAATTATGGATCGGGCATCCGTGGATATTCTATAAAAAAGAAAATGGGAAAATTCAATTTTCAGATTATACCGAGTATATGTTGAGTGAATTGGAAAATATAGAATCTGTTTTTGAAGTTGATGAATCAGATTTAAAAACTGAAATTAATAAAATGAAAGAACGACAAATAAATTTCAATAATAGAGTTATAAACATTTTAAAAGAAATTTTAACTGCGTAAAAAGAATGCGCATTACAGCAATATCTTTGCAACAACAAAAAACAATAACCATGAATTATTATAAAAAATGTCTTAAAGAAGCAGTGTATTGAGGTTAATACTCAATACTTATGAAAAAATTAAAAGCATTAAGACAATCTTTCGGAATCAATGAATATGGATTAATTGATTTCCCGAATAAAATTTCAAATGTACAGGTTTCCAGAATTTTAAATGGAAATGAAATGGGGTGCTCGTGGTGTTTTCCACATGGCTTTGAAACCATAAATTCTAAGCAGGATAAGTTTCAAAGAAATTGGAAAAAATACAGAAAAACCCAATGGAAAAATAAAAAGTAAGTGTCGTAAAACAGAATTTCTTCGTTTAAGGGACAGCAATACAGGTTCGAATCCTGTTCTCGAAAATTCGGGATGGCGTAAATGGTATCGCTCTGTCAGTAAGTTTCTGTTTGATTTTTTACCTTACTTAAAAAAATAGTCGATGCCGTAAGAAAGAGTTCCTTCGACTTTTCATTGAATTTAAAACTCTTTCAAATTTTTGCTCGATTTTAAAATTAAAGCATACAAATACAAATCAAGTGTCGTCTTGGAATCATACTTCGATATTTAATCATTTGGTCGCAGGTTCGATTCCTGCCTTTTCTGTTGTAAACGAAATGTAGCTCAGTTGGTAGAGCAAATGAACTGAAAGATTCTGCAATTATTACCTTGATTTAAAAATAAAGAGTGCCGTTAGAGAAAACTTACTTCGGTTAATTTGGTTCGACTCCAGAATAAACCTGAAAATGGTTTATATTTTTATAGTTTTCTTGTATTTTGCCTCTTTTTTAATTTAAAAATAAAAACAAGTGCCGTAGAATAGTGTTACTTCACTCATTACGATGGGGTCACGGGTTCGAAATGCAAGGCATTCGTGAATACAAAAATAAAAATAAGAAAGAATGAACAATCCCGTCTCTTCCACAATCTAAAACACACAATCTAAATAGGAAGAGTAGCTCAGTTGGTTAGAGCACGACTACGCTTTTTGCTTATCGCCTTGTTTTTTCTAAAATAAAAGTGTCGTAGAGAAAAGTTCCATCGTACCATTTAAAGGGGAGGAATAACGAAGTTGGTAAATCCAACAAGGTTATCCGGTTCGATTCCGGCAAACGAATGCCCCGTACTTTTCTTGATAATTACCTTTTAATACAAAAACCCGATAATAATTATTTTATCGGTTTTTTTTGAAAATATATTAAAAATTGAATGTTTCAAATGTAATTAATGAAAAAGAAAATAAAAAGGCAATATGTTTTATATTGCCCTTTTCCATCTAATGTTTTTTCATCTTGTGTTTTAGTAAAATAAAATCAGAGTTTTTTAATAATTGTTACGACTAATCTTTTTTTGAATTATATCACAGAATATGGGGGCATTATCTATTGATATAAATTTTTCATCATTTGTATTTTTTAAATAAATCTTACTATTGCTGTCTGATTAATTTTACTGATGCAAATAGAAGTAAATTTTCTTCAATATCAAAAAAATCGATATACCATTTATATACTATTTTAGGTTATGGTATTGGTAATCAGTTTAATAAATTATTCATAAGTAATTGAGTATTCTTTAATTTGATTGGTATTATGTATTTTATAAACTTTATTGAACAGTAAATAAAATATATGTTTTATGTAAGAATTAAAAAAAATAAATCTTTTTGTTTGTACTCTTTTTTCTGATCGAATTTATAACCTGTAGATATATTAATTATAAAAAAGGCTCTAAATAAATAATTTAGAACCTTATTGTCAAAACCTTATTATGATATACTAGTTTTCATTTTTTAATAGCATAAGGGCAATATAAAATGAGAATATTACCCTTTCTCAGCTATTGATTTTCATCATTGTGTGTTTAATCTACCGTTTTAGCTTGGGAATTTTAATACGGTAGTTTTTTTCATTTGTGTTAATTTCTATCGGTTAGATCTCATCAATTTTACTTGGAGTATTTTTTCATCATTTGTGTTCGGAAGTTTTTATGATCAGATCTCCGATTGATTTTACTGATGCAAATAGAAGCAAAAATCATGAAAACATAAAAAAAATAGTATACCATTTGTATACTATTTTCACTTAACTATTTGAAGGTTAGCTGTATAATTTTATTGTTCTTGCTTGGAAGTTAAATTTCTTAACCACATTCCCATATCTTCTTCAGTTTGCATACCGAATTTTTTCCTTAAATTTTGTCTTCTGTTGCGTATTGTGTTGATAGATTTGAAAGTATATTCTGCAATATCCTTAATACTGAACCCTAAAAATGTATAAGCGCAAAGTATAAGTTCGGAAGTTCTTAAAGTTGGATTTGTTTCTAATAACTTTCTTTGAAATTCAGGATAGACTTCCTGAAAACGGAAATAGAAAGATGGGTCATTCTTTTTTGCCAATTCTACTACATCGGTATAAGCATCATTTATTTTTAGCTGCAGCTCTTGGGTCTCAGAATTTTTCTGATCAATTATTTCTTCCTTATTTTGTAAAGTGGTGGCGGCTTCTTGAATAATTGTATCTTTATGCTTAAGGTTTTTTCTTAAAACCCTATAAATAAAAAAGAATAAGATAAGAAGTGCTAAAATACCAATGGAGATTAGTATATATTTTTGAAGTTCAGAAGATTTATATTCTTCTTCTTTGTCTTTTAAAAGAATATTAAGTGCAGATTCTACATTTTTATTCCTTTCAGTTAATAATTTTTTTTGAAGATCAGAATAGATGGCCAGATATTCATGCTGCTTTTCCTTGTCTCCTAATTTCCCGTAAAGGTCTGAAATTTTGTTATAAAGATCATTGTTTACGAAATGATAGGGAGTGATATTTTGCTCTTTTATATTTTGAATCGCTTTATCATAAAAATCTATTGCTAAATTATATTTTTTTTGACTAGAGTAGTAATCACCAAATGCCGTGTAATTAAAGAAAAGTACGGGATCGTGATATTTTTGAGTTATCTGAATGCTTTTTTGATAATAATAAAGAGCAGAATCCGGTATTTTCTCCTGAAATTCTGTGCCTTTATATCTGTAAAAATCGGCTAATTCTAAATGGGTATCTTTTTCAGGTAATTTTTTTAACTCTTTAAAACATAATTCAGAATAATATTTAGCAGAATCGGGCTTTGTTGAGCCAATATTCAAGTAAGTTCTTTGGAGTAAAATAATAGCGTCTTTGTTATTTTGATTTTTCAGAAGTTTGACAATGCCTGGCAATTCTTTATTAAACTGCGAATTTAATCCTAAACTGTAATAATTAAAGGCTTTTATTTCCTTGAGCTGAGCCTGTATGAGCTTGCTTTTTTTTGTATAAGGCTGCTGAGATGCTTTATTTATATAAGAGAAACTTTCTTTTTGCAGTTCCAAAAAGGATAAAGCACGCGCAATATTATAATAGCTCTCTGCTATTTTTTGCGAATCTTCTGTTTGTTCTGCTAAAATACTGGCTTGTTTAGCGTATTTTAATTGATCCAGATTGTTAAATTCTTTTCTACTTTGCTCTGCTTGTTGTAATAACTGATCTATTTCCTTGAACTGATTTTGGCAGAACATGAAATTTGAAATAAGGATAACAACAAATGCTATACTGTTTTTTATAAAAGTATTTTTATTGATCATACTAACTTTCGCCCCCTAAAGTTGTATAATTATTTTTGGGATTATTGCAAAAATAAAACAATTATATTGAAAATATATTAAATAATATTTTTTTTAATTATTTTTTTTAACTGATGGATGAAATTCTATGAATTAGAATATTTGAGGAGTTTAGAAGGTCTTGAAAATAAAAAATTAATAGCAAAAGGATAAGTATTTGGATGAGAAATATTATCCTTTATCTGCTATTAATTTTCATCATTGTGTGTTTTTGGTTTGCATCAGAAAAAATTGGGGCATTTTACTGATACTTTTTTTCCATCATTTGTGTGTTTTTAAGATTACCGTCTTGGCTTGGGATCAATCCGGTAATCTTTCTTTCATTTTTACTTTCTAGTAAATCTTTTGATTAATAAGATTAATTTTCTTTGTGTTTGTGTTTTTTTCATCATTTGTGTTTTAAAGTTTTTTTAATCAAACTTTCCAATTGATTTACTGATGCAAATAGAAACAAAATCCATGAAAAAGCAAAAAAAGTAGTATACCATTTATATACTACTTTTGTATAATATTTTGACTATTAGCATTTTAAATTTATTTTACAATTTTTCACTTATTAAATTTCTTAACCAAATCCCCATATCTTCTTCAGTTTGTATGCTGAATTTTTTTCTTAGGTTTTGTTTTCTGTTACGAATTGTGTTCACAGATTTAAATGTATACTCTGCAATGTCTTTAGTTGTAAAACCTAGAAATGTATAGGCGCAAAGTATGAGTTCGGTTGTCCTTAAGTTTTGACTATATTCTAATAACTTTTTTTGAAATTCAGGATACACTTCCAGAAAGCGAAAATAAAAAGAAGGACTATTATTTTTAGCGAGTTCTATTATTTCAGTATAGGCGTTATTTACTTTTTGTTGAAGTTCTTCTGCTTCAACATTCTTTTTTGAAATTATTTCCTCTTTTCGCTGTAAAGTATTTGTGAATTCTGAGATTGCAGATTCTTTATATTTTAAATTTTTTCTCATTAGAATATAAACATATAATGATATGATTATAAAGATCGAAGTTCCGATAAATATCCATGCGTATTTTTTCTCTTGCGCAGAATTATATTCATTTTTTTTATCAATTAAAATGATGTTTAATGCATAATCAACGTTTCTGCTCTTTTCCAAACTAAGTTGATTTTCCTTTTTGGAATAAATCTCTGCAAACTCATCTTGCTTTTTTTTGTTATCTAAAATACCATATAAGTCAGAGATTTTTTTGTTTATATAATTAAAGGGTATTTGGTTTACCGAATATTCTTTCATATTCTCAATTGCTTTTAGATATAATTCTAAAGCTTTTTCGTATTGTTTTTGGTTTTCATAATAGCTTCCAAATACCATATATTGTGTAAAGAGTATTGGATCTTTGTATTTTAGTTTTAATTCATAGCTTTTTTTGAAATAGTACAATGTAGAATCTGCATTTTCCTTTTTCAGGAAAGCATTTCCTAGGCTTATGTAATGCTCACAAAATGCATTGTGGAATTTAGATACAGGTAATCTTTCTAATTCTTTGGCCGATAATCTGTAATATATGAATGCGGAATCTATCTTGTTTTCGTCGAAGTAGTGATTGGCAATATTATCATATGTTCTAGATATTATTTTAATAGAAGGAGAATCATTATTTCCTTTTAAAAGTTCCAGAATTTTATAAAGTTCCGCTGAGCCTTGAGATTTTAATGATAAAACGTAATAATTATATGATTTTAATTCGTTTAGTTTAGCTTGAAGAACGGGTGTTTGTTTCGTAAACTTTTGTTTTGAAGCTTTTTCTATATAATATAAGCTCTCTTTTTGTAGTTCTAGAGAGCATAATGCACGGGCTAGTACGTAACTACTTTCAGATATCAGTTTAGAATTATTGGTTTTTTCTGCAAGAATATTAGCCTCTTTAGCTAATTTTAGTTCTTCAAAATCACGATATTCAGTATGATTTTTCTGAGCTTTTTTTAGTAATTTATCAATTTTTATTAATTGGCTATCCTGACATGCTGCCAAATTCGAAAATAGAATAAAAAAAATAAGTATACTGTTTTTTATGAAAGATTTTTCTTTGATCATGTCACTTTTGCCCTTAAAATGTGTGATTATTATTTATTAAGGCAAAAATAGATAGATATTTTGAATAATAATTAAAATTTAATCATTTTAATTATATTTTTAATAATTGTGAAATAGTATTAATGAGTTAAGATAAATTTTAGCTGAATTTAAATAGTTTAGGTTAAAAAAAAGAAAATTAATAGCAGAAGGGTAAATACTTGGATGAGAAATATTACCCTTTCTCAGCTATTAATTTTCATCATTGTGTGTTTTTGTTTTGTATCAGAAAAATTAGGGGCATTTTACTGATACGTTTTTTCATCATTTGTGTTTTTAATACTTACCGTTTTTATTTGAGGCTTAATACGATAAGTTTTTTTTCATTTTTACTTTTTAGTAGATCCTTAGATTGATGTGATTAAATTTTTAAAATTATTTTTCATCATTTGTGTTGTAGTTTTTTTTAATCGTACTCTCTATTGATTTACTGATGCAAATAGAAACAAAATTCATGAAAAAGCAAAAAAAGTAGTATACCATTTGTATACTACTTTCGTTTAATTTACTGATAATGAATGTGTTAAATTTATTTATGGATTTGGGTCAATTAAATTTCTTAACCAAATCCCCATATCTTCTTCTGTTTGTAAATTGAATTTTTTCCTTAAATTCTGTTTTCGGTTACGAACTGTGTTCACAGACTTAAATGTATAATCGGCAATATCCTTAATATTGAATCCTAAAAATGTATAAGCGCAAAGTATAAGTTCCGTCGTTCTAAAGTTTGGATTGATTTCCAATATTTTTTTCTGAAACTCCGGATATACTTCCTGAAAACGAAAATAAAATGAAGGATCATTGTTTTTCGCTAAATATGTTACTTCTTGATAGGAATCATTTACTTTTAGCTGAAGTTGTTTTGTCTCGTGATCTTTTTGGGTAATAATTTCCTCTTTATTCTGCAAACTACTCGTCGCTTCGGAGATTAGACTTTCTTTCAGTTTTATGTCTTTATTAAGTAATTTATAAAGGAAGAAAAAGAAAATAAGTAATGAAAGTATAACAATAGAAATGTATACGTAATTTTTTTCTTGGGCTTTCTTATATTCATCAGCTTTATCTTTTAAAATAATATTCAGCGCATATTCTGTGTTTTTATTTCTTTCAGTAAGCATTTTACTTTCTTTTTCAGAAAATATTTTCTCATATTCTTTATACTGGGTCTCTTTTCCCATCATATGATACATTTCTGATATCTTTTTATAAATGTCTGGGGAATATGTACGAAGAACAGAGTGTTCCTTCATATTTTGAATTGATTTTAAATAGAACTCCAGTGCTTTTTGATAATTTTTTTGTTCAGAATAATAGTCTCCCAATGAAATATATTCTGCAAAAAGTAAAGGATCTTTATATTTTTGCTTTAAATCGAAACTTTTTTGAATATAATATAAAGAAGAGTCTGCATTTTTTTTCTTCAAAAATGCTTTTGCTATATAGTTGTAGAGATAGGCTTTGTTCTTAAAAATATCTTTTTCGGGTATTTTTTTTAATTGATCAGATTTTAGTCTATAATAAACAAAAGCAGAGTCTATATTATTTTCATAATAGTAATAATTTCCGATTTGTCCGTAGATTCTTGCCAGTAATTTTATAGATTCTGGATCATTCCGTTTCTCAATAATTTGTCTGGCTTCAAATAATTCCTGTAAACCCTCAGACTTTAGTCCTAAGGAAATATAATCATAGGACTTTAGTTCTTTTAATTTTGATTGTAAAAGAATATTATTTTCTATAGATTCCTGTGTATAAGCTTTTTGTATGTAAGTTAAACTTTCTTTTTGCAGTTCTAAACTGGATAGTGAAAGTGCCAATTTATAGTAACTTTCTGCAATTATTTTAGAATCTCCGGTTTTTAGTGCTAAAATATTTGCCTTCTTTGAATACTTAAATGTTTCTAGATCTTTGTATGCTAGATTGCTTTTTTCTGCGGCTTTAAATAATTCGTCGATTTCTTGGAACTCCTTTTTCTGGCAGGCTATTAAACTTGAAATTAAGAGTATGGATAATAAAATGTTTTTCTTAATGAAACTAATCATTGGGGGATGTTTTTAACTTCGGGTTTTATAAGTCTATAATTATTAAAACTAAAACTCTCAATGAAGCAAAAGTACTACCATTTTTATGATTATTATGTAAAGAATAGTTTGTTGTGTGTAGATAATAATAACTGATGTTTCATTTGATTTAAATTTTTTACTATTAAAATGCTTATAATGAAATAAATAATGAATAATAAATAAAAAACGGATGAAATTTAATCCATCCGTTTTTTTTATTTTAAAGCTTCAAACTCTTCTTCAAAAGTTATTTTCCATTTAGCTAATGTGGTTCTGCTTATTTTATATTTACGAGACATATAGCTGGTAGAAAAACCGTGCTTCTTTTGATATTGCAAAAGTTTCAGCATTGTTTTCTTATCATAAGTTTTTAATTTCTGATTATTTTTCTGAGCTTCTTTGGATTGTTCAAACAATCTTTCATTAAAATTTAATACATCTTCACTCGTATTAAGATTTTTAATAAGCTGTTGTATTTTTGGATCTTTTAGCTTTTCAGGATGCTCAAGCCTTAGCATATCCTGGTATATTTTTGTGTAATTTGGGCGCATCAGGCTTTTTTATTCGTTAGTATCATCACTTTTCTGTAACCATCTGTGAAGGGTGCTCTTAGGAATTGAGTATTCTCTAATTACCTCACTTTGAGTCATTTCTCCGGAAAGAATTCTTTTAATAATAAATTCTTTAATCTCCTGAGTATAAATGTTTTTCCTGAAATAAGGTATTTTTTCAGATTTATTAGCATTTTTATTTACTGCAGATGGGGGAGCGTATAAGATAAGGTGTGAGCTGTAGAGCCTGAAAAAATCATACTCCAATAATTTACACCATCTTAAAAGAAGATCCGTATCCACAGACTTGCTTGTGTAGATGGCTTCAACAAAATCTTCATCTTTGTTCAAGAAATTACAGATTCTCTCTATTGCAATTTCTTTTTCTATAACTCTTTCTTTGATGAATTTTCCTATATGTATCTCTTTGTATAACATTTATTTAAATAAATATTTCTTTATTAAACATGTGCATTAAAAGAATGAATAGGCGTCTATTATTTTCTTCAGAAAAGAGATTTTTACATTCTGTTTCTTTCTTGAAATTTATAAAATGAAGAACAATTTGAATATAATTTATGTGAAATAACATAAAACCAACTTGGGCTTTATCTAATACAAAAATTAAATATAATTAATATATGGTTTGCTTAAAATCATTATTTATTGGCTAATGATTTTTTGTTTTCAGGTAGTTTTTATAGTAAAGAATTCTTTGTACTTTAAAGTTTGTACAACGATTCTTTTTTAATTCTCACTCCATTTGCTTAATAAAAACCGTATATACCTATTTCAAACTTCCTTTTTTTTATAAGTATGAATAATATATCACCTATTAAAGCTCTTTCATGCAATTTTATTTATCTAGTTTAAACCTTTGATTTTCCCTGATTTATTCGGCCTTTTTCCAAAAAAAATATGTTGGATAACTCCTATAATAACTCTTAGAAATTGATCAATTAGTTTGTATTCAAATATATAAAAATTAAGAATCAAACCAAAAAATGAATTAATAAATATTGTTAAAAATTTAAATTCAATTAAAAAGAAACTCAATAAATACACTTATTGGTGAAATAATACCATTTTTTCGCCATTATTATTGAATATTTTAACATAAAGTTGTGGCGTAAAAGTTTTATAATTGTATAAATTATTTCAAGTTCATACCTTTGTACCGAAATGAATAGTTATCTCAACATTTTCGATTTTTCAAAGAAAATAAACTACAAAAATGAGTTATTGGCTGGTTTTACAGTGGCCATGACCATGATTCCGGAATCTCTTTCGTTTGCAATTTTGGCAGGCCTTTCTCCATTGACGGGTTTATACGCAGCTTTTATGATGGGATTGGTAACTGCAATTTTAGGTGGTCGCCCTGGTATGGTGTCTGGCGGAGCAGGCGCAACAATTGTGGTTTTGATTGCTTTAATTAAAACTCATGGGATAGAATATCTTTTTGCAACGGTCGTTCTCGCTGGTATTTTTCAATTATTGGTAGGTGTTTTCAAACTCGGAAAATTTGTAAGATTAATTCCACAACCTGTAATGTATGGCTTTCTGAATGGTTTGGCAGTCATTATTTTTATGGCTCAGATCGAACAGTTTAAAATCACAGACAGCAACGGAGTGGTAGGTTGGCTTCAAGGTACATCCTTATATATTATGGCGGGTTTGACTGCTTTAACGATTGCCATTGTTTACATTTTTCCTAAAATCACAAAGATTATTCCGGCTTCTCTGGTCGCAATTTTAATTGTTTTTGCATTAGTTTTAGGTTTTAATATTCATACAAAAACGGTTGCAGACATTGCCAGCATCAGCGGAAGTCTTCCCAGTTTTCATATTCCGCAGATTCCTTTTTCATTAAAAACGTTAGAAATTATCTTTCCCTATGCGATGATTATGGCAGGAGTTGGGTTGATTGAATCTCTTCTTACCTTATCAATGGTTGATGAGATCACAGATTCCAAAGGAAGTACAAACCGCGAATCGGTTGCGCAGGGTATCGCTAATATTACCAACGGATTTTTCGGTGGAATGGGCGGTTGTGCAATGGTAGCGCAGACTTTAGTCAATTTAAATGCAGGCTCAAGGGCGAGATTATCAGGAATTATTGCATCAATTACTATTTTAATTATCATTTTAGTTGGCGCTCCGTTTATCGAAAAAATTCCAATGGCAGCTTTAGTTGGAGTAATGATGATGGTTGCGATCAGTACTTTTCAATGGGTTTCGATTAGAATCGTCAATAAAATGCCAAAGTCTGATATTTTTGTAGGAATTACGGTTGCTTTAATAACCATTGTTTTACATAATCTTGCGTTAGCAGTTCTGGTTGGAGTTATCATTTCTGCCTTAGTTTTTGCTTGGGATAATGCGAAAAGAATCAAAGCAAAAAAATATGTTGATGAAAAAGGAGTAAAATATTACGAAATATATGGACCATTATTTTTCGGTTCTGTAACAGCATTTACGGATAAATTTGATCCCGCAAATGATCCTGATGAAGTGATTATAGATTTCAAAGAAAGTCGAATTGTTGATATGAGTGCCCTCGATGCTTTAGATAAATTATCGAAAAGATACGCCCAGCAAAACAAAAAATTACATTTAAAATACCTAAGCGAAGACTGCAGAAAAATGCTGAAAAACGCAGAAGCAATCATTGAAGTCAACATCCAGGATGACCCGACTTATAAGGTAATGCCTGAGAAGTAGGAGGGTTGTAGAGTTTGAGGGTTTTAGAGTTTGAGAATGGGAGTGTTTTTAGAGTTTTGGAGCGGGTAGTCCCGAAGGGACGGCTTAGGAAAGGATCGTATGAAATGCGATCTATGAATATAATAAAGATATATTTGTCGTAAGAAAAAAATCTGCGTAATCAGCAAAATCCGCGAGAGAAAAAATTCACAATTCACAATTCACCATTCACTTTATAACCCAAACAAGGACTGCAAAATAAATTCACAGCCCTCGCTTTTTAAGTTATTAATGTATTTGAAATAAAATCAGGCACTAAAGCATAGTGCGACAATTTCATACTAATCGAAGCTCTACCGCTCGTCAGCGTTCTCAGATCAGAAATATATCCGAAAGTAGAAGCCAAAGGAACTTCCGCAGTGAAAATTTTTCTACCTGATCTTTCATCAATTGAAGTAATAATTCCTCTTCTTTTATTGATGTCAGCAGTCACGGCCCCAGTATATTCTTCAATACTTTGAATCTCAACTTGCATGATGGGTTCCAATAATTTTGGTTTGCACTGTTTTGCAATTGCTCTGAAACCGTCTCTTGCAGAAATTTCAAAATCATAAGCACCCGAATCTTCGGAGTGAGTGGAACCGTCAAGAAGTGTAATTTTCATGCTTTCCAAAGGATATCCATTTATGGCTCCGTTTTCCATTGCTTCTCTGAAACCTTTTTCTACGGAAGGAATAAATTCACTAGGAATAACTCCGCCTTTAATTTTATTAATGAATTCTAACCCGATTTCATTATGATCTCTAGGTCCGATTTCAAAAGTAATATCCGCAAATTGTCCGTTTCCTCCGTTTTGTTTCACTAATTTTTCTCTGTGAATTCTAGTTTCGGTTAAAATTTCCTTGTACGAAACTTTAGGTTTTCCTTGATTGATCTCAATTCCGTGATTCAATCTGATCTTTTCTAAAGTAACCTCAAGATGTAATTCGCCCAAACCACTCAATAAAGTTTCACCAGTTTGTTTGTCTCTTTCAACAACCAACGAAGGATCCTCTTCCTGAATTTTAGCTAAAACCAAACCGAAAGATTTCTCGTCAGCATTCGTTTTAGGTTCAATTGAAACTCGGATAACTGGAGCTGGAATCGTGATCGCTTCCAAAACTACAGGCCTTTGAAGAGAAGATAAAGAATCTCCTGTTTTAGCATCTTTTATTCCTGTTAAAGCGATGATATCACCATCTTTCGCTTCTTCAATGGTTAACGTTTTATTCGACTGCATTTGCAAAATCCTAGATATTCTGAAATTTTCATCAGTTCTCACATTGAGGACAGTATCACCAGATTTTATCTTTCCTGAATAGATTCTTACCATCGCTAGTTTTCCCATATGTTTATCAATCACAACCTTGAACACCAATCCTGAAAAAGTTTCTTCTTCATTTCTTTCCAATTCAATAGTTTCTTCTGTTGCAGGATTTTTTCCTTTAATTGAAGTCAATTGATTGGGAGCGGGAAGATAACTTACAATTGCATCGAGTAAAGGCTGAACTCCTTTATTCTTAAAAGCAGAACCGCATAAAACAGGAACAATTGCTCTTGTTTGACAAGCCCTTTTTATCGCTTCAATCATCATGTTCTCAGAAATTTGAGTTTCAGAATTCATGAAAGTTTCAAAGAACGTTTCGTCAGATTCGACCAATGTTTCCATTAATTTTAATCTGAATTCATCAGCTTCTACTTTATAATTTTCAGGAATTTCTTTTTCAATAATCGTTTCACCATTTTCATCCATCCAATACAAAGCTTTTTGCTTGATTAAATCAATCACTCCTTCAAAATTGTCTTCAGAACCAATTGGAATTTGTAAGGCCAAGGGAGCTGCATTCAATTTAGTCTTGATTTCGTTTAAAACAGCAAAGAAATCAGCTCCAATTCTATCCATTTTATTGATAAAACAGATTTTAGAAATTCCATGTTTCTCCGCCTGGAACCAAACATTCTCAGTTTGTGGCTGAACTCCCGAAGAAGCACAGAAAACAGCGACAACGCTATCCAGAACTCGTAAAGAACGTTCAACTTCCACTGCGAAATCAATGTGTCCGGGAGTATCAATGATGTTGATATTAAAAATGGTATCATCCTTTTTCCATTGTGTGGAAATGGCAGCAGATGAAATGGTAATTCCTCGGTTTTTTTCCTGAATATCTTTATCCATCGTTGTATTTCCTTCGTCTACGTTTCCTATTTTGTGGATCATTCCTGTGTAATAAAGCAATCTTTCCGTGAGTGTTGTTTTTCCGGCATCGACGTGCGCTATTATCCCTATATTTCGTGTGTTGTATTTCATTTTGTTAAATTTAAATTGTTGATTTTTAAGGTTATACTTGAATTTTAAACGTAAATATTTATTAGTCTTACCATTTTATTTAGTAAGAAAATTTTTCTTTTCGTTAAAAAATTTAAGACGACCAACTTGAATTTTCGAAAGCTGGAAATTGGGTAGCAAAAAAGACCTATCTGGATAGACAGGCCTTTAATTATATTTTGATTTTATAAAGGTCGATACTATTCAGATAAATATTCAGTGCTACCAAAGAACACAGCTCTGATAGGATTGTTTAAAGTTATAATATTTATCATTTTTGTTGACATTGTTGATTGTTAATCGGTTGCGAAATTATAAAAAATATTTAAATCACAAAAACTTTTTTTAATTTTTTTCAAACGACAGAAAATTGAAGAAATAAAATGCTTGGTTTGTTAAATTATTTTTAACGCAAAGCTCACAAAGATTTTTTTGAAATGATTGAAAATATTTTTCGTTCGCAAAGGCGTTTCACTCAGCCAAGCCGTTCTGCTATCATTTGCTGAACGAAGTGCCTTTGCGAACGAAAAATATTTTCAAAGAATTAAACGAAACCTAGCGATCATAGCGTTAAAAAAAGGAATTTTCTTAGATCAAATATTAAATTCAAATTACGGGAAATCATAAAAATATCTTAAAACATAGAAGTACATTTATCCATTAATAAGAAAAATTCTATCTTTGGGAAAACTGAAAATTTTAAACACGAATTGATGACAGCAAATAGTAACCATTTAAAACATCTTTTTCAAGAAAAGCTAAATAAAAACTTTTAACTTAAACCATTTTGAAAACAGATATAGACATCCACAATCACTCACATTTTTCTTTTGATTTGTGGCTTACCTTAATAAAATCTCACCCTGAATTTAAAGCAAAAAGAGTTGAGCTGTTCTCCTCATTTTTTAACGTAAATAAACCCATTGAAGAAGTTGCGAAAGTCGTAAAATATTATGATGATCTTTGTAATAATATCAATGAAGTATTGGGTGGGAATATTGATACTTTTGAAATTTATTTATTGATCTTAGGATCTTTGAATATTGATTTAAAACAGATAAATAAAGAAAAACTAAATGACTTTTATCTGAAAAGCGAAGAGTTGTTTTTAGAATATAAACCTGTTATTATTTTCGAAAATTTACATCAGTTTTTTGACGAAATTAAAAATCAGGGAAAAACGATTAATGTTTTAAGCAATACAGGATTTATCAAAGGAAAAACGATGAGAAAATTTCTTATCAATGAAAATTTGGATCAGTACATTGATTTCCATATTTATTCTGATGAACTGAATATTTCTAAACCGAATCCTCTTATTTTTCAGGAGGTAAAAAATAGAGTTAAAAATCAGAATCTGCCGATGGATCAGATTTTGCATATCGGAGATAATCCGATTGCAGATTACAAGGGAGCAAAGGATTTTGGATTTAATGCATATTTATTAAAAAACTAATAGAAATGAATAAAAGGTATAGTTTACACCACATTCATTCGGCGGATGAGTTTACTTTTTCGCCTGCAGAATACAGCTATTTCAAGTATGGCGATAAATCGTATGCTGAAAAATTTGCAAAAGAATTATTTGACGGATTTCTTTCTGCACACGAAGAAATTTTAAATACAGATAAAGAAATCGTGGTGTTGCCAAGTCCTTACATGGCAATTCCGACGGCTTCTAATTTTTTATGTTTTTACTTCAAAAAATATCTTGATTTTTATTTATTTCAGAAAGGAAAAAAGTCGAGTATTTTATCAAAAATCAATAGAAATCATACCTATACAACAGATTACGGAAATTTAAGTTTTGAAGACCGTAAAAATCTGATTGCCAATGATACTTATTATCTTGATAAAGATTTTTTAAGAGGAAAACTTTGTATTTTTATAGACGATATAAAAATTACAGGAAGTCATGAATTTACAGTGAATAAAATTTTGGATGAATTTGATGTGAAAGCAGATTTTTTATTCATGTATTATGCTGAATTGATGAATTTTGAGTTAGATCCAAAAATTGAAAACTTCTTCAATTACTACGCTGTGAAAGATGTAAAACATGTTGCAGAAGTAATGGTGAAGCCAAGTTTCCAGTTCAATACAAGGATCGTGAAATATATTTTAGGACTGGATTCAAGTAATTTTGAGTATCTTACGTCTAAAGTAACAAAAGAACATATGGATAACCTGCTGGAACTTGCGATCAGCAATAATTATCATTTAATAAAAGAATACGAAAACAATATAAACACTTTAACGCAAACTGAATTATATTATGGCTATTAACTTACAAAAAGGACAAAGAGAAAACATAAACGCACCTAAATTTACTGTAGGTTTAGGTTGGGACACCAATAATACATCTACCGGAACAGGATTCGACTTAGATGCGTCTTTATTTTTATTGGACGAGAACAAAAAGTTAGTTTCTGATAATCATTTTATTTTTTACAACAACCTTGAATCTCCGGACAAAGCGGTGATTCACTCTGGTGATAATTTGACGGGTGACGGAAATGGGGATGATGAGCAAATTAAAATCGATTTAACTAAAATTGATGATGCTGTAAAAGAAATTACAGTAGTCGTAACGATTCACGAAGCTGAATCCAGAAAACAAAACTTCGGACAAGTAAGAAATTCTTTCATCAGAATTTTTAACACAGAAACGAATGAAGAAATCTTAAAATATGAATTAGACGAAGATTTCTCAATCGAAACAGCCGTAGAATTCGGAAGAATCTACAACAGAAACGGAGAATGGAAATTTGAAGCTGTAGGAAGCGGACAAAGAGACGGTCTGGATAAGTTTGTATCAATCTATCAATAATTTACCATGGATAATCAAGAAAATCAACCGATTGATCCACTTGGATCTATTGAACCTCTAAAGACATTCGAACCTACTCCAATGGCTCCTCCGACACCGGTTCAGCCGGCAGCTCCAAGCATGCCTCCGGCTCCGCTTGTAGACAGAGACGGAAATGTAAACTTGACTCAGTTACAGATTGAAGAACGTAAAAAATACGAGACTCTTGCAGATTCTATCGATGAATCTAACCCTGGATCTATCGTCAATTTTGGGGCTGACCTTCAAAGAACACTTTCTAATCAGAGTGATAGTTTCTTAGGAAATGTAAGAAGATCAAATTCCGGAGAAGTAGGAGAGCTTATCAATAATCTATTGTTGGAGCTTAATTATGTAGATGTAGATGAATTAAATCAAAATAAATTCAAGAGCTTTTTAAGCAAACTGCCGTTCATGAAGAGTATCGTGGCGCAGATCGAGAATTTATTTACAAAATATGACAAGATCGTTAATAATATCGATCAGATCGCTTATAAAGTAAATGCCGGAATCATTACTTCTACAAAGGATAATGCTGTTTTGCAGACTATTTTTGAAAGTAATGTGAATGCCATCAAGCAAATCGAAGAATTGGTAATCGTCGGAAATCTGAGAATGGAAAAAGCTGGAGTTGAATTAGCTCAAATGGAAGCTGCTCCACAAACTTATCAGGATTATCAAATTGCTGATAAGAGAGATTTTATCGCGAGATTAGATAGAAGATTGGCGGATCTTAAAGTGGTTCGTTTGATTATGATGCAGTCTCTTCCACAGATCAGATTGGTTCAGAATAACAACGTTTCTATTGCTGAAAAAGCACAAACTATTTTGACGACAACGTTGCCACTTTGGAAAAATCAACTTTCATTGGCGGTTGCGATGTACAGACAGCAGCAGAATATTGAGATTCAACAGAAAGTTTCTGCTACAACAGAAGAAATTTTAAGAAAAAATGCAGAACGTCTGGGTCAGAATTCAGTAAACGTTGCAAGAGCAAACGAGCAAACGATCGTTTCTGTAGAAACATTGAGAGAAACAACTGCGAAACTTATCGGTACTTTGAACGAGGTGAAACAAATCCAAAAGCAAGGTGCAGAAGGCAGAAGAAAGCTGGATCAGGATCTACAGACATTGGAACACGAACTAAAAGCAAACGTCAGAGGATAATTAATACCGTATAAAGGTGGATGATGAAGCTATAACCATATTATCTCAGAGTAAAAGAAGATTAACAAAGCTTAAACTTCTTTCGAATTTTTTTGAAAATATTGATATCATATCGATTTATATTAAAACAGATATTATCGACAATCTATTTCGGGAAAATAAGGGATTGGATTATAGTAAACTTGAGCTTTTTCATCTCCAATATACAGACAGTTTAATAGAATTGCTGACAAAAATCAAACGTCAGAAAGAAAATGATCTGTTAACGGTAATTAATGAAATTGATGTTAATAATAAATATATTTCGGGTTTTGAAGAGGGCAGAGCAGATAGTTTTGAAACCGACAGGAAAATGTACAGCGGTGTATTTTCCAATCAGTTAAAAAGCCTTTATAAAGATCTTACGGAAGATAAATTTCGGGTGCAGTGGGACAATGTTCTGTATTTTTATAAAAAATATGCAACAGAGTTTTACAGATCCAGTGTTGATGAAGAGCTGTTAAAATGTAATATAGTTCCATCGTATCAGTATTTGGATTATTCAATCGAAAGAAAACTGCTGGGAAGGCTTAATATTCAAGGTTTTAAAGTTCGTTTTATATGCGGTTACATTGTTACGGGTAATGAGTATGAACTTTTTAAGGTTTTTCAGTCGGATGATCATTTCATTTTTAATATTGAAGAAAAGAAAATGTATATGATTGATTCTAAAATACTTGAAAAGATAGATGTTACGCCTAATGAATCAAACCAAAGCTCAATTATTAATCAGTTGAGAAGAAAAAACGAACAGTTGGAAGATACGATCAATGAAAGAAAGCGTGTATTACCTGAGGCGGTAACAAACGTTTTGAAAGACTATCTCCGAAATCTCGAAAGTGTAGATATTATGAGCAAAATATTCGACATTAATGAAGAAACAAATATTCTTCGCGCGATGTTGAATTTAAATTTAAATAATTAATAAAAAGCTGAAAAGCTAAGGCAAAATTTGCCCAAACAAATAATAAACAACTAAACATAAAAAGATGGCTATTAACTTACAAAAAGGTCAAAGAATAAACCTTACGAAGGAAAACGGTACAGCTCTTACGCAGGCTTGTGTTGGGATCAACTGGGGTGCAATTGAGAAAAAAGGGTTCTTCGGAGGAGTTACAAGAGAGGCGGTAGACTTAGACGGAAGCTGTATTTTATACGATTCTAATAAAAATTCTACTGAAGTAATTTATTTCGGAAACCTAAAATCTAAAAACGGTTCTGTAAAGCACAGCGGTGATGATTTAACAGGTGACGTAAATGGAGACGATGGTCTTGATAACGAAGTTATTACTATTGATTTCAGTCAGTTAGATGCTAGTGTAGAGCACGTTGCATTGGTTTTGAACAGTTATAGAGGTCAGGATTTCGGAACAATTCCTTTTGCTTCAATCAGAATTTACGAAGGAACTCCAACCAATGTAAGAGAAGTTTTTGCTAAATATGATATCGCGAATGATGCTTCTTTCAAAGGTCACGTTGCCATGGTAATGGGAGTTTTCTACAAGAGAAACGGAGAATGGAAATTCAACGCAATCGGAGATCCTACAGCAGACAGAAAATTAGAAGAAACTATTAAAACTGTTCAGCAGAAATATTTGTAAATAAATTATTGGTTTTAGTTCAATAGGAACGGGCTTTAGCCCGTTTACAACAAATAAGTTTCAAATTTGGCTTTAGCCAAAACTTATTAATTGAGCAGAAATTAATTATACATATTAAAATTAATTATTAGCAATAATTGTACATCATACAGTTATTGCTTTTATCATATAATAACACATACATAGTGGAACAACATCAAAGTATTTTAGAACTGCACCCTGGTTTGGTGTGGGGGTTTGCGATAACGGTTGTTATCATGTTACTTCTGGATTTAGGAGTTTTCAACAAAAAAAGCCATGAAGTTTCTTCGAAAGAAGCTACGATTTGGTCTGTAGTGTGGATTTCATTATCAATGATCTTCTCGGGAGTGGTGTATTGGGTTTTCAATACAGACGGAACTCCGGTGAGCCATGCATTAGCAGTAGAAAAATTTACACAATATCAAGCCGCTTATTGGGTTGAAAAAGCCTTGTCGGTAGATAATTTATTTGTATTTATCCTTGTTTTTGGATTCTTTAAAGTTCCAAAACACCTTCATCATAAAGTATTGTTTTGGGGAATTATCGGAGCGTTGATATTCAGGGCGATTTTCATTTTTGCAGGTGTTGGATTGATCAACTTAACGTATTTACCGGAGATGACGATTTTTGGTCAGGCGGTAACTATTAATGTTGTAATGACCCTTTTTGGAATCTTCCTAATTTACGCAGGAATAAAATCCTGGGGTGGAGGAGATGACGGAGACGATGAAGATTTTGGCGATTCTGCAGGTGCAAAATTGATCAAAAGCTTCTGGAAAGTTTCTGATAATTACGACAAAGACAAGTTCTTCACTGTTCAAAACGGAATCAAAATGGCAACACCACTTTTGGTTGTAGTTGCGGTTATTGAGTTTACGGATGTACTTTTCGCAGTGGATTCAATTCCTGCGATCTTTGCGATCTCAAATGATCCGTTTATCCTTTATACATCGAATATCTTTGCAATTTTAGGTCTTAGATCATTGTATTTCCTGTTGGCGAATTTTATTCATATGTTCAGCAAATTACCTTATGGTTTGGCAATTATCCTATCTTTCATTGGAGTTAAAATGCTAATTGCACCATGGATTCACATTTCATCACCAGTTTCATTAGGAATTGTGGGTGGAGTATTGGTGATCTCGGTTCTTTTATCAATCATATTCCCTGATAAAGACGAGGAAAAAGATAAAATTGAAGAATAATATCAATTAAAATTTAAAAATAGAAAGGCTTTACAAATTGTAGAGCCTTTTTTATTTGAATTTTTTTAGAAGCTTAATCCCGCTTTCCACTGTATCTTTTTGGCTACGGCTCCGCTTCGCTCCGCCGCAACAAAAAAGGATGTCGTTACAATCGGGGCTAGGGTGGAAGTCATTATTTTCAATATTTGAAAATATCCATAAATTTTGTCATTCTGATTTCTATGACAAATACTATGCCTACTATTCATAATTACCCTTTACCTACTTATATTTCAATAACTTATTAATCTTAAGTCTCGTCTGCATTGAAACCTTATAGGCTTCATCCCGAAGTTTCTGTATTTTTCCGACAGGCTGAAAGAAGGCTTTACTTTCAAAAGGATTAAAAGAAAGCATTTCGTTTTCACAGGAACGCGGATCAAGCAGAGTATTTTTTTCAATTTTTACTTCCCCAATTTTTATAAATGGTGAATTTTTCCATTCAATATTGAGTTTATTGATAGGTTGATCCTCCAGATTATAACAAATTTGAATTAAAATATCAGCTGCAAATTCGTTAGATTTAAAATAACTTTCAATAGCATCTTTAACCTTTAATTTCTTTCCGAAATTTTTATCAACATATCTTGGACTCAGCTTTATTTTAATCATATTTTCTCCCAATCGGTAAGCTCCCACAGAATGATAATCGAAGGAAAGGAAAAAATCATTTTTATGAAGTAAAAGCTTAATGATATTCTTTAAAAATGAGCCTGTAAAAGTAGACGGAATCACTTTCAATATTTGTATCATTAATGAAAATGAACTCCATTTTTTAATGAAAAACCGATTAACTGAAGTAAATAATTTCAAAAAAGTACTTACAGAATTAATAGGAAATAACGGAAAATTCACCAAAGGATAATTGGCAAGCAACTGTCCGTTTTCATCTTTTATTTTCACGGAAAATCCATAAGCCGGAATATCTTTTTTGTTATTTTTAACCTTTAAATGAGCATTGGAAAATCGTATCGTTAAATCAAATTTTTCTTTATCAAAAAACTGTTTCAGTTCATTTGGAATATTGGGGTCAATTAAAAATTCACCTTTTGCAACAGCATAGGTTTTTGCGTGAGCATTTCGGGTAGCATAATCAACATCGCTTACTGATGGAGACTGCTCAACAAAATCGGTAATGCTTTTTTTATTGATTTCGAGGAGTTCTTTTTCCTCGTCCGACAATTGGTCAAATTTCTTGTTATATTTTAGTGGATCTGGCATTTAGTTTTAAAATCCAATTATAACGCCAAGTTTCGAGATATACGTTAAGATAATATTAATCTTATTTGAATTTTTGGAGATGTTTAGAATTGAGGTAATTACGAGCTTCCAAAACTTCCATCCTCCAGCTTCATTCTTCCCGCTCCAAAATCTTATCTTTGTAAAAAATTAAATTATGGGAGTAGCAGATTTGTTATTTAAGCGTAAAAAAGAATTAGCAGAGAAAAACCTTAACGATGGTAAGGAATACATGGAAGAATACGGTAAAAGAGAAAGCGTAGTGCAATTGCCAAGTGGTTTGCAATATGAGATCATTACCGAAGGAGACGGTGCAAAGCCAGGGCCTAAATCTATGGTAAAATGCCACTACCACGGAACTACAATTGGCGGAAAAGTTTTCGATAGCTCTGTAAAAAGAGGAACACCAGCTTCTTTTCCTTTGAACAAAGTAATTAAGGGTTGGACGGAAGCATTACAATTAATGCCTGTAGGAAGCAAGTGGAGATTGATTATTCCTGCACATTTGGCGTATGGAGAGCAAGAAGTTAGCAAAGAGATTGGACCAAACAGTACCCTTGTTTTTGTTGTAGAATTGTTAGGAATTAAGTAATCTAGCTTACATATAAATTAAAAATTTACCTGAACTTCGGGTAAATTTTTTTATTTTGTTATATTCGTATTGAGTTAATCAATTAAAGGTGATTCTAACCTTTACACAAATAAAACAAATCTGAATGAAAAAAATATTTTACCTTTTAACCGTTCTTAGTGTAATCACCTCCTGTGTTTCCAAGAAAAATCAGGCTATAAAGCAGAATATTCTTACCTTGAAAGACAGCTATTGCAAGGCTCCTTTTCAATATAACTATCCTAATAAATTACCTTCATATAATTCAGATTCTATTTTATTAGCGAATAAAGATCTTAAACCTATGTTTTCTGATCAAAGTATTTTGATTTTAAATGCGTTGGATAATCTTGATGAGGTACATCAAATTATGGAACTTAAAAAAGATTCTTCTTTGAGTTCTCAGGTTAAAGTTTTACAGCTTAAAACAAGGATTAATAGCAAAATAACCATCTCGCTGACCGAATTGGATGCTGTAGCCGCAGAATTCGACTGCGAAGGAGAGCGCGTTGCCCAAATTGGAAATTATGTTGATAATCTTAATGATTCAAAAAGTAATAAACTGATTTTATATTCAATTGTTGCCGGTGCGGCCGCATCTATCGCTGGAGGAATTGTAAAGGATGACGCATGGAGCAGTGCAATTGATATTGGTGGTGGAGCTTTGGGAGCAGGTTTTGGTTTAGCAACATTAAATCCGAAAGGTAAAAAGGTTGAATTCGTACATTCAAGAAACCTTTTAAGAGATATTTGGAAAGAAAAATTGGAATCTCCGAACTTTCCGCCATTCATTTGGTACATGTACACTGAGAAAAAGTTTTCGAATAAAGAAACACATTCTATTATTCAGAGTATGAAAGAAAGATGGTTGCATTATCAGTTTGATGACAGTAAAACAGAAGCTGATCAGTCGGTTATTTTCAGTGATGGCGGATATTACCGAGCGGATGATCTTCATAATCGGGCTGCCATGTTGAATCAAATGCAATCGGCCACACGAACGATTAATCAGAATATCAATTATTTATTGCTGGATTTAGATAAATTAATTCTTTAAGAAAAATTTAACTGTAATAAAATTTGTTACATTTGAAAAATTTGTCTATCTTTGCCATGAAATTAAGATGAACAATACAAGATTTGCTACGGCGATACATATTATGACCTTACTGGCCAAAAGTCCGCAGGAGTGGTTAACTTCTGAGTGGATGGCGGGTAGTATCAATATAAATCCGGCGGTTGTTCGTAAAGAGATCAGCGTTCTTAGGGAAGCGGGTTTAATAACGAGCAGACAGGGCAAAGAGGGTGGAAGCCAGCTTTCAAAAGGTGCAGATTCTATAACGATTTCTGAAATTTATTCAGCAGTGAAAAATTCTGAAGTGTTAGGGAAGAAGAATAATAATCCGAATCCCATTTGTAGCGTCGGCCGTGAAATCAATAATCATCTGAATGATTTGTTTGTAGAAACAGATCAATTAGTAGTAAAATTTTTAGGAGATAAATCATTGAAGCAATTCACTGATCAGTTCGATTAAAATTTTTTATCTATAAATGTAACAAGTTTTATTACAATTAATTTAAAATAAAATATTATGAAAAAAGTAGCAGTAATTGGTGCAACAGGATTTGTAGGAACTCAAGTCGTAAATGAATTAGCAAACAGAGGATATGCGGTAGAAGCTATCGTGAGAGATGCTTCTAAAGTAGAGCAAAACGATAAAGTGTCTGCAAAAAGTATCGATGTAAATAACATAGATGAACTATCTGAAGCGTTAAAAGGAAGCGATGCGGTTATCAGCACATTCAATGCAGGTTGGACGAACCCAAATCTTTACAACGATTTCCTTACAGGTTCTGAAAACATCGAGAAAGCGGTTGAAAAAGCTGGCGTTAAAAGATTTATTACAGTTGGTGGCGCAGGAAGTCTTTATATTGCAGATGGCGTTCAGATTGTTGATACTCCGGATTTTCCTGAGGCATACAAGCCGGGAGCAACTGCAGCAAGAGATTATTTAAATAAAATCAAAGAAAATAATACATTAGACTGGACATTCTTTAGCCCTGCTATTGAAATGAATCAGGCAAATGTAGGATCAAGAACAGGTAAATACAGAACTTCTTTGGAAACACCCGTTTTAAATGAAGAGGGAAGAAGTATCCTTTCTGTAGAAGATGTTGCGGTAGTTTTGGTTGATGAATTAGAGCAAAATAACCATATTCGCGAACGTTTTACAGCTGCTTATTAATTAAAAAAACAATAATGTTAGGAAAGAAATTATTATCATTAATAATCTTATTGGGTTTTGTAAGCATTGTATTTGCTGGAAATTTAAAGATTAAAGTTTACAATCCGGGTTCAAAAGCGATTTTTCCCATTACCTCAACAATAATTTACGGAGATAAAGATGCAATTCTCATTGATGCTCAGTTTCAAAAGAAATATGCTGAGGAACTTGTTAAGGAAATAAAAGCGACAGGAAAGAATCTGAAAACGGTTTTTATTTCGCACAGCGACCCTGATTTTTATTTCGGATTGGATGTTATTAAGAAAGCTTTTCCAAATGTGAGAATTATTTCCACCGCACAAACGGCTTATCTTATTTCGGCTTCAAAAGATGATAAACTGGGAGTTTGGAAACCTCAACTGAAAGAAGATTCGCCTTCTGAAATTATTATTCCGGAAGCGGTAAATTCAATTCTTGATTTGGAAGGGAATAAAATTGAAATTAAACAAAATCCTGATGATTCAGCGCATAGTTTTCTTTGGATTCCTTCTTTGAAAACAGTTGTAGGCGGTATTTCAGTTTCTGTAGACTCTCATCTCTGGATGGCCGATACACAGAATCAAAAAGCTATTGATCAATGGATCGGGCAAATTGATGCCATGAAAGCATTGAACCCGACACAGGTTGTACCTTCCCATTTTGCAAAACTGACTCTTTCTCCAAACTCGTTGGATTTTGTTAAAAATTATCTTGAAAACTATAAAAAAGCAGTCACAGAAAATAAAACTTCAGAAGCAATTGTTAATTTCATGGTTAATAAATATCCAAGTCTTCCCGGAAAAGATGAATTGGTGATGGGAGTGAAAGTTTTCTTAGGTGAAATGAATTGGGATTTAAGATCACCTTATCCCGCAATTGGACGAAAAGTGGAAGTTAACTTTGGAACCGCTCAATTTATTTTAGATTTTAAAGACAATAAAACGATGTCTTTTGTCGGAACAAAAGGTGAAGTTAAGGGACTTTCAGATACTGTTGAATATACAGCAACAGAAATTGCAAAAAATGTTTTTATGGTTTATTGGTATGAACCTAAAGTTGGTGTAAACGTTGTCAACATTCAGGATTATAATAAGAATGTTATTTATTCAAATATCTTGAAAGCAGATGGATCATCAGATCATCCGAAAGGAACTCTTAAGATTTTAAAATAAGCCAAAAGTACATGCAATTACTGTATGTACTTTTAGTTTATTTGGGATTTACAAAATAAACATTTTCGTTATATTTGAACTTTCTGTTTGGGTTGGAGGTTTTCATTGAAAAGTCGCTTTTATAAAGCTTTAAGCAGGTAACAGGAATTTTAAAAATTAACTAATAATCAATACATGAGATCAATTAAAATCTTACCCTTTTTATTATTGCTATTTTTGATAAGTTGTAATAAATTAACCACAACACCCGAAGATAAAAAGTCTGTTGAAGAAGTTCAGAAGTTTTATGGAGGTTATGTTAATACTATGAAAGGCGTGGAAGCCTTTAATGGAAAAAGTAGTGATTATTTTGAGGTAATAATTAAAGGTAGTGAACTGATAGATAAACAGCCTCAAAGAGTAATATCTAATGCATCAAATATTGCATATACAATTTATCAAAATCAAAACCCGGATAAGTATGATTTAATTAAAATAAAAATACTTTTACCTGATGGTACCAATATTTCAAAATCTTTCTCTAAACAAGAATTGCAGGAAATAAAAGATATTTATCCTGAAGTTGATAAGTTTAATTCGTTTTTAATAAATAAAAATTATGATGGAATCCTTGAAATGTTTGCTCCCAAGTTTAGACCTCAGGATAAATTAGTAAAAGATGGGCTTTCTACTATGGATTTAAAACTAGGGCCAATTAAAGAAATACAATTTCAGGGATTTGAGTTTATTGATGATTCAAATTTAGGCCATACAGTATTAATCAGGGAAGTAAGTAAAAGAGACACTCTTTTTCCTTTTATCAATGTGGCATTCGATAGAAAAACCAAAAAGATTTTGAATGTTGAATTTCCATAAATAACTTCTGTTATTTATATGTTCCTCAATCAAATTTATAGCAATAAAAAGGCTGTCCATTGGGCAGCCTTACTTTTTATAAATTCATAAACAATTTCGGATTTACCGGCGTATTGTTTTTGTGTACTTCATAATGAAGATGCGGTCCTGTGGAACGTCCTGAATTTCCGGATTTTGCGATGACCTGACCCACTTTTACTTTTTCATTAACTTTCGCTACTAACTGAGATAAATGTCCGTATAATGTAGCCAGTCCATTTCCGTGAGAAATGATTACACAGTTTCCGTAACCACCTTTCTGTCCTGAGAAAATTACAATTCCGGCAGCGGTTGCGATAACATCAGAACCAAAAGCAACACCAATGTCCAGACCTTTGTGAAACTGCATCTGATCGGCCTCAGCGGGTGGATTATTTTTTTCAACAACAGGAACTTTAGATCCTGAATTTGAATTACTGGCAATAGTTTTTGTAGAAGTACTTGCAGGAGCCGAAGCAACAGGAGCTGATTTTGGTGTAACCATTACTTTTACTTCTCGCTTATTTCCGTAACTGTCGGTTAATTCGATTGTTTTTTCAACGGGTTCTGCTTTTACTTCAGGTTTTGGAGCTGCAGCAACAGTGGCAGGTTTAGATTCTGAAGATGCACCGGATCTTACAGATGCGTAAACAGTTTTGAAAGGAATAGGATTTTTTCTGATTCCGAAATTTGATGAGATATGACCTTCTGTAGGCATTCCCAGCGGAACTTGCATTAATTTTTTCTGTAAGTCCATCAAATACTGGCTGTATCGGTTAGATTGTTTTGCCAGATAAACAGAACTCGAAATACTGTCTTTGCTAAGGATTGTTAGCTTTTCATTCGAAATATCTTTTGATTTTAAGAATGAATTGAGTTGAGCAACAGTTTGATCTACAAGACCTAAATCTGTTTTCATTTTTAAGTAGTCTACACTGTCTTTTTCAGTGTTTATTTTTACAAGGTTTACTTCATAGGTTTTATTATCTCTGTCAGAAAATAGTTTGGCTATGAAAAGTCCTTGTGCAAAAACAACAAATAAAAGTCCTCCCAGAAGGATGTTTATGTTCTTCTTGCTGCTTAGAAATTTCTTCATATTTCTTCTCTTAGTATATTAAAAAAACGGTTTTAAGCTTGCAAATTTAATTAAAAATAAGTTTTAAGGGCTATTTTTTGATAAATATCTAACGTATTTGTTGTTTAGATGTCATGAAGCAAATATTTATTCATCTCATTTTTTAACTTAATTGCTATCTTAATTAACGATAAATGTTCATTTCTATTGTTTATTTTTTTAATAATTAAATATCTGATTATTAAATTTTAAGATCTAATTTTAGCTTAACTATAACATTATGAATCTTGTTTTGTAATGCTTTTTATAAAAAATGTCCGATTATTAAACCGGACGTTGCATTGATATGAAATTTTTAAATCTTTAAATCTTATTCCTTTTTAATTACCATGACTTCATTCTTTAAACACTCATCGGATTAAATCCCTGTTCTGATTGTTTGATAACCAAATATCAGGTTTGTCCCAAGCACATTTATGGTATGTGAGCCTATGAAGTTAACGTTAATACCAGTGCTTACTCTATAAAGAGACCATGTAAGTGTATTAACGCCCGGATATATCCATCCTGCATACACGACCATTCTCATGTTAGCTGCGGCATTAAATGTGGTAGCACCTGGGAAATAAATAGGTGCCCCGCTACTCGCAACAACTCTTATTCCATTGGGGAAATAATAAGTAAATTGGACTGCTGCAGTTTGAGGAGTAGTATAAGAACCGTTCCATATTTCGGGAGATGAAGAATTGTGTCGATAAATGATATTGGATGGATATTGAGTCGGATAATTAGGTGAAAAATTAAATCCGACACTTGTAATAGTTAAAGGTATAGGTGCTAATACACTTACGGTAAGGTTACAGCTAATGCCAGCTACTGTAATAGGTATGTTTATGGTGCCGTTTGCAGTAGGTGTTCCACTCAGGTTAAAAACCAGATTGCCATTGCCCACGGCAAAGTTTCCTGCTGGTAAATCTGCGGTAATACCATTTGCACTCCAACTTCCTGCTGGGTAACTTCCTCCGTTTCCGCCTGTGTAAGGGATGGTTCGGGTCGTTCCTGCGGGGATAGCTTGACCTTCACTAATTGTGATGTCAGACTGTGTTCCGCCATTACAAGATAAAGTTGCAAGAGTTCCAATACAGGTTTGGTTAGTACCAGATCCAGTAAAATCCAGCCAGTTGGCACCTTGAAAATCTATTCCTCCCAAAGCTGCCAGATCTGCTCCTTGTGCATACCAATTGCTGTTCAGAGTTACATTTACAGAGGCATTTATGATTTTATTAGAAGATGAATTGTTATATATGGCAGGCGGGCTGTTCCATGTGGCGCAGTTGTCCCATGCACCGTTGACTGTTGCTGTGTTATTCTGCGCATTGAGCGGCAGTATCATCAGCATCAGCATTAATGCGAGTAACTCCTGTATGGTTTTTTTAAATTTTTCCATTGTTATATATTTTAATTATGGATCAGTTATGCATAGTTCATATTTCAGCAACTGTCACAAATAATCCTTAAAATTTATTCTTATTTGGTAAGCTTGTTTACCTGTGCCTGTAGTGCATTGATCTGTGCTTGTTGTGCTTTGATCGCCTCAATAAGTGCAGGCACTAACGCTTGGTAATTCACTGCTTTATAACCTTCCTTGTTGGTTGTTACCGCTTCCGGGAATACTTTTTCTACTTCCTGTGCGATTACCCCCATGTCGTGTCCTTTACCGATGGACTGGTTAGGAAATTCAGATGCATCTTTCCAGTCATAAGTATATCCGCCTAATGATATTACTTTTTCTAAAGCGTTTTTAATTGGGGTGACATTCTTTTTAAATCGTGAATCCGAAGGACCCTGAATCCTGTTAGCGGTAATTGTTCCATTTACCTGTAATAAAGAAGAAGGAGTAGTAGTCCCAATACCGACATTATTGGTAAGGGTTGCAGGATATAAGTTATTTCCGGTAAGTGTCCATAAACTGGCAGCACCTAAGCCTGTTTTTGGAATTGTTTTAAACACACCTGTACTGGTAACAGCCAATACGTTTGGAGCGGTAAGATCCTCATTCAAACCTTGTATACGTACAGGATCGAATCCCAGTTCAGGAATGATATGAAGTCTATGGGTAGGATCTGCTCCCATAAGCCCTACTCCTAAGTAACCATAACCATTTAATACCATTCCTGGCGCTTCATTAGGAGTAGAGGCAGCGTGGAACTGAAGTATGCCTGAGCTTATCCCAAGACCATAGAAATCGGCATTTCCGCCGTTGTAAATTGCAAATTTCTTTCCGTTAACGTCTGTTTGATTGGAACCAAAGGTGTTATTACTCAAACTCAATTCATTAAATGGGGCAGAATTATTAATACCTATTCTGTTGTTTAGGGCATCAACTGAAAATGTATTGCCATCTACGCTGAACTGGTTTACCAATTGTGTTGTTCCGGGATTAAAGCTCAAAGTTTTATCAGCCATAGATACAACACGATTTGCAGCTAAAGAACCATCGTGTTGATATAAATTGATATCAAATTTCTGCCACAAAGCTCCATCCCAATAATAATAGCCGGGAGCGCTCACATTAGCGGAAGCTGGTGTAATTGGTGTTACCGGCTGAGCCGAAGTTGCATACACTATAGCACCGCTCTGTGCTGTAGTGTAAAGTGAACTACTGGTAGCAGTTTTGATTTCCAGTCCTGTAAGTCTTGGAGCAATGATACCTTCTGCGGTAGTTGCATTCCCTTTAGCTACAATGTCGAATGTTGCTGCTGGGGCTGCTGTGTTGATACCAACTTGCGCGTAAGAGTATACACTTAAAAATAGTGTGACAGCCAGCGATAATTTTTTTTTCATAATAGTGGTTTAATAAATTATAAATGTTAGCACATTGCTTTTTTGAATGGTTGATTTATGGAATTACTCTGAGGATTAAAAGGAGTAATTTTTTATACTAGTTTCGTAATATTTAATGTTGATGTTCCGACATTAATTTCGACTTTGGCAACTACAGATATGCCGATTGCCAAAGTGAAAGTTGTTAATAGTTGTTTTTTCATTTTTGTAATTCTTAGAATCTTGGTCTAAATTTTTTGTGTAATGATTTGCTGTATTCCAGATTTGGAATAGTAGGACTCAATTATGTGTTTAATTAATTGGGATATTTTAATTGTAATAGAATCATTTGCAGCGTATGATAAAAGGGAAATTTTATTGTTGATTTCTACATGAGTTTTTACCTGAAATAGAAAAGTATTTTAATAGGATGATAGGGTTTTTAGTTCAAATGTTATTATGCTTAACATTGTTTTGCAAATTTATCTGAAACTAATTCATTAAGAAAGAAATACCCTTCTGTTTTTCGGAAAATCAAAAGGGTTGTAATTGTAAATGTTTGATTTTTAATAATTTAATTTTTAATGAAAGCAAATGAAATAATCTTGGTTTAATGAAAAATAAAAATGATTTTTGAATTTATTGCAAGAAAAATAGGATAAAAAAGCATGAAAAAAGCCTGCACTTTAGTAAAGTACAGACTCATGTGAAAAATTAATAATTGTATCGAAATTATATTTAAATTTTCTTTACTTTTTCCTGTTCGATAAAAGAAATAAAAGTAGAAGGTGAAATTCCTGTAATAGATTTAAAAATAGTTGCAAATGCACTGTGTGATGAAAAACCGCATTCTTCAGCCAAAGCTCCCATTTTATATTTTCTGTGTTTTTCTGAAGTATTCAGTTTGTGAATGATGTAATTGATCCTTAGTTTATTGACATAATTCTTAAAATCAGTGTTTTTATATTTTTTCACCACATAAGAAATGTATTTGCTGTTCGTGTTGAATTCCGTAGCAAGGAAAGAAAGAGAAATATAACTTTGATTAAACATTTCATCTTTTTCAAACTGATCAAGATATTCCAGTATTTTTGTTTCTGTTTCTTTATTAATGGCAATATCTGTCTGTTTATTTTTAACGTCAATTTCATCTGAACTTCTTTCTTCTTCACTTTCATCAAGTGCTGAAGTTTCAATTTTTGTTTCTAAAACATATTCTTCTTTTTCCTTATAATGATCAATTATGGTTTTAAACTTAAGATATTCTGCTTTCTGCTTCTTTTTGTTAATAATGAAAATTACGATAAGACTTAAAATCAAAAGAGAAGCAATGCCAATGGCAATATTTTTTGAGCTGTCCCAAATTGCATATTGCTGGTTTTCATTTTCAATTTTGTTATAGTCACTGTCAACGGTGTGGCTATGCTTTTCAGCTTCAACCCAATTTAATTCAGCGAGTTTTTTCCTGTAAACGGCAGCTTTTTTATACTGACCTGTTTTTTCATAATATTCTGAAATATCATTGTAAATTCTTCTTTTCATTTCGGGATGATCGGTTGTTTCTGCAAATTTTAAAGCTTTTAAGAAAAAATTTTCAGCTTCATCATACCGTTTTTGTGAAAATCGCACTTTTCCTAATCCCTCCTGAACAAGTGCAATAACATAATAAGATTCGGGAAGATTTTTCAAAGCGATTTGATAATGTTTTTCTGCAAGACTATAGTTATTTAAATAAAAACAATATACTTCTCCCAACATTTGGTGCGTTCTTCCCAGATTGATTTGATCCTCCGGAATTTTTGAACAATACTCCAGAGATTGAGTAAGATAAGCAATGGCAGCCGTATAATTTTTATTATTATTGATCTCGTAATATGCCAACTCTTGGAGGAAAAGAGATTTTACCTGTGCCTGTTTCTTCGCATCATTGATTTTATCTGCTATTTTTATTCCCTCATCTGCATACTTTTTAGATTGATGTAAGAGTCCTATGATTCTGTATTCGGTCGCCAAAAGTCCTCGGATTTTTGCCTGAAGTTCATAATTATCTGTTGTATCAAGAATATCTTTTGCTTTTTCCGCAAACTTAATACTTTCGTTGTATTTACTTTGCTGCATATAAAGGCTGGCGGTCAGCATTATGCTTCTTCCCTCATGTTGAGGTGTTGTTGCAGCTACAGTCATAGAATCTGCAATTTTGAGTGCGCGGGGCATATCATTCGCAGCGACTTCTGTCAGAGTGGTCATGTACAGATTTTCGTACGGATCATCAGTTTTTTGTGCCCACATTGCTGTAGAATATAGGAATATAAAAATGAGTAAGTTTTTCGTCATAATTTAAATAAGAGTTGAAAAAAATTCTAATAAAATTTAATTTTAACAAATATAAATTGAAAATAAGCTATTATGATTGTTTTTCATTAAATATGGTATGGATTGTGAATAAGATTTATTATAAGTAACTAACCATAACATTTTATACAGTCTAAAAAAAGTCTCTATCAAAATGGCACAGACTCGTGTAAAAATTAATTATGCTCTGAAGTGTTAATTTTTTCAGAAAATAGCGTTTATCGTCGTAGGAAAAGCTTTGTTGAATCTTTGTTTTAATATATTTGCAGTTCACATTTCAATTATGACGAAAAAGAAAATAATTTCAGAATCTTCAAATTCAAAAAAGAATAAAAATGAAGTTTCCGTGGGTGTTGTGGGAAGTGGAAGTTTTGCAACAGCGATTGTAAAAATGCTTGTTGAGAACTGCAAAGTCGTACATTGGTGCGTAAGAAGTGAGTTTGTGAAAGGAGCGATCGAACTTCGCGGTCATAATCCGAGCTATCTTACTGCGGCAACTTTTAATCTTAAAAATTTAAAATTAACAACAGATATCAATGAGTTGGTTTCTGCCTGTGATATTGTGGTTTTGGCAACACCGTCAATTTATTTATCTGATACATTGGATAAAATGAATTGTGATTATAAAGACAAAATTTTCGTTTCAGCGATTAAAGGGATTATTCCTAAAGTGAATGATGTCGTAGCTCATTATTTAAGAGACGAATTTAAAATAGGTTTCAGAAATCAGGCTGTAATTGCAGGACCTTGTCACGCAGAAGAAGTGGCGATGGAGAGGCTTTCTTACCTTACAATAGCAACAGTGGAAGATGAGGTTTCTGAGAAGTTGTTTAGTATTTTCAACTCAGATTTCATTAAAGTACATTCAAGCAAAGATGTTCTGGGTAATGAGTACAGCGCGATTTTGAAGAATATTTTCGCGATCGGAGCAGGTATTGCAAGCGGATTAGGTTATGGAGATAACTTTACGGCAGTTTTCGTATCCAACGCGATCCGTGAAATGGAAACTTTTCTGGAAGCAATCTACGAAGCACCAAGAGACGTTAACGAAAGTGCTTATTTAGGTGATTTATTAGTAACGGCTTATTCATTATTCTCAAGAAACCGAAGCTTAGGAAACCTTATCGGAAAAGGATATACCGTAAAATCTGCAATCCAGTCCATGAACATGATAGCGGAAGGATATTATGCGGCAGATTCTATCTATAAAACAGCAAAACAGAAAAACCTTAAACTTCCGATTGTAGATACTATTTACGGAATTTTATATGAAGGTAAAAATGCAGAAAAACAGTTCAAAAAACTGACTGCAAAATTGAATTAAGGTTATAATTTAAAATAAATTTCGGCTCCACTCAGTTTGATAACACGTCAGTTTGAGCGGAGCCGAAATTTTTTAATTGAAAATCTGACATTAAATTAATCATTTCTATACACCTGAATTGATACTTTCAATCGTATTTTATTGTCAATTTTAAATTAAAGATTTCGTGAAAAATTAACCTGTTAAAATCGTTAAATACACCCAAACTTCTAAAAGTTTTCCCGAAATTTGATATAAAATATAGAATTATGTCACAATCGCTTACGAGCAGAACGCCGAAACCAAAATACGACGTTGTACTAATAGGTGGCGGAATTATGAGTGCCACTTTAGCTACATTATTACACGAATTTGATCCCAATCTTGAGATCGCCATCTTCGAAAGGTTGGGCAGGTTTGCTAAAGAAAGTACTGCAGCCTGGAATAATGCAGGAACAGGTCACTCCGCTTTTTGTGAACTTAATTATACGCCTGAGAATCCGGACGGAACAATAGATATTTCCAAAGCAGAAAGTATTGCAGAGCAGTTTGAGATTTCAAAACAGTTTTGGTCATATTTATTAACCAAAGGATATATTCAGGAGCCAAAAGATTTTATTAATTCTTGCCCGCACATGAGTTTGGTATTTGGTGAAAAAGATGCCGAATATTTAAAAAAACGTCACGATAAAATGTCAGAATCTGTTCTGTTTAACGGAATGCAGTTTTCCACAGATCACGACAAGCTAAGAGAATGGATTCCTTTAGTGATGAGCAAAAGGAACGAATCTGAAATAATGGCTGCCACCAGAATGGATCTGGGAACAGATGTAAATTTTGGTTCTTTAACAAGAAAAATGGGAAGACATTTGCTTGAAGATTCTAATGTTGAGGTTTTCTTATACCACGAAGTAAAAGACATCGATCCAAGAGAAAACGGACAATGGGAAATGAAGGTGAAAGACAGAATTCACAATCACAAACAGGAAGTAGTTGCAGATTTTGTGTTCATTGGAGCAGGAGGTTACGCTCTTCCATTATTGGATAGTTCAGACATTAAAGAAAGTGCTGGTTACGGAGGTTTCCCAGTTTCAGGAGAATGGTTGGTAACTCATAATCCGGAATTGGTAGAAAAGCATCAGGCCAAAGTTTATACTCAAGCTACAGTTGATGCGCCACCAATGTCCGTTCCACACTTGGATTTAAGAATTATTGATGGTAAAAAAGCATTGCTTTTTGGGCCATTTGCTGGTTTTTCAACCAAATTCCTGAAAGAAGGAAGTTATCTTGATCTGCCTGAAAGTGTTAATACTAAAAACATCAGATCTCTATTTGGTGCTTGGTGGCATAATATTCCTTTAACAAAATATCTTGTGCAGCAGGTTGCAATGACAAAAGCTCAGAGAATACAGCATTTAAGAGAGTTTGTAAAAGATGCCAACGAAGCAGATTGGGAATTGAAAGTTGCCGGACAAAGAGTTCAGGTCATAAAAAAGGATGAAAAAGACGGTGGAAAACTAGAATTCGGAACTGAGGTCGTTGTAAATAAAAGCGGAACAATCGCTTCATTATTAGGAGCGTCTCCCGGAGCATCCACAGCTGCTTACGCAATGTTGAATGTTCTTGAAAAATGTTTCCCCGAAAAACTTCACGGAGAATGGAAGGACAAATTGCTAGAAATGATTCCATCTTACGGACAAAAATTAGCCGGAAACCCTGAACTGACCGAAAAAGTAAGAAATTATTCTAAAGAGAAATTAGAATTAGAATATTAAACATAGGTAATAAGCAATGGGCAATGAGTAATAAATGATTAATTTTGCGGTTAGTCATTACTTATTGCCCATTACTAATTATTCATCATAAAGAAAATGTCAGACACGCTTGTAAAACCCGTTATTGCTAAAGAATTACTGGAATCTCTTCAGACAAAAATAGAAGAAGAGAAGCAGGTAATTGTGCATTGCTGTTTTCCCGCATCTCCGTTTTTGGGTAATTTGATCAGAATTTGGAATTCAACCTATCTTTTCGATAATAATTCTGACCATAAAAGTAAATTGATCCACGCAGAAAATATTTCCCTCTCTCCAAACTGGACGGTCGTTCCTTTTATGAAGGATTTTTGGTTTACCTTAATATTTTCAGGGCTTCCGAAAGACTGCAAAAGCTTTGATCTGATGGAAGTAATTCCCGAAGAAGGTGGTTTTTTTGTAGAATCTATTAAAAGAAATTCTTTGGACGTGTATCGCGTAAAAATTTCAGAAGCATATTAAGCTAACATTATTCTCAATTTAATATAATTGAAACTCTTAGTGAACTTCGCTGAGTGAAACGCCTTTGCGAACTTAAAAACATTTAGTAGTCAAAAAAAACTTTGCAATCTTTGCGTTAAAAAAATATTAAACAATAAAATAAGCTCCACTTATTCAATGGAGCTGAAAAATATCTTAATAATCTTAAATCAGAATAACTTAAGCAAATTCATTTTGTTTGATAAGATTTTCAATACAGTATTCTGAAATCGCAACAATCGTCACAAAAGGATTCACGCCAATCGTTCCGGGAATTAAAGAACCATCCAAAACATATAGATTATCATGTTCTTTTAATTTTCCATATTCGTTGGTTGCTTCTCCCAACACACATCCTCCAAGCGGATGATAGCAAATATCTGCCCCAAAACCATTGTCAAAAAGTAGATGTGCTCTCGTTCCTCCATTTGCTTTATTCATTTTTTTAATAAAATAATCAGCGTTTTCCTTCATCTTTTCGGTGTTGGTTTTATCCCAATCCAGCACTATTTTTTTATTGACTTTGTCATAAGAAACCTTACCTTTTTTGTCAACTCTGTTGATCAATAAATACAAACCGGTTGCGACATCCATTCCCATTGGTAAAGGAGCAATTTCCGTAAAAAACGGATGTTCCTTATCATCCCAATTATCAACACCACCTACAGGAATCGTAGATTGTTGGGCTCCCGTTCCTCCGTGTAAAGGATTTACAAAGTTTCTTCCGGTCATAAAGTTCCCGTTATTTCCCCAGTTTTTTCCGATATTTTGACCAATTGGGAAATCATTCATAGCATTAGAACGGAGCAGAAGTTTCAAAGTTCCCATTGTTCCAGCAGCCATGATCAGCTTTTTACAGTGAAAAACTTTTTCAGCAACAACATCTCCTGAAGTATTGATGTTTTGAGCATTCAGCGTGTAGGTTTTATCCGCATTAAGCTTAATATTATCAACATAATGAAGATCAAGAATTTCAAGATTTCCTGTATCTAAAGCTTTTTTAAGATAGGTTTTGTCTAAACTGTTTTTACCATGATTATTTCCATAAATAACTTCTGTATTCAGCGCAGAACGTGGAACTTCATTTTTATATTCCTTTTCCATGTATTTAAAATCATATACATTCGGAACTCTCATCGTTTTGAAACCCGCTTTATGAGCTTCTTCTTCACCAACTCTTGTAAATTTATAGTATGGGCAGTCGTTTAAAAACTGCTCATCAATTACATTAACTTTAAGCTCTTTTCGGGCTAATGGAAAATAGAAATCATAAAATTTTGCAGCGTCAAGATTAGGGAAAACCTCTTTGAAATAAGTCTCTTTTGGAGTAACTGCCATACCACCGTTTACCAATGAACCACCGCCAACACCTCTTCCCATCCAGATGTTGATATTTTCAAATTCCAATCGATCCAAAGCTCCCGTAAAAGGAGTTAAATTGAAGAGATTCATAAACGGAGCAATGGTTTTCTTTCTCAGCCAAGCCGCACTTTTCCCAGGTTTCAGCAAATTAGAAAAAGGAATGCCTGATTTCTCCCAGTTAAGTCCCATTTCCAACATAAGCACTTTTTTTCCGGCTTCACAAAGTCTTAGTGCGGAAACTGCACCGCCATATCCGGAACCGATAATGATGATTGGAGCTTCAATTTCTTTCTGTTCGATAATTTTTGGTTGAGCTGCCTTAAAAAGGTTGGAGTTTAAAAAATAAAAACCACCAACGGCAAGAAGGCTAGATTGAATAAATTTTTTTCTGTTCATTTGTATGCTATGTTTTTCTTCTCTCCCTATCCAAAAAACATGCTAAAGAATTAATTTGTTGTTATTTTGCATTAAAATTTTCATTATTTGTATCCGTATCGATTTTATTTTGAGTTTTTGTTTAAATTAATCTTTATCTAAATTTGTTTAATGAATTTTATTTTTAAAGAAGAAAAAGAGAGCTTTGTAACATATTTTTAATCTTCATCAAATTAAAATTTCATAGTTTTAAATATTAATTGAGTTTATGAAAAAATACATATTGATAATGTTGATGTTTCCATTGTTTGCGTTCTCTCAAAAAATGGTTTCAAAAGATGTAATGGAGGTCAAAAAATTTCAGGAAGACCTGAATGCAGAATATCTTAATTCCAAGGAAACACCTTTGCGTGGAGATAATTTTACCAATTTTAAAGGACATCCTTTCTTTCCTTTTAGTCCGAAATATAAGATCACTGCAAAATTTGTTAAGACTAAAAGCCCCAAACCTTTTGATCTTCCAACATCATCCGGAAAAACAAAATCTTACAGAGAATACGGAAAAGCAACTTTTGAACTGGACGGAAAACCATATGCTTTAACTTTATATCAAAGCTTAGATTTAATTAAACAAAAGAAATACAAGGATTACCTTTTCTTGCCTTTCCGAGATTTGACGAATGAAAAAGAAACCTACGGCGGCGGAAAATATATGGATCTAACGATTCCCAAAGGAAATACAATCGTTCTAGATTTTAATAAATCTTACCAGCCATTTTGTGCCTACAATGCTTATGATTACAACTGTCCGATAGTTCCGGAAGAAAATAAACTTCCAGTGGAAATTCGTGCTGGGGTTATGTATGAAGATATTTATCATCATTAAATCTAATATGATCAAATTAAATTTTTTCAAGCGGGAAGACTTATCTGAAGTCAGTTATACTTTAGATGAAGTTCAGTTAAAATATACCTCCACAGCAGAATTTGCTCTAAATAGGATAAAAGAAAGAAATACCAACTTAGAATTTCCCATCACCATTTTTGAAGATGAAAAAGCGGTAGGTTTCTTCACATTGGATTTCGGAGAAGATAAACTTGACCTTACGGATAATCCAAATTCTACGTTGTTGAGGTCTTTATCAATCAATCCAAAATGTCAAGGCAGAGGAATTGGAAAAGCTTCCATGATTCAGATTGATGATTTTGTAAGAGAAAATTTCAAAAACTGTGACGAAATAGTATTAGCCGTAAATCAAAATAACTCAACCGCTTACGAGCTTTACATCAAAGTAGGATATTTGTACGACGGCAAAAGCAGAATGGGTAGAAGCGGACCTCAATATTTGATGTATAAGAAACTTTAAAACCTTACCCATCAATAGGAGCGGGCTTTAGCCCGTTCACAAGAAAAATAAATTCCAAAAAGGCTTTAGCCAAAACCTATTATTTCTAAACTTTAAGAAAAATTTAATTATAAAATTTCCCGTTTGGCGTGATACTTTCTGCTAACTTTGAGTAACATCAAATAAAAAAGCATGGAAATATCACTTCGTAATCAGGTAGCAGTCGTTACCGGAGCTTCAAGCGGAATAGGAACAGGAGTAGCCAAATCATTGGCATCAGCGGGCGCAACAATTATTGTGAATCATTCTTCGGAAAGATCTACAGACGAAGCCAAAGCTGTTTTAAAAGAAATTACAGATGCGGGCGGAAACGGAATTACCTATCAATGTGATGTTTCCAAGGAAGATCAGGTGGTAAAAATGTTTCAGGATGTTGTTTCGCAATTCGGAACGGTTGATATTCTAGTCAATAATGCCGGAGTACAAAAAGATGCCAAATTCACAGAAATGACACTTGATCAATGGAATACAGTGATCGGAATTAATCTTACAGGCCAGTTTCTTTGCGCAAGAGAAGCTATCAAAGAATTTTTACGTCGCGGAATTGATCCTACACGATCTATCGCCTGCGGAAAAATCATTCATATAAGTTCGGTTCATGAGATCATTCCTTGGGCTGGTCACGCGAATTATGCTTCGAGTAAAGGGGCGATCAGAATGTTGATGCAGACGTTGGCTCAGGAATACGGAGCGGATAAAATCCGTGTAAATTCCATTTGTCCGGGTGCGATTCAAACACCGATCAATAAAGATGCGTGGAGTACTCCGGAAGCGTTAAATTCTCTTCTTAATTTAATTCCATACAACAGAATCGGGCAACCGCAGGACATCGGAAATCTGGCTGCATTTATAGCGAGCGATCTCGCAGACTACATCACAGGAACAAGTATTTTTGTTGACGGTGGAATGACGACTTTTGAAAGTTTTTCTACGGGAGGATAATTTTTTGGCGCACATTTCCGGCTTTCACTACTCGCTTTTTTGTGCCTTTGCCTTTCCTTAGCTTACAAAAAGAGCTCAGACAGGCCGTTCAATCCGGGGCGCAGTTAGTCGTGGTTCAAAAACAATTTTTTATTCAATTTTATTTCAAAAAATATTCAATAATGAATTCCGAAAAAGAAAGACTTTCAGACATTACATGGAAAAAATGGGGATCATATGTCAGCAACCGCGAATGGGGATTGGTGCGTGAAGATTACAGCGAAGATGGCGACGCATGGAATTATACCAACCACGATTCTGCGGAAGCAAAAACCTACAGATGGGGTGAAGAAGGTATTTGCGGAATTTGTGATGATCTTCAAAAGCTCGTTTTTTCCGTAGGATTTTGGAATAAAAAAGATAAAATGGTGAAAGAACGTTTCTTTGGCCTATCAAACGGGCAGGGAAATCACGGTGAAGACGTCAAAGAATATTTTTATTATCTGGATGCAACGCCAACGCATTCTTACATGAAAATGCTGTACAAATATCCTCAGAATGCTTTTCCTTATGAAGATTTGGTGCAGACAAATGCAGCGAGAACAAAAGACGAACCGGAATACGAATTAATCGACACCGGAATTTTTGATCAAAATGAATACTTCGATATTTTTATTGAATATGCAAAGGAAAGTCAGAATGATATTTTGGTAAAGCTTACCATTATCAATAAATCTGAAAAAGAAGCACCATTAATTATTCTTCCAACAATTTGGTTCAGAAATACCTGGAATTGGGGATATGATGACTATAAACCTCAATTAAGTTCGGAAGAATCTACTTCAATAAAAATTGATCACAAAGATTTAGAAACAAAAAATATATACGCAAAACAATCTTTAAAAACGTTGTTTTGCGACAATGAAACTAATAACGAAAAGCTTTATCAGTCTCCTAATAGTACAAAATACAGCAAAGACGGAATCAATGATTTTGTGATCAATGGAAATTCTCAAGCCGTTAATCCAAAAGATATTGGAACAAAAGCTTCATTTTTTATTGACGAAAATTTTAAAGCTAAAGAAACCAAAGTATTTGAATTCAGACTTTCAAATAAAGATTTAAAACAGCCTTTTGAAGATTTTGATGAAATTTTTAATTCAAGACAAAAAGATGCAGACGAATTTTACAATGAAATTCAGGAAGGAATACAATCTGAAGATGAAAAACTGGTTCAAAGACAGGCTTTCGCAGGAATGTTGTGGAACAAAATGTTTTATCATTACAACGTTGAAAAATGGTTGAAAGGCGATCCTGCAGAAGTCAATCCATCAAAATCTCGCGAAAAAATCAGGAATTATGAATGGAAGCATCTTAACAACGAGCATATCATTTCAATGCCCGATAAATGGGAATATCCGTGGTATGCAACTTGGGATCTGGCTTTTCATACGATCAGTTTTTCTTTAATTGATCCCGGTTTTGCCAAACATCAGTTAAAATTATTCCTTTTTGAATGGTATATGCATCCAAATGGCCAGCTTCCGGCGTATGAATGGAATTTAAGTGATGTAAATCCTCCGGTTCATGCCTGGGCAGTTTTCAGGGTATTTAAAATTGATGAATATTTAAACGAAAAACCCGATCTGGAGTTTCTGGAAAGTGCTTTCCAAAAGCTTTTGATGAATTTTACGTGGTGGGTCAACAAAAAAGATAACAACGGGAATAATATTTTTGAAGGCGGATTTTTAGGGCTCGATAATATTGGAGTTTTCGACAGAAATATGCCACTTCCAAACGGCGAAGACCTCGAACAGTCGGACGGAACAAGCTGGATGGCAATGTTTGCTCTAAACATGATGAGAATTGCTCTGGAATTGGCTCTTTACAACAAAGTATATGAAGAAATGGCGATGAAGTTCTTCGAGCATTTCCTCTCGATTGCCAATTCTCTCGAGAATATGGGTGATGAATGTTTCAGCCTTTGGGATGAGCAGGATGAGTTTTTCTATGATGCGCTTGCGGCCAATGACGGAACTCATATGTATTTGAAATTGAGAACGATCGTTGGTTTAATTCCAATGTTTGCCGTTGAGGTTATTGATGATGAAATGATTGAAAAATTGCCCAATTTTAAGAAAAGAATGAATTGGGTGCTGGAAAATAAATCTGAGTTGGCTTCTTTGGTTTCCCGTTGGGAAGTGAAAGGTCAGGATTCCAAGCACCTACTGTCACTTTTGCGAGGTCATCGTTTGAAGAGATTATTAAGCCGAATGCTTGATCCTGAACAGTTTTTAAGTGATTACGGCGTTCGTGCTTTGTCTAAAGAATATGAAAAAAATCCTTATCAACTTAATTTGAATGGAACAGATTATTCTGTAAAATATACTCCGGCAGAAAGTGACAGCGGACTTTTTGGTGGAAACAGCAATTGGCGCGGTCCGATCTGGTTTCCTATCAATTTTTTAATTATTGAAAGTCTGCAGCGTTTTTTCTTTTATTACAGCCCGGATTTTATGGTAGAATATCCTACAGGAAGTGGGAATTATTCTAATTTAGATCAAATTGCGGACGCTTTAAGCAAAAGATTATCTAAGCTATTTTTAAAAGATGAAAATGGTAACAGACCTTTTAACGGACAATATCCAAGGTTTCAAACTGATCCAGATTTTAAGGATTACATTTTATTTTATGAATATTTCCACGGAGACAATGGCCGTGGAGTAGGAGCTTCTCACCAAACGGGATGGACGGGCTTAATTGCAAAAATTCTTCAGCCAAGATTTACCAAAAAGGAAATCGCAGAATCTGAAACGGAAATGCCGGATGATGCAAAATAATTGGCCGAAAAAAATGTATTGAGAATTTTTTAACCATTAAGATTTAGTTTAGGAATTAAGTTGAGTTAAGATTAATCATTCTGATTTGCTTAATATTCTTAACTAAATCTTAATGGTTAAAACTGTATTTTTTTACTCAAAGATCTGTTGAATAACTTCTAAGGAAGTCGGTGTTCTAAAATCGGTAATATGATAATGATAATACACCAAAAGGCTATCCAAAAAGTTTTTTCTTAATGATGAATGAATTTTTATCTGATAAGGATCTGCAGAGGAAATAATATTTTTCCAAATCAATGAAATTTCTTCATTGAAAAGATGATGAATGGAATTAAAGGAAAAAGTTCCTGTTTCGGGATCTAAATATTTCCCCTCATCAAGCAAAGGTGCAACACCCTGAATTTTTAAGATTTTAATTAAAAATATTAAATGTGACTGATAATTTTTTTGTGTTAATTGATCCGTAAATTCATCAATACAAAAGAAAATATTTGGATTTTTATTTTCATGCCTTAAAACCTGATTTAAAAAATCTGAAACGAAAAATATAACGGTATTCGCTTTAATATCGGTATAGATATCGTTGTTTTTGGTCAGTTCAAATTTAGAAACCGATTGAATGCCGTTACCTCTTCCTGTATTTACAGAAAAATTAAGCTGATTTAATGGCAGAAGTAAAGCTTTCTTTTTATTTCTTTTGGTGTAAACACCTTTTAAAAAATAGGTCTGAAAGCCGTCATCTTCAGTAAAACAATGCAAAACAGCATCATTTTCGCCATATTTTATGAATGAAAGTAAAAATCCGTTTTGAGAATTCATTAATTAACTACAGCTATTTTTGCAGTAGCTTTATCAGAACCATCTTCGTTGGTCATTAACACAAAATAAATTCCGGAAGCTACTCTTGATCCTCTCATATTGTTAAGATCCCATTCGTAGTAACCACCTCTCGCAACCGCTGAATGCACTACATTTCCTGCAACATCTGCAATTCTGATATTTGTTTTTTCTGCTAACCCTTTAATGGTAACTTTTCCTTTAAAGTTTGAATAAACCACAGGATTCGGATAAACAACTACATTACCAAAATCAGATGTAACATCTGCTACATCGCCTTGATAAACAACAATTCCGTCGTATGATGCGAAGTATACTTTTCCTGTTTTTTTGTCAACTTTAATATCAGTAATACTGTTTGTTGGCAAAGGAGAATTTTCTTTTGTAAAATGTTTAATAGTTTGTTGACCGTCTGCCGATAAATAATATACACCGCCACCATCTATAGAAACCCATTTATGATCTCCGGCATCTACTTCAATCTGTAAAATTTGCAGATCTCTGAAAAGTTCTTCGCCCAATCCGTTTTGTTCAATAACAATAGGGTCTGCTTGAGGGTCTGCTTCTTTAATTGTTGTTGCAGCATTAGATAAAACTCTTATTCCGCTGTCTGTACCAATCCATGCGTCACCTGCTTTATCTATTACGACAGAAAGTGATCCTCCGTTATTTGATGGTAAGCCGTTTGACGGATCAATAATATAATCTACATCGTCTGAAATGCTAGGTGTTTTTTTATTATCATATACAACTAAGCTGTTTAATCTTGGAGTTGGTATCCATAACAGTCCCTCATAATAGTAAGGCTTTTGAGCAGCCCCACTTGAAGAGTTAGTATTTTTAACAATAAAATTGTCTGTTGCTCTGTCGTAAGATCCTATTGCTGTTGCTGTACCGGCAGTTGTTCCGTTTCCAGAAAAAGCAATAGATGTAAATAAATTATTTTGGTCATCATAAACCAGACCCACTGGACGACGATCCTGATTAATTACACCACCAAGGTCATAATATTTTGTGAAAGCAAAGTCTTTACTACTTGCATTATATTTCATTTTATAAATACCATGTCCTGTAGAATTATTATAATTGGTGAAGAAAACATCATCTGGACTAGCAGGATCTAATACAGCATCTAGAACGTTAAATCTTGTCGTACTTCCTATAAAGTATGAAGAATAGATCCATTCCATTCCATTAAAGAAATAGAAGCCCGGATTTTTGGAATTGTTTATGGGAGTATTAAATCTTGATTCTCTTCCTCCAGTTGAAACAACAATTTGATTATTCTCATGTAAACTAATTTTATAAGCATAGTTTAGATAAGGACCATCCGGTTTAAAAGTATTGTTGGTTTCATTTTTTATACCAGATAATATTGTTCCGCCATAAACTCTTCCACCAACGGTGGTTGCCGTATTACATTCTTCCCCAAAACTTGAAACAGTACCTGCAGTTCCGTTTGTATTAAAAGAATATATCCTTGCCAAGTCTGTTACAATAATATTATTTGCATTTACAACAACATCATGAACATTTGTAAATGTCTGTCCAATAGGCGTAGAAACACCATTATTATAGATATAAGAAGTCGTTGGTGATGAAAATGTAAGTACAGATTCAGAATCAATGTGTGTGAAGTTTCCTGGCATTTCAGTTACCCAAGTTGTAAATACCGGGAATGTGGTATTCATTTCATGGGTTTTTAATCCTGTATTAGTTACAGAATAAACTTTGTTTCCAAATAAAACAGCTTCATTACTTGCCTGATAAACTCCTCCTGTAAGGAAAAAAGCAGAATCATTAAATTCCTTCTTTTTTAAATCAAATATAGAAACTCCATATCCTACAGAAACAACGGCTTTATCGCCTGTAATTGAAATATGATTAATTTTTTTACTCCCGTTATACCCTGTAGCAATAGGAATATCGACAACATAAGTCACTCCGTCTGGTGTAACAACATCCAAAGAGCCGTTTTGATAACCTATAAGCCCAACTTTTGTTTGTGGATTATAATCGAAAGCCGTTATTTTTATCTCATGCAGGCCGTTTGCTTTAGACAGCTTGGTAATTTCTCCTGTGGAAATTGTATAGTAGAAAAGTCCGTTTTCTGCGGCGGCAACTATTTTTCCATTATCTTCTTTCATGGCGATAACGTTGTTATAGGAAAACAAATCCGACCATTTTTTTGAAGAAATAGTTTGAGCATTGACCAATTGCAGGGATGCTAAAATACCAAGAGAAATTATAGAGAATTTTTTCATATTATGCTATTATAGAGCTGTCTATTGCCTGATTATTCCAGGAAATATGTTTTACATTTTTATTTGAATCAAAAAAGAAATCTATTCTACCTAAAAGCAAACCTGCCCAGCCAACCTGATTCACTAAAACATTTTTACCTTGTCTGTTGGTAAAAGTTTGAGGTTCAGGTAAGAAAGTATGGGTATGACCGCCTAAAATTAGATCAATATTCTCAGTTTTGGCAGCTAAGATTTTATCACTTACTTTATTTGGTTCGTCTTTGTAATCATAGCCGATATGTGAAAGACAGATCACAAGATCACATTTTTGCTCGTTTTTAAGGAAATTTGAATAATGTTGAGCAACATCCACCGGGTCAGAATAAACCGTTTCTCCGTATTGCTTTTTACCAACCAATCCATCTAATTGAATTCCGACTCCGAAAATCCCTACTTTGATTCCGTTTTTGTTGAAAATCTTGTATTGAGAAGTTTTCCCGTCAAGAATTGTATTTTTAAAATCATAATTTGAGCAGATAAAAGGAAACTGTGCATTAGGCAAAACCTTTAGGAATCCGTCCAAACTATTGTCAAAATCATGATTTCCCATTGTTGAAGCGTCATACTTCATCATGGACATTAATTTAAACTCCAATTCACCTCCGAAAAAGTTGAAATAAGGAGTTCCCTGAAAAATATCACCTGAATCAAGAAGCAAAAGGTTACTTTCCTGATTTCTGATTTGCTGAATTAAACTTGCCCTTCTCGCAAAACCTCCTTGATTAGGATTTTTGGTATAACTTGCATCAAAAGGTTCTATTCTGCTGTGTTGATCGTTGGTGTGAAGAATCGTCAGTTTATTTGTGGATTTTAAATCTAGAATTTTTAATTCCTCCGCCATCATCATATTGGGAGCTAAAGCCATTGCTAAAGTTCCGCCACCTATTGCTTTTAAAAACTTTTTTCTATCCATTACTTCTTACCAATAAAATTTAAACGAACATCTGTATTTACTACAACTTCAGGATTTTTCTTAAAATAATCAATAAATAAATCTCTCATTTTAATTCCTGTAGGAATAGATTCTCCTTTTGCGAAGAATTTCATGTTGTCACCACCCAAAGCCAAATAATCAGACGTTGCAATGTAATAATCCTGAGTTGGATTTACCGCTTTTCCGTTGATTAAAGTTGTGGTTGGCTGTCCGTTTTTTGTTTCAATATACAAATGAGAAACCGGATTATTAACCTGATGTTCAGCGTAATAATCAAAAAGTCCTTGCAAATCTGAACCTTTCATCTTTACGATAACCACTTCATTTTCGAAAGGCATTACTTCAAAAACATTTTTCAAAAAAATATCGCCCTGTCCGATCGTTGTACGGATTCCTCCGATATTGATTAACGCGGCATCTACATTTTTATTTAGTTTTGATTTTGCCCAAACATCAGCTCCCTCGAATGTATAGTCTGCTAAAAGATTACCCAAATTACTATTATCCCCTTGTTTTGTAAGGTCTACATTGGTGTGGGAGATCTTTTGATTCATCTCTTTATCCAATTTTTGCTTATAAGGTTCAATAATTTTTACAAACTCCTCATCATTCTTTAGCTCATTATTAATAGAAATATTTTTCTGGGTCTTCACATTCGCCACCTGCAACGGAGAAGCCGTCTTACAAGCGGAAAGTGTAGCCAGAACAATTCCTAGTAACAAGAATTTATTTTTCATATGCAGCAAATTATTTTTTATTAAGGTCATATGTAATCACCAATATTTGTAATGTTTTTGTCAACAATTTCAGTCATAGCGATGTCATAATATCTTTTAGTATATGCAAATATAATTATATGTATAATAAAACATTATTATTTATTATAAATTCTTAGCTTAAATTATTAAATTTGGCAAAAATAATTCTAACAGATGAGCATTTTAAAAGGATTAGGTGTGGCGTTGGTGACACCCTTTAATGAAGATTTATCCGTTGATTTCGATAGTTTGACAAAACTTGTTGAGTATAATATCGAGAACGGAACCAATTATTTAGTTGTTTTAGGTACTACAGCAGAGGCTGCAACGCTTTCTGATGAGGAGAAGAAACAGGTAGTAGATCATATCATTAAGGTGAATAGTAAACGCTTGCCTTTGGTGTTGGGAATTGGTGGAAATAATACGCTTGAAGTTAAAAAACAAATCGAGGAAACAGATCTTTCAGCTTTTGAAGCGGTACTTTCTGTATCTCCATTTTACAATAAACCTAATCAGGAAGGGCTTTATCAGCATTATAAAGCATTAGCTTCTACAGGGAAAAACATTATTATTTATAACGTTCCTTCAAGAACGGGACAAAATGTTGAAGCGGAAACAACTTTACGTTTAGCCAATGAATTCCCGAATTTATTCTTAATAAAAGAAGCAGCACCGAATATTTTACAGTATTTCGATATTTTAAGAAAAAAACCTGAAGGTTTTAATTTGGTTTCTGGTGATGACGAATACACACTTCCTGTAACTTTAGCAGGTGGAAATGGTGTAATTTCTGTAATCGGACAAGGGTATCCAAAAGAATTTTCTACGATGGTGCAGTTGGCATTTGACGGAAAAGTAAAAGAAGCATACGAAATCCACAATAAATTAGTTGAGATCACAAGATTGATTTTTGCTGAAGGAAATCCTTGCGGAATTAAAGTTATCTTGGCAGAAAAGGGAATAATTAAAAACTATTTAAGACTTCCTCTTGTTGCTGCTTCAGAAGGACTTTATGCAAAAATTAAAGCTGAAATGGCGAAAATTTAAGAAGTAAAGATTTACAATAAGATAAAGTGGAAAGTTTAGGCTTTTCACTTTTTTTAATCATAAAATTTGAAAATATGAAATTGATAAAAGCTACAGAAAACGATATTCCAATGATTCAGGATTTGGCAAGAAGATCTTGGGAAAATGCTTATGCGGGGATACTATCTAAGGAACAAATGGAATTTATGCTGAGTACAATGTATTCTCAGGAAGAGATTGCCAACCATATGCAGAATCCGAATTATCATTATTTTTTAATTCAGGATGAGAGCAATGACTCATTTGAAGGTTTTATCGGATATGAAATCGGATATGGAAAGGAAACAACAAAACTTCACCGTATTTATTTAATTCCGGAAAGTAAAGGAAAAGGTTTTGGCAAAAAAGCGTTAGAATTTTTAAATAAGGAAGTTTCCGAGAGAGGAGATAAGAGAATTATTTTGAATGTGAACAAGTACAATTCTGCAAGAAAATTCTATGAATCTCAAGGTTACAAGGTGTATGATGAAGGAGTTTTCGATATTGGTAATAATTTTTTCATGGACGACTATTTAATGGAGTATTTAATTCACGAATAATTGACTTAAAATTCTGTAACATTCCATTGTAATTCTATAACAAGTGATGTTATTAATTATTTCATCTTTGTAATAGAACCAAATCACTTTACAATAATACATTCATATGCTTGGTTTTAAGCTTTTTTAGCTTTTTATCAGTATATTTTTTTTCATCCTTAGTGTTTAAATTCCTGTATTCAACAATACAGGAGTTTTTTGCGTTTATATAAAAAATCATTATTTTTATTGCTATATCACTTTTAATTGAAATAAAGTATTATATTTACTAAAAAAATCGACACACTTATACTAGGATGAAAATGTATGTAAAATTTGATTTCAATGCTCTTTGTAAAAAGATTTTGGATGAAAAGCTTAAGGAACATGGTTTGAAATATCGCTTGCTGAATTTTGGAGAAGTAGAATTTTATGAATCGCTTACCCAGGAACAGCATACTATTTTTAAGAAAAATCTTGAAGATTACGGTATAGAAATTATTGAAAGCCAAAGAACTGCTTTGGTGCAAAAAATTAAAGATGCAATTGTAGAACTGGTTTTTTCGGAAGAAATGATTCCGGTGAAAGCATCTATTTATATTGCAGAAAAATTGAATCACAGTTATGGATATCTGTCTAATCTGTTTTCTGAGGTAAGTTTTACTTCTATAGAAAATTTCATTATCCTGCAAAAAATTGAATATGCTAAAGAGCTTATCATTAATAATAAGCAGAGCCTAACAGAAATTGCCCATAACCTGAACTATTCAAGTGTTGCTCATTTGAGTACGCAGTTTAAGAATATGACGGGTGTTACGCCTTCTCAGTTTCAAAAAATTATTGTAAAAAGAAGAAAGGCACAGAGTCTTATCAGCAATACCAGAATACAGTATGAATAGGGAATATTTGAGTGTAATTTTGGTAGATGATGATGAAGGAAACCGTATTCTTTTTAAGAATATTTTTAAAGAGTTAAAAATAGGAGTTAAAGTTCAGAGCTTTGGAAACGGAGCAAATTTAATGGAATATCTGAATAGCAAGGAAGCTCAGATTCCTGAGATTTTGTTTATGAATTATCATATTTCTCAGAAAAATAGTCTGGAATGTATATCAGAAATAAAAATAGATTTTAGGTTTGATAATATGGTTACCGCAATCTATTCTGAAAATTTATCAGAAAATGAAGTTGAGGATGTCTTTGTAAACGGAGCTAATATTTTTATTAAAAAGAAGGATGATTATAATGCCATGAAGAAGGTACTTTCTGATGTGATCACAATAAACTGGCAATATTATACGTCAGGACTTAATAGAGATAACTTCATCATGAAAGTATTATAAATAAAGGCTTTAAGGAAGATTGTTTAAAATTAATTTAATCGTATTTATTGCATAATATTCACTCAAAGGTGAAAATTTTGTAACGAATAATTAAAATAATATAAAACCTTTTCCATTGTATATCATCACTTTTGTAAAAGCAATTTTTAACACAATGTTTAGATATAATAAAAACATTAAATGAATGAAATAATTGTTTCATTAAGAAACTAAATTATATAAATCACAATGTTAGTTAAAACAAAATGGGTTATATGAATTTCCAATTTTAAAAGCGAAGAAGATCTTTAAAAAAACGGTACAATCATGAAAACTCAAGAGTAGTTAAAGGAAAATATATTCGTTTCATTAAAAAAATCCTTTAACGAAAAACGGTTAGTTTTTATAATAAACAAGTTGGAAACATAATTCATTTTGTTTTTTTTTCAATTTATTTTAATAGTTATAACTAAAAAATTACTTCAAGTAATAAGTATAAATATTTTCACACCAAATCACAAGATATTAAGTTATAGCTATTAAAATATTTTATTAAAAACGGTACAAAATAATTTCTTCAAAATAACAGTTTTATAAGGGGGAACCGCGTAAAGAAAAGTCTTTTCGCGGTTTTTTTATGAAATTTTACTCCATTTATTTTTACCTTTATAGTATCTCACATAGTAATTTTTAATAACGAGATTTTCAGGTTTTGCTAACAGAGGATCAGCTTCCAGAATTTTTTCTACCGTCTTTTTTGTGGCTTTTATAATCGCAGAATCGTTTACCAGATCCAGTCTTTTAAAATCTATAACACCGCTTTGTTGGGTTCCCAAAATATCTCCGGGACCGCGAAGTTGCATATCTACTTCAGAAATTTTAAAGCCATCATTAGTCTCCGTCATCGTTTTGATGCGGGTTCTGCTTTCTTTGGATAGCTTGTCGGAAGTCATCAAAATACAATAACTTTGCTCGGCTCCACGGCCAACACGGCCTCTTAGCTGATGAAGCTGTGATAAACCAAATCTTTCTGAGCTTTCAATAACCATTACCGAAGCATTGGGAACATTCACCCCAACTTCAATTACGGTCGTTGCAACCATTATTTCTGCTTCTCCTGATACGAAATAATTCATGGCAGCATCTTTTTCAGCAGGTTTCATTTTACCATGAAGCATGGAGACTTTGTAATCCGGGAAAGAATCCATCACATGATCAAGACCTTCCATCAAATTTTTATAATCCAGCGTTTCAGATTCTTCAATTAACGGATACACAAAATAAACTTGTCTACCTTTTTTGATCTCATCTCTGCAGAAATTATACACAAAAGCCCTGTCTTTTTCACGTCTGTGAGCTGTAATGATGGGTTTTCTTCCAACAGGCATTTCATCAATCACAGAAACATCAAGATCAGAGTAAAAACTCATCGCCAGCGTCCTTGGAATGGGAGTGGCGGTCATCACCAAAATATGGGGAGGAATTTTATTTTTAGCCCAAAGTTTAGCTCTCTGAGCAACGCCAAATCGATGTTGTTCATCAATAATTGCTAAACCAAGATTTTTAAATTTAACCTTATCTTCCAAAACAGCATGAGTTCCTATTAAAATAGAAAGTTCGCCATTTTCTAGTTCCTGATGAATAATTTTCCGTTCAGAAGCTTTGGAAGAACCTGTTAAGATACGAACGTTGATATTTGTCTCTGCCAATAACTCTTTGATACCGTTAAAATGTTGTTGAGCCAGAATTTCGGTCGGAGCCATCAAACAGCTTTGGAAACCATTATCCATCGCTATCAGCATGGTTAATAAAGCCACCATTGTTTTTCCTGAACCTACATCTCCTTGTAGAAGCCTGTTCATCTGGATTGGCTTTTTCATGTCTAAACGAATCTCCTTTAATACTCTTTTTTGAGCATTGGTGAGTTCAAACGGAAGATTATTGGCATAAAAATCAGTAAAATGAGCTCCAACTATTGGAAACGGATTTCCATGAGATTGGGTTTTATGATGAAGTTTTTTTAATCCAAATCCTAATTGGAAAAAGAAGGATTCCTCAAACTTTAATCTATTATTTGCTTTCTCAAAATGATCCAGATCTTTCGGAAAATGAATATTTAAATAAGTATGTTGTCTGGACATAAATTTAAACGAGTTCATCATGTAATCTGGAAGATTTTCCTGTATCAGATTAGGAATTTCTTTGCAGATATTTCTTAAAACAGTCTGAAAGAATTTTTGATGTAAACCTCTTTTGGTCAGCTTTTCTGAACTTGGATAAATCGGTCTTAAACGGTTGTCGTTTTCCTTTCTTTCGTCAATTTCAATTTCCGGATGTGGCATTGAAAATTGATTATTGAAAACATTAATTTTACCAAAAATATAGATTTCACGGTTGATAGGAAGCTGTTCCACCATCCATTTTGAATACTGAAACCAAACCAGATCCATCATTCCCGTATCATCATTGAATTTTGCGGACAATCTTTTTACTTTTCCTGTCTGAATTTCCTGAACACTGGTAATTTTTCCTTTCAGTTGAATTTCAATACTGCTTTCCTGAAGGTTAGCAATTTTATATACTTTGTTTTTATCAATATAACGGGTCGGGTAGAAGGTAAGAAAATCTTCCACGGTAGAAACTCCCAACACATTTTTAATGAGTTTGGCTTTTTCTGGACCGATTCCTTTTACATATTCTATGGAGGTTTCTAAAGTCATTTTTATCTGAGATCAGATTGATTTCTGATTGGAAAAATAAAGTCTCGAATTTCGGTAAAATAAAAAAGACTTCCAAAAAAAAATTGAAAGTCTGAAGTCTTTATTTGGAAATTTCGAACTCGAAGCCCGAATTACCAATTAATCTTTTATTTTAGATTTAAATTTCTTCTGATAATCCTCCCATTGTTGTCTGGTTCGGATTTTCTTATATAAATCTTTTGAAATTAATTCTAAATAAGGTTCCAGCTCTTTTGCGGATAATTCTCCCTGCAAAATGGTGATCGGGCCACCTTTTTCATCCAGAAAAACAGTACTTGGAACAGCTGATACATTCATATATTGAGTGAATTCATGCAAAGAATTTCTTCCTTTTTTCTGCTCCGTATTAGGATTTGAAAATGTTCTGTCAAAAATTTCAACAGAATTTTTTTCCTCGGCATTAAACTTTACTGGATAGTAATTTTGGTTTAAAATATCAGCAATTACTTGGTGTCCGTATGTATTTTTATCCATTATCTTACATGGAGCGCACCAATCTGCATAAAAATCAACCAATATTTTTTTTGGATTTTCTTTTTGAGCTTTTAAAGCCTCTTCAATAGTCATCCATTTTACCTGAGCAAAACTAAAACTTACTATGAATAAGAGGAATATGCTTATAATTTTCTTCATAATTTGGTATTTAAATAATAAAAATAAGCATAATTTCCTTATTTCTATTTTACTTCCTGCATTAATTTTTTAACGAATGGGGAGATCAAAATTAATACAACTCCGGCAATTATTGCATATAATCCTAATTGTTTATATCCATCAGTGTAAGTGATTAAAGCATCATAGTTTGTAGAGCCTTTTTTTGCTGTTGCCAAACCTGCTCCAATGATTCCTGCAACGTATTGCCCGTAAGCTGATGCTAAAAACCACATTCCCATCATCATTCCCTGTAGGTTTTTGGTGGACAGTTTAGTCATAATTGATAATCCGATCGGAGAGAGGCAAAGCTCACCCAAAGTGATAACCAATAATGCGATTGTAAAGAAATTCAATGAAGTAACTCCCTGTAAATTAGCAAAGAATTTTGTTGCAAATAATACGTAATAACCAAGTCCAAGGAAAATAAATCCAAGACCAAATTTAATGATCGTGTTGGGTTCTATTTTTCTTTTATTCAACCAAATCCAAAGTAAACCGATGATCGGGGCTAAGAAAATAATGAAAAATGCACCTCCGGAATTATTAACACCATTCGGGTCTAATCCTAAAAGATCTTTATTTAAATTTTTAGCAGCAAAAATACTTAATGAACCTCCACTTTGTTCGTAAATTCCCCAGAATAAGATCGAAAACAAGATAAAAACCAAGGCTGCCAAAAGCTTTTTACGTTCTGCAACGGTTACTTTTGTCATTTCATAAAAAAGATAAATCAACGTAAGCGGCCCGATTGTATACATAAAATAGTCTGTATACTGCGTCTTTGCAACCATCACCATAATAATCGGAACGAAGATTAATGATAAAACATAAACTCCATATTCCTGCCATTTTGGAATTGGGGCAGATTTTATTTCATTATCTGGATGCCCTGGCTGAAGCCCGATGGTTCCTAAACTTCTTTGGGTGAAAACAAAGTTGATAAGACTTATTACCATTACAATAGCAGCTAGTCCGAAAGCAACATTCCATCTAAGATTTTCCGGAATGAGATTAGTGAAAATTTCTCCTTTTCCTATTGTAATACATAAATATCCTCCAAGTAAAGCTCCAAGGTTAATTCCTGCATAGAAAAGTGAGAAGCCTGCATCAGCTCTTGAGTCATTGGGCTTGTAAAGTTGTCCGACCATTGAGGATATATTTGGTTTAAAGAAACCTGTTCCTACAACAGTAAATGAGATTCCTAGGAAAAAGTAGTTATGTGGATCTGTTGCGAGAATTAAACTTCCAACAATCATTAGAAGCCCACCCCAAAAAAGAGATTTTCTAAAACCTAGAACTTTATCGGCAAAAAGACCTCCTATAAAAGTAAAGGCATACACAAACGCTTGAGTTGCGGCATATTGAAGATTGGCTTCTTTTTCATGTAAATCTAATTGAGAGATCATGAAGAATACCAACATTCCGCGCATTCCGTAGAAACAAAAACGTTCCCACATTTCAGAGAAAAATAAACTCCATATTTGTTTTGGATATTTTCCTTTGAAATCTTGTATTTCATCTAAAGTTAAGCTCATAATGTTTATGATAAGATTTTAATTAAGATTGCTATCAATTAATTTAATGTGTGACGCAATGCGTCACACATTAAATTAATTGATAAGTACACACGAAAATAAAAAAAACCTCTGACTTAGCAGAGGTTTTACTTATATTTTATTGATACGGTTAGTTTACACCGTTCATCATTTTCTTTAATCTAGGTGATAAGATCGCTAAAATTACAGCTGCAATACCACAAAGTACTACGAATACCATGAAGAATTCAAATAGGTTATGAATTTCAACTCCGGCAAATGTTGTATTAGCAACAGGTAATTGCTCTTTTTCAAATAAAGCAACCTGCTCTGGTGTAAGCGTTACTTTTTTATCTAAAACATCCTGAAGATTTATACCTAATTTTTCTGCTTTCACAAACTTGTCTCCCGTTGCAGGAATAATAGCTCCTAAAGAACCCGCCAAAGCATAACCTGCAGCATTTGAGATGAAGAAAACTCCATATAATAAAGATGCAAATCTTTTTGGAGCCAATTTACCTACCAATGATAATCCGATTGGAGATAAACAAAGTTCACCCATTGTTTGGATAAGATATAATAACATTAACCATTTGATGGCTAATAATCCTGTATTTCCTAAGTCTTTTACGTTATAAGCGATGATGAAATAACTTAAAGCGATCAAAGCTAGACCCATTGCCTGTTTCATTGGAGAAACCGGCTCTTTTCCTTTAGCTCTTAATTTATCCCAAAGAATACTGAAAGGTAAAGCTAATGCTACAACAAATAGTCCGTTGAAAATTTGAACCATTGATGGAGGCATATTCCAACCTAGAATATTTCTGTCTGTTTGATTATCAGCAATGAAAGTTAATGATGAACCCGCTTGCTCAAATGCAGCCCAGAAGAAAATAATAAAGAATGAAACGATATAAATTACCCAGATTCTCTGTCTTTCAACTTTGTTTTCGGCAGAACTCATAATTAAGAATGCCAATGAAATCCCTGCAGCGTAGATGAAAGGATAAATTAACCCTTTGATCAATTGACCCATTCCTACAGAACTGAATCCCAATTCACCCACTAAAACATATCTGAATACAAAGAATAATGCCACAAATATAACAGTTGCAATACCCATAGATTTTCCTGTGAATTTTGCAGTTTGTGTTTCTCCTTCTTCAAAATCTGCACTTGTACTGTTCTTCGGTAAACCTCCGATTGGTCTGCCTTCAGGAGTTACAACGTATTTATTTTTAAGGATAAAGAATATTATTGTTCCTATAACCATTGCAATAGATGCCGCTAAGAATCCCCATTTGAAAGCGAAGATATCTCTCACGCCTGCAGAATCTTTTACGTCACCTAAATAAGGACAGATAAACTGACCTAAAAATGCTCCGATGTTGATACCCATGTAGAAAATGGTAAAAGCAGAATCCAGTTTAGACTTTTCCTGTTTTGGATAAAGACTTCCTACCATTGAGGAAATATTAGGTTTAAAGAAACCATTTCCAAAGATAATAATGAATAAGGCCAACCACATGAAAGTTTTTGCTCCTCCTAAATTCTCAGAGAATGTAGAAGCACTTAGGAAAAGTAAAAATTGACCAAGTGCCATAAGGCTACCTCCCAAAATAATACAGTTTCTGTTTCCTAAATATTTATCTGCAATAAAACCTCCCAAAAGTGGCGTTAAATAACATAAAGCAAGAAAACCACCATAAATAATTGATGCATCTGCTTCTTTGATGAGAAGAGAGTTTACCATAAATAAGGTAAGTAATGCTCTCATTCCGTAGAAATTGAAGCGCTCCCACATTTCTGTTCCGAATAGAACCCATAATCCTTTAGGGTGTTTAGTCTTCGACTGAACGGCTGTATCCATATCTTGCTTGTTAAATTTTTGTTAAGACTAGCAAATATAGTTTTTTTTGGGTTTTTGGCAAGGTTTTAATTTTATATTTAAATAAAAAAGCTGCAGAACGGGTCTGCAGCTTTGATATTCTTTATGAAGATAAAGATTAATGCCCTTTTTCTTTCATGATTTTGTTTAATCTTTTTAACATTGAAAGTCCTAAAAGTGTAGCAAATATCAACAAAGCGAAATTAACCAAGAAATAATTTACTTTGTTATCATAATTGTACCAAGTACTTGCCAAAATTCCTGAAAGCTTGTTTCCTACAGAGTTTGCAAGGAAGAAGCCTCCCATCATTAATGCCGTTAATCTTGCAGGAGAGAGTTTAGACACAAAAGATAATCCCATGGGTGAAAGACAAAGTTCTCCAATTGTGATTACTCCATATCCGGCAACCAGCCATAACGATGATACTTTTACGGCTCCGTTTTCTCCGGCCATTACTGCCAATACCATGACCAGACAAGATAATGCCGAAATAAATAATCCCAACACTATTTTTGTTGGTGTCAAAGGCTCTTTTCCTTTTCTTCTTAATAATGCCCAAAATCCTACGACAACAGGCGTCAATGCAATTACCCAAAACGGATTGATAGATTGAAAGAGCTCTGTATTATATAAAAAGACCTTTTTTTCAGGATTCTTTTCTAGTTCAGCTTTCTGTTCTGGAGAAATATTTCTGAAATAGATATCTTTTCCAGCTTCTTTAAGTGGTTTCCCATCTTTATCTTTTTGAGATTGATATTGCTCATTATAAACAGGAACATCTTTGTTTTCAAAGCTTTTCCCCTCTACCATGTAAATGTCTTCCAATGGTTTTTCTAACGATGCAGGAACACTTCGGTCGGTGTAATAATTAGCCCATCTCGTTAAAGCTGTTCCATTTTGTTTAAAAACTGCCCAAAAGAACATACTGATCATAAATACAGATAAAAGAGCACCGATAGAGGCTTTTTCTGCAGGTTTAGCTTTAAAGTAAAGGGAAGCATAAAAATAAATAACAGGAATACATGCAAAAATAAATGCATCTGTACTGTCGCTTCCAAAGATATTTCCGGGAATAAACCAGCCAATCACTCCTGCAACAATTGCGGGAAGGAAAACTTTAAGCAAAATCTCAGAAAGCTTAGTATCGCCTTCTTGCACAGGCTTCATCTGAGCTGCGTGAATGTAATGTTTTCTACCGATGGTAAAAATAACCATTCCAATCAACATTCCAACTCCGGCGGTGATGAATGCTTCGCCCCAACCGAATTTATTACGCATAAAAGCAGCAATAATGTTGCAAATAAACGCTCCAATATTGATTCCCATGTAAAAAATATTGTATCCTGAGTCTTTATTCGCTTTATAGGGTTCTTCTGAATATAGATTTCCTAATAACGTAGAAATTGTAGGTTTAAAAAAACCGTTTCCGATAATAATTAATGCTAAAGACCCGTAAAATAGAGGAAGTTCTTTAAAAACTCCCATCCCAATATATCCGGCTGCCATTAAAATTCCACCCAAATAAATAGATTTAATATATCCTAAAACTCTATCCGCCAAAAATCCTCCGATGAAAGGAGTTAAATAAGTCAAAGCGATATAAGTTCCGAAAATATCGTCTGCGGTTTTGTCGGGAAGTCCGAGCCCGCCCTTCATTCCGGTAGGTTCAATAACGTAAAGCACAAAAATTCCGAGAATTAAATAGTACCCGAAACGTTCCCACATTTCAGTAAAGAAGAGGAAAGGCAACCCTTTAGGATGTTTAGTCTTCATAGTTGATAAATTTCAATTTTCACAAATATAGAATTTTAAAAATAATAATCGAATTTTCTTAACTTTGACTCATATAAAGATGAAGAAAATGGAAATTACATTAAAAGATTTAGAAAACAATATCAAAACGCTTCCTGAAAATTTTTACGAGGAAGTGAATGATTTTATTGATTTTTTGAAGACAAAATATAACAGAACAAATGCTGAAGATTGGTCGGGAATGTTATCTGAACCTCAGAGAGAATCATTAAAGAAAGGATTGGAAGATATAGAAAATGGCAAAACGATAAGTCATGAATCTGCCCAAAAGAAAATCAAAGATTATATTGCTTCAAGCAAAAATTAATTGATATACATTCAAGTTTCAACAAAATAAAAAATCCGAATCTTAAAAAAACAGATCCGGATTTTTTTATGTTCAAATTTTATTTGAGATTATAAATTCTCCAAGATAAAATCAGTCATTTTCTGATACAATTGTGGTCTTGTTTGTCCACCAAAAATTCCGTGGTTTTTATCAGGATAAGCCATGAAATCAAACTGTTTTTTGTTTTGAATCAAAGCTTCCGAAAATTCCATAGAATTTTGGAAATGGACGTTGTCATCGGCCGTTCCGTGAATTAATAGGAATTTTCCTTTTAATAAATTAGCGTATTCAGTAGGAGAGTTTTTATCATAACCATCGGCGTTTTCCTGAGGTGTTCTCATGAATCTTTCCGTGTAAACTGAATCATAATATCTCCAGTTTGTAACCGGCGCAACCGCGATTCCCATTTTGAAAACATCTGCACCTTTCGTCATTGCCAAACTCGTCATATAACCTCCGAAACTCCATCCGAACATTCCGATTCTTGATTTATCGATGTAAGATTGGTTACCGAACCATTTTGCAGCGGTAATTTGATCTTCAATTTCGTATTTACCTAAATTCATGTATGTTACCTTTTTGAATTTAGCTCCTTTGAAACCTGTTCCACGTCCGTCAACGCAAGCTATAACGTAACCTTTTTGTGCCAACATTTCAAACCACATTGCATTTCCATTGTCCCAAGAATTAGCAACCTGCTGAGAACCCGGACCTGAATATTGGAACATGAATAATGGATATTTCTTATTCTTATCAAAGTTTTTAGGCTTAATAATCCATGCATTCATCTGATCTCCGGCTTCATTTGGAATCGTGATGAATTCTTTTTCAACAAAATTATCAGACTTTAATTTTTGAAGCTGATCGTTGTTATTTTGAAGTTCTTTTACAACTTTACCGTTTCCGTCTTTTAAAACATAAGTGAAAGGTTTTGCTGCTGTAGAAGATGTTTCGATGAAATAATTATAGTTTTTACTGAAACTTGCAGAATTGTTTCCATCAGTATTAGAGATTAACTGAGTTTTTCCGTTTTCAATATTAACTTTAGAAACAACTTTATTAATACTTCCTTTTTCAGTTGTCTGAACGTAGATTTCTTTAGATTTTGGATTAAATCCGTAATAATCCGTTACTTCCCAATTACCTTTTGTAATTTGTTTTTTAAGTTTTCCATCTTTATCATACCAATATAAATGACGGTTTCCATCTCTTTCAGAACCCCAAAGGAAAGAATTATCCTCTAAAAATTCTAATGTCGGACTGTCTGTATCGATCCATTTTTCGTCAGTTTCTGTGAATAATTTCTGAACAGCTCCCGTTTTTGTATTTACTTTTAAAACATCAGAAGCATTTTGAACTCTTTCAGAAGTAATTAAAACAATTTCGTCAGGTTTTGCCGTCTGAATAACGTTTGGAATGTAGTAATGCTTGTAATTATCTAAATTAACTCTTGTTTTTTTACCATCACTCAACTGATAAATGTGAGCCGAAACAACAGAGTTTTTTTCTCCCGCTTTAGGATATTTATAACGCATTTCCTGCGGATATAAAGATTTTCCATAGATGGGAATATAGATTTCCGGAACTTCAGTTTCATCTAATTTAACAAAAAGAATGGCATCAGAATTTTTTGTCCATTCATACAATCTTGCGTGCCCGAATTCTTCTTCATACACCCAGTCTGCAAGACCATTCAATATTTTATTTTTAACGCCGTGTTCAGTTATCTGTGTGATTTTATCTGAACTTAAATCCTGATAAAATAAATTGTTATCAACGATAAAAGCTACTTTCGTCGCATCAGGAGAAAATCTTGGTTCCTGAATAGGTTTTCCGTTATTTAAGCTGATAACTTTCCCTGATTTTAAATCTTTTACATCAAATATTCCTAAGAAAGAATGTCTGTAAATCGGTTGACTCTGCTTTAATAAAAGGATTTTAGATTCGTCATCAGAAAATTCATAGCTTTCAAATTGTCCGTCAACGATATTGCTTTCTTTTTGAGAGGTTTTGTAAGAATATTTTGCAATTCCACCTTGTTCGATAACTAAATAATTTTCTCCGTTTTTCATGGAAGTGATTCCGGCAATGCCTTTTCCACGGTAATATCCTGAATATATTTTATCTAAAGTGATTTCCTGTGCGGATAAACTTTGAAATACAGCAGCAACTGTAAGCGTTAGTAAGAATTTTTTCATTTCTAATTTTAAAAGAATTCAAATATATAAAATATTTAAATCTTACAGATGAAGTTTAGGATTTGGTGAATTATTTAAAACAAAAAAGTTGACATCACTGCCAACTTTTCGTTTATTTATCAATAAAAATTATTAATTCTGCCAGCCGTAAAGGCTTTGAGTAAGCAATTTATTGTCGCCTACTTTTCTCAAGAAAATCACGCGGTCAGACTGCGGAATGTATTTAACAGAAGTTAAAATAGGTTGCCCATACTTTGCATCAGTACTTGTATATCTGTTCTGAAATTCGACAAATTTACTTTTATCCGTGAAATCACTTCCTACTTTATAAGGCGTGAAACCATAACTGTCAGTGAAAAAGTAGTTGATCTTGTCTTTTGTGAAAAATCCTATATCTCCTCTTTTTTCAGTTGAAGTTGTACTTGCGGTTCCGTCAGATTTTACAGTAAACCATTTACCCGGACCATAAGAATAAATAGGATGAGGGAAGCGATTTGAAGGCGTTGACGGTGGTAATGTTTTATTTACATTAAATCCATATAAAAATGCTTTTCCGTCTACAACCTGAACCAGAGGAATATCTACTCCCGACATATTGGTATTTGATCTGAAATCAGAAACCTCGCTCATCGTAATATTTCCGTTCTGAAGATTGATGAACGCCATATCTCCAAAATTACTTTGGTTGATTCTCACTCCCGTAAAATATCCGAAAGAAACCAAATAATCCTGATCGTTAATAGAAACCGGAGTCAGTGTTTTTAAGATTAATTTCTCCTTTAAAGCAATATCCTGCTCACCTTGAGCCGAAACGTAAACCAATTTTGAAGATTCTTTCCAACCTGTTGATTTTCTTAGAATTAAAATTCTTCCTGAATTGGTAACTGCCGCGTCAGATTCAAAATATTCTGTGTCTAAAGTGATTTCTTTATCCCATTTTTTTGAAAGGGTAGAAAGGTCGATCACAATATTATCGATTGTGTTTGCTGTTTTTTTAGATACAGATCTGTCGTTTACAATGGCAACATATTTTCCGTTTTCTGAGAATCTAAGGAAAGTTGTTCCCTGTTTCATCCCGCCTTCTGTGAAAAGTTTACCAACGCTTGTTGTAGTGAAATTTCCGTCTTTTCTGTTGAAAACATGTTGGAAAATTTCTTTTCTGTTGATTTTTGTTTCAATTTCTTCTGTGTAAATCACAAACTGATCTTTGCTGACCTCAATTGAACCTAAATAATTATGCAAAACACCATTGGTTTTATTCGCATAATCTTTAGTATAAGTATCGATCAAATTTCCGTTTTGATCCAGTTTTCTCATTAAGATTTTTTTGTGAGGATATGAACTGTAACCGTCTTCATTAATATCACTGAAAACGTATTGATTATAGTCGTCACAAAGAACCAATTTGATGTCTTTTTCGTATTTTGAATTGAATTCGAAAGCGTCACCGTAAACGAATTTCTTTTGCCCGAAAGCTAGAGAACTTATTACGGCAAGAGAAAGGATTAAAGTTTTTTTCATGGAATTAGTTATAGATTTTTAGTTCAAGAGCTTTTAGTTCGTTGTTTTGATCCCAAGATAATTTAAGATCAACAAGGTGCTCCTGCATTTCATTTAAATATTTTTCAGCTTCGGCTTTGTTTCCTAATGCAAGATTCAAACGAATTAAATTCATATAAAGATAAGTTGCAATTTTACCGTTGTAAATTGCTTTTTTATCGTTGTAGTCAATTTTTAATAAAGTGCTTTTCCAGATCTCAACCCCTTTATTTAGGTTTTCAAAAGCAGCTTTGTTTGGAGCGTAATCCGGTTTTGCCTGCATTTTTTTAAGATTGGTTGTTACATAAATATAAGCTTTATCTAAATTATCATAATCGCCTTTATTTTTTACGTTCTCCAATTTTACTGTTGAAATAATTTTTGAGTACGCAAAATTCTCAGCTAAGATGTCATTAATTCTATTGATTACTTTTTGAAGATAATTTTTTTCGTGAACACTCAAATTAATTTCATTGGTTGGACTTGATGCAATTTCTTCAAAATCAGAAAATAAAGTTTTGTCGATTTTTACAGTGCCATTTTGTTTTACAACCAATTTTGTAGGTTGATTTGCAAAAGATTTTCCTGCGTTATCCTGAAAGTTTGTTCTCTCCATATTCACAGAAATGTCAATATAACTTCCACCTCTTGAAAATCCGTCGATGTTGATTTGTGAAGCCAATACTTTATTGTCAACAATTAAAGCATCTTTAAGATCCGGCTGATTATAAACAGGTTTTTGAGGAATGTTCAGTTGCGGACGGGAAGGGATTCTTAAAACTGGCGGCTGGGCATTCATTGCAATTTTTTCAACAGTTTTCAGTTTGCCATATTCTGCGGATTCGATTTTGTATTTTTCCTGAAGTTTTTTTACTTCAAGATCATACTCTTTCAATCTTTCTTCATGCTGAAGTTTTGCATCTGCAACACTTTGGTCATAATTATCAACACTTTTTTGGAAATTAGCCTTAGAATCTGCCACCACATTTTCTTTTGTGATGTTGTAAGGTGAATTTACTACTACCGAAAAGTTTCTGTTTTGAGCTTCTATGGCATTTGTAGGTTCTTTTAATATTTGAAAAGAAATGTTTTCTGCATCAATTCTTTGAGCCTTACCCAATACGGCTGTTAATGATAGAAAAATAGAAAAAATAAAATTTAATTTCATATCGTCAAAATTTTAGTCTGCAAATTTAATTGTTTAAATGAATATTTTTAATTTAATTAATTAATTTTTAAAGATATACAATTAAAGGTTTAAAATTCACAGTTTATGCTTAGTTCAAGAATCTTCTGAGATATTTAATAAGTATTAATGAAATAGGTGCTGTTTGGCAAAAAAATTGGATGTATCATGATATCAATCAATTTAAATTAATAATTATGGAAACGAATGCATACGATCAGAAACTTAACCGTTACGTTTTGAGTGATCAAATTGTATACACAGGTTTTTCAAGCTTTAAAGATGCTGAAGACTGTGCGCAAAAAAAAGGAGGAACTTTGGTAGAAGTAGCTTTTAAAGATGGAAATGATAATCCTCAAATTACAGATGAAGCTGGACTTATTGAGAAAAAACTTCATTTCTATGTGTATGCTGGTGAAGAATATAAATTTATCCACTCTTCCGATCCCGGATTTAGAAAATATGCCGACGAACTACAAAAAATAAAGGCTAGTAATGATAAAACGAGCCCCGATGAAAGATATTTTGCCAATTTTGAAATTGAAAATACAGAAGACCCGATCATTGTGATTAAAAATGATCATTTAGAATCGGTGACTTCGAGAGAGCGTTCAAAATATTTGAAACATGCTGATGTTTATGAATTAGGAATTACGTTGCCAAAATCTTAAAAAAATAGTATCATGAGCAAGAAAAAATATTCAGATAAAGCTCAGGAAAAAATAGGAGAAGTAATGCACGAATTCAAGGAAGGAAAATTGAAATCTTCTTCCGGAGAAAAAGTGACAGACAGAAAACAGGCGATTGCCATCGGAATTTCTGAAGCTAAAGAACAAGGTTTAAAAGTCCCTAAAAAGAAAAAAGATTAATACAAATAAAAATTCCGTGAAGATTTTTCACGGAATTTTTTTATGTTTAATGTTGAACCATTAAGATTTAGTTAAGGTGTTAAGAGTATTAAGTTTTGCTTCGCTTAAAGCTTAAAATCAGAATGATTGATCTTAACTCAACTTAACTTTAATAAAATCTTAATGGTTTAAAAATAAATTTTATCCTTTATAATTGTAAAGATTTTTATAATATTCATCAGCCATTCTATCGCTATTGAATTGATCTTTAACATCATTCATCGAGTTATGCTGAATTTTTCTCCACTTATTAGGACTGTCGTAATACGTTGGAAGTATTTCATTTTCAAGGATTTCATATAATTTATTCAAATCATAATTATCCTGCTCGTAAATACTCATAGTATTATAATCTGCTTTTGGAACTACAAAAGAATTTTCTCCGTGTTTTGCAAATTCTGGAATCCAGCCATCGTCGGTTGAAAGGTTTACAGAACCGTTCATTGATGCCGTCATTCCTGACGTTCCTGATGCTTCTCTAGGAACTCTTGGATTGTTTAACCAAAGATCAGAACCTTGCTTTAAAGATTTACTTAATGAAAGTTCATAACCTGTAAGAACCGCCATATTTTTATGATTTTTACTTTCTTCAACCAACGTATTGAACGTTGAAATTGCAGAATAATCCATCGGATAAGGCTTTCCTGCCCAGATAATTTGTACAGGATATTTTGGATTATTTAATAATTTATAAAACCTGTCTTTATCGTGTAAAAGTAAGTCAGCACGTTTGTAACCAGCAAATCTTCTCGCCCAGACGATTGTGAAGATATTTGGATTAAATAAATTTCCCGTCTGGTCTGCAACGATTTTGAAAAGCCTCTTTTTTAAATGTTTTTTACGGTAATCAAATACAATTTCGTTGTTTTCATCTTTAGAATTATACAACGGTTTGTCCGACCAGTATTTGAATTCCTGAGCGTTGGTGATTGAAGTTATTTCACAAATTCCCGGATATTTGCTCCACATTGCTCTGGAAACAACTCCGTGAAGTTGGGAAACTCCGTTGGCAACTTTAGCCATTTTCAAAGCACAAAGCGAATGGTTGAAACGGTCATCATCAAAACCTTCAATACTTTTTACTTCTTCCATGCTGAAACCTGAAAAATAAGACATATCGTAACATAATTTCATATTATGTTTCTCATTTCCGGCTTCTTCAGGCGTATGAGTAGTGAAAACCAATTTTTCTTTAACTTTATTCAGATCTCCTTTATATTTTTTTAATAAATGGAAAGCTGCAGGAAGCCCGTGAGCCTCGTTAAGATGGTAAGTGTCTCTTTCAAGATTCATTTCATCTAATAATTTTGCGCCACCTTTTCCTAGTAAAATGTATTGTGCAAGCTTTGTAGACTCGTTAGCATCGTATAATCTATGAGAAATTGTTTTAGAAATGTGGTCATTTTCAGGAACATCTGTTGAAAGGAAAAACATAGGTGCGGTGTTGAAAGTTTCAGGATCTAGATACCAAACCTTCACCCAAACAGGCGCACTGTGAATCTCGATCTGAAATTTTATTCCCGTATCTTCAAGGAAACTGTACATTTTTTTTGTCCAGGTCGGTTGTAAAGTCTGATCATGATTTCTAGCCTGATCATAATATCCGAATTTCCAGAGAATTCCAATCCCAATAAGGTCTTGCTTTAAATTATAAGCGCTTCTCATGTGAGAACCTGCCAAGAAACCCAAACCTCCCGAATATATTTTTAAGACCTGCTCAAGGGCAAATTCCATTGAGAAATAGGCAACTTTTTTAGAATATTGAGGATTAATACCAAACGGCATTTTAAAATTTTTAAAATCCATACATCAATGTTTTTTTTGTAATCGAAAAACAAATGTATTGATTATGAAAATAAACTCTACATTAATTATATAATAAATTATTTTTAAAAGCATCTTCTGAACAGTTTTTTTGCTTACCTTTAAGTGTAAGAAATTGATAATCAAAAACTTTATTAGTGAAATCGTAGCGGATATTTGTTGTTTAACATAATAAAAAAGAAGTCATGAAAAAGGTATTTTCCGATGAAGATCTGATCAAAAATCTGAGTTTATACTACCTGAATCGACATTTGAAAAAAAAGCCGATGGAGAAGTATCACCGTACGATAGATGAGTCTCCGCTTCATGACCGCGAAAAATATAAGAAGAAAGCCGAAATCTTGCTCCTTAATTCTTTCATGCACCATTTTCCTGAAGTTAAATTTGAAGATCTTACCTGCGAAAGTCCTGACTTTATCGCAAAATTCAATGACAAAAAAATCGGAATAGAATTAACCGAAGTTATCAACCATTTGGAAATGAAGAAGGTGGAGAGTAATCTTAACAAGATGTTCCGTCAGGCAGAAATATTATTAGAACAGGAAGACACTACGAAATATCGTGGTGTTTATTTTTTAGGATTTCACCCAAATATTAAGTTTGAACGTCTGGAAGAACAGGAGGAAAATATTCTGAATATTTATAAAAGCATTAAGAAAGGAAAGCCTTTTGGCTGTGTAAAAAGTGTCAGAAAATCTTTTCATCGCAGAAATGTTTTCATCACTCACGAATATAATATGAATTTGTTTGATGAGCTTTGTTCCGAGAAAATTTTAGAATTAATAGAAAAGAAAAACGAAAAATTTCCATATTACGATACTTCTGTAGACGAATGTTGGTTGGTAATTGTTTCTGATATGAATTCCATTGCTTCCCGATATACTTTCATTCAGGATAAAGAACATTTGAATGAAGTAAAAAGTCCTTTCCATAAGATCTTTCACCTTGAGAATCTTTGCGGAAATATTACAAGTATAAAATAATCTTTGTTGTTTTCTTTTTAAATCTTGATTAATTTTTAATTTTTCACATTTAAATGTATTATTTTTTTTGAATATTGTTATTATTGATTGAAAAAATGTTTATATTTGATATCCACTGTCTTACAAACATTTAAATTAATAACCATTGAAAAAAAATATATGAAAAAAACTCTACTATTTCTTCTCTTATTTATTTCACAGACCTTTTTTTCGCAAGCAGATTGTACATCTGCATTGTCGGTTTGTGGAAACTCGAGTATCACATATTCTCCTTTGGGAATTGGCGCCGTCAATGAAAGTTTGGGAGGATGTTTAACGACAGGTGAACATAATTCTATTTGGTACAAATTCACGATTGCTACGGGAGGAACGCTTACTTTTAATCTGGTTCCGAACGATCCTGCAGCAGATTATGATTGGGCGGTTTATGGACCAAACGTTACCTGTGGAAGTTTGGGTTCGCCAATACGCTGTAATGCTGCAACCGTAATCGGAGTCGGCGCAGCTACAGGGTTGAATATGACAAGCACGATTACAAATGCTGCGGGTGGCTCATTAACACCTTATTGCAAATATTTGGATGTTTTGCCGGGACAAACCTATTACTTATATATAGATAACTGGGTTGATGGGATTAATCCTACAATGGCTCCATTTTCTTTAACTTGGGGAGGAACGGCTACTTTAGCTTCACCTTTTACAGATCCTACGATACAGCCTCATCCGTTTGTAGCTCCGGGACTGCCTGCCGCAAACCCAGCAGATCCGAGAGAGGTTGTTGTATGTAATAATCCTGCGATTTTTGATTTCACGACTTTATCTGCGGGAATTCTTAATAATAACCCGAATTTCCTGATCAGTTATCATACTACACAAAATAATGCACTTTCGGGATCGAATCCTATTTTAACTCCAATTACGGTTAATACAACGACTACTTATTATTACAGTATTCATTATCTGGATCCTGCAAATCCTACGAATCCTATCAATTCCTGTCGACAGGTTGGTGCATTTAAATTTAAGATGGGAAATATTACGGGAACTAATGTTAATTTATTTGCCTGTAATAATAACAATGCGGGATTAGGAACATTTGATCTTACAACAGCTGCTGTTTTTGGAGATCCTACTGCGACTAAGAAATATTACCCTACACTCACTGACCTTAATGCAGGAACTAATGAAATCCTGAATTTTACAGCTTATGTTGCCGCAGAAGGTACAGTCTATGTAAAAATAACGTCTCAATTTGGATGTATCGCAACTGCGGTCATCACATTGAAGTTTTTCCCAGTTGTTGTGGTAAATGATGCAACGCTGAGATCTTGTTTTATAGAAACCAATCCTTCAACAGGACTATTTAATCTTACCAACGCTTCGGTTACAACACAGGGAGGAATTACCAAAAAGTATTATCCATCTTTAACTGATGCATTGAACGGGACAAATGAAATTCCTGCCACACTAGCAGCCGCATACATCGCTCCGAGTGGTGTTGTTTATATAAAAGTAACGAACGGAAACGGCTGTTTTGCTATTGCTAAAGTTACTTTAATCGTGATAGCTCCGGTTTATTCTACAGTTTTAAAAGATAAAATAATCTGTATGGAAGACAAGACAACATTGGATGCCGGGCCTGGATTCAGTTCTTATCAATGGAGTATGGGTGCTACGACTCAATCTATTACTGATGTTGGCGTTGGAACCTATTGGGTTAAGCTAAAAACAGGGGACTGTATCACAACACAAACGGTAAAAGTATATGCTTCTGAGCAGCCTGTAATTTCCAGTGTCGATATTTCAACAACTACAGTTACGATTGCCGTGATGGGTGGAACTGCACCGTACAAATATTCAATAGACAATATTACTTGGCAGGATTCCAATATTTTTACGAATGTTCCGAGAGGTGATAATATGATTTATGTAAAAGATGCTTATGATTGCGAACCGATTAATATTACGATTGTTGTTCCGAATCTTATTAACGTCATCACTCCAAACGGCGACGGCATAAATGATGTGATTGATTATTCTGCATTGGCAGCAAAACAAAATCTGGTCTTCAATATTTTCGACAGATATGGATCTAAAATTTTCCAGGCGGATAAATTTAATGGCTATAAATGGAACGGAACCACGAACGGAGGAATGAAAGTTCCTACAGGAAATTACTGGTATTCTGTTTCGTGGAATGAAAAAGATAAAAAGAATACCTTATTCAAATACACAGGATGGGTAATGGTTAAAAACCGAGAATAATTAAATCATCAATATAAAATAAAACCATCTTTAACGAGATGGTTTTTTAGTTAAATACTTTTGTATCTTTAAAGTAATCAGAAAGATATAATATTTTCCCGCAGTCTGAAAACTGAATAATTGTACATATTTCATTTTTGTAAGTGCCTTTTCCGGACATATTTCCTAGAGAATTGGTCTGATAAAAATATTTTCCATTTCCTAATGGAAAAATCTCGGAAACTCGCCATTCAATATTTTCATAACGCCTAAAAATTGCCCTAAACAAAGCTAAAATTCTGTTTTTACCCGAAATTTCTTTAGACGGAGGAATCCAGATTATACTTTCATCGGTAAACCATTTTTCAAGCTGTTCTGTTTTTAAAGAATTTAAATCCTTCATAAAATGACTGATCTTACAATTCATAATTTCCATTTATGTAATATACGCGAAAATTATTAACTTGGTTTTTATTTTAAATGATATGAAAGAGCTATTTATCAAACGTTTCGAATATTACAAATCTCTTGGTGACAAAACATTTGAGCAACTTTCTGAGGAGCAGATCTTTTGGCATTTTAACGAAGAAAGTAATTCGATTGCGGTCATTGTAAAGCATCTTGGAGGAAATATGCTCTCCCGATGGACAAATTTTTTAACGGAAGACGGTGAAAAAAGCTGGCGAAACCGTGATGAAGAATTTGTAAATAATTTTAAAACTAAAACGGAAATCCTAGACTTCTGGGAAAAAGGCTGGAAATGCTTTTTCGATGCTTTAAACCAAATTAATGATGAAAATTTATATGCTACACTTTATATAAGGGGCGAAGCTCAGTTGGTTGTAGATGCGGTTTTCCGTCAGATGGCTCATTATCCTTATCATATCGGACAGATCGTTTACATCGCCAAAATGATGAAAAATGATGATTGGAAAACATTTTCTATTGCTAGAAATAAATCCAACGAATTTAATTCTGAAATGAAAGATAAATTCACTGAGACGGATTTTAATTCAAATTCTTCACCTGTTTGCTTTCAAAATAATCCGGAAGTGAGGGACGAATATAAACAATAGACTGAATCAATTCAGAGTTTTTATTTAAATTACTATCTTTGCACCCATAAAAAATCAGGAATACTCAATGTCCCATTTTCATAGAACTGCCGCTTTTCATACGCTCGGCTGCAAATTAAACTTTGCGGAAACATCTACTATTGCCCGTCAATTAACAGATGCCGGTTATGATAAGGTAAGTTTTGATGAAAGAGCGGATATTTATGTAATCAATACCTGTTCGGTAACTGAAAACGCAGACCGTGAGTGCAAACTTCACGTAAAAAGAGCGATGAAAGCTAATCCGGAAGGTTTGGTAGTGATCGTTGGATGTTATGCACAGTTGAAGCCTGAAGAAATTTCACAAATCACGGGTGTTGATTTGGTTCTTGGAGCCAAAGAAAAATTCAATATTCTGAGCTATTTGGATGATTTAGAAAAATCTGAAAGCGAAGGTGTTGTTCATTCTTGTGAAATTGAAGAAACTGATTTCTTTATCGGAAGTTACTCGATCGGAGACAGAACCAGAGCTTTTTTGAAAGTTCAGGATGGTTGTGATTATAAATGTACGTATTGTACAATTCCTCTAGCCAGAGGGATTTCTCGATCAGACACCATCGAAAATGTACTGAATAATGCCAAAGAAATTGCTGCCAGAGACATCAAAGAAATCGTTCTTACAGGTGTAAACATCGGTGATTACGGAAAAGGCGAATTCGGTAATAAAAGACACGAACATACTTTCTTAGACTTAATTTCAGAGCTTGATCAGGTTGAAGGGATCGAAAGAATCCGTATTTCTTCTATCGAGCCGAATCTTTTAAAGGATGAAAGCATCGAATTGGTTTCTAAAAGTAAAAGTTTTGTTCCACATTTTCACATTCCGTTACAATCGGGATGCGATGATTTGTTGAAAAAAATGAAACGTCGTTATTTAACGAAATTATACAACGACAGAGTCAATAAAATCCGTGAGGTAATGCCTGATGCGGCTATTGGTGTTGATGTAATCGTTGGTTTTCCGGGAGAAACTGAGGAAAGATTTATGGAAACGTATAACTTTCTGAATGATCTTCCAATCACATATTTACATGTTTTCACTTATTCTGAAAGAGAAAATACGGAAGCTGTAGGTATGGATGGCGTTGTTCCGATTCCTGAAAGAAAAAAACGTAATAAAATGCTTAGAATCCTTTCTGAAAAGAAAAAGATGGCATTTTATCAAACACAATTAGGCAAAACGCTTCCTGTTCTTTGGGAGCATGAAAATAAGGATGGTAAAATGTTTGGCTTCACAGAAAATTATGTGCGAGTGCAAAAAGATTTTGATCAAGCGTCTGTAAACCAGATCGAATTTCTGAATTTAGAAAAAATACTGTCAGATGGCACGGTTTCTGTGCAATCTTCTTATGAAAGTTTTTTAGCAAAAGTGTAGTCTCTTTGCAAAATTTCTACTAAATTTATTTTTAACTTTTAAATATTACATTCTATGAGAGATAAGTTTTTATCTTGGGGAATTGTATTAGTAACTGTTGCATGGATTGTAGCTTTACTAATCCGGGCAGATTATTGGATACCAATTTCTTTGTCTGCGTTCTATGCATTGGGCGTATACAACGCCTATCAGTCTAAACACGCTATTTTACGGAACTTTCCTGTTGTTGGGTACTTCAGATACTTTTTCGAGAGTATTTCGCCCGAAATGCAGCAATATTTCATCGAAAGAGAGACGGATGGGAAGCCATTTCCAAGAAATCAACGTTCGGCAGTGTACAGACGTGCAAAAAACTTGAGTGATACAGTACCTTTTGGGACTCAGTTAGAAGTTAATCATAGAAAATATGAAGGAATTAAACATTCCATTTATGCTAAATCTCCTGCAGAAGAACTGCCGAGAGTTTGGGTAGGAGGGGAGCAGTGTTCTCAGCCTTATCATGCTTCTTTATTTAATATTTCGGCAATGAGTTTTGGAGCTTTAAGCGATAGAGCTCAGATTTCTTTAAATAAAGGTGCCAAAAAAGGAAATTTTTACCACAACACAGGTGAAGGAGGGATTTCTCCCCACCATTTGGAAGGAGGTGACCTCTGCTGGCAAATCGGGACAGGATATTTTGGTTGTAGAGATGATGAAGGTAAATTTAACCCTGAATTGTTTACAAAATATTCCAATCTTCCTAATGTGAAGATGATCGAGATTAAATTATCTCAAGGTGCAAAACCAGGTCACGGTGGAGTTTTACCGGGAGTGAAAAATACCCCTGAGATTGCAAAAATCCGTCACGTCACACCGGGAGTGACGATTATTTCTCCGCCTTCACATTCAGCATTTTCTAATGCTGCAGGATTGTTGAGATTTGTTCAGCAATTAAGAGAACTTTCCGGAGGAAAACCTGTCGGATTTAAATTATGTATCGGTGATACCAAAGAATTTGACGACATCTGTGTTCAAATGAATGTTCTTAAAATTTACCCTGATTTCATCACAATCGATGGAGCAGAAGGAGGAACCGGAGCCGCACCGCCAGAATTTTCTGATGGAGTAGGAATGCCTTTAGAACCTGCTTTGATCTTTGTTAACAGAACCTTGAACAGTTATAATGTAAGAGATAAATTGAGAGTGATTGCCAGCGGAAAAGTCTTAACAAGTTTAGATATTCTGAGAGCCGTTGCAATGGGTGCAGATATGTGTAATAATGCGAGAGGATTTATGTTTTCTTTAGGGTGTATTCAGGCGCTGAGATGTAATAACAACAAGTGTCCAACAGGTGTTGCAACGCAGGATAAAATGCTGATAAAAGGTCTTGATGTTACAGATAAAGCAGAAAGAGTATACCATTTTCATAAAAATACACTTCATACTTGTAACGAATTAATTGCAGCAGCAGGAAGAACTTCATACGAAGAAGTAGATGCCACAATGTTTATGAGAGGTGATGAGTTTGATCATCTGGCAGACCTTTATTTCCCGGATATTTTAGGAAATGTAAAGCAGAAAGCAAGATCTTGAACGACTAAAAATAATTTCAAAATAAAACCCGCTACGAATTTCATAGCGGGTTTGTTATTTTATAGATTGAATATTTCTTATCTGGCAGTCGTTTTATAAACCTGGAAGTTGAAAACGAAAGTTCTGTTTCTGAAAGAGTAACCACTGTAATTGTAGTGAGCGTCTCTTGCAAAGGCAGCTCTTGAAGGAACAATAATTACACCTTGTAAGTTATAAGGAGAACCATCAGTCTGATCAAAAGCTTTAAATTTTTGTAAAGCTTCATTATAACCTTCAATTACGTAATAACTTGGTTGTTTTGCAGCATCAGTTGTTGCTTGAGTTATTAAAGGATCATTTAGTGGATCAATATAATAAAACTTTGGATCTATTACGGGAGAACCTGATACATCGATCGTGTTATATCCTGTCATATCCGTACCAGAGATAAATGCTACGTCTCCATTTGTATTGGCTCCAAGATAAGTTTTAGCTCTCATCATGATTCTTGTAATGTCTGTAGCTCCAATTGTTTTGCCCGGTGCTGTTGCTGGTGCATCTTCAGGCTGAGCATTAGCTCTTTTGATATAAATTACTCCTGAAGGAAGCGTTACTGGCGCCAACTGAGATAGTTTTTTATAATTATCATCAGCCGTATCTGTTGCGCTGAAAGGCTTTATATTTCCTTGAGTATCCAAATAATTGGCATCTAAAAACTTTTGGATAGACTGGTCGTCATAGGTATTTTGTACTCCGATGTCTTCTGGTTCTACATAATTTTCAACATCATCATCCTTTTTACAAGCAGAAAAGCACAGTGATCCCGCAAGGATATATAAAAATATTTTTTTCATTTCAAAAAACTTTGATTACTTTACAAATAATATAACGACAAAAGTATAAAAAATTATGAGAATAGATAAATTTTTATGGAGCATTCGTTTTTATAAGACCAGAACCATTGCTACTGAGGAGATTAAGAAAAATAGAGTTTCCATTGGCGAATCGGTTGTAAAGTCTTCTAAAGAAGTGAAGGAAGGAGATGTCATTAAAATCCGTAAAAATCAGATTGATTACAAAATTAAGGTCATCCAAATCCCTAAAAGCAGAATGGGCGCCAAGTTGGTTCCGCTTCATATCAAGGACGTGACGGACAAAGAGCAGTATGAAACACTCAAACTGCGTAAAATGACCCAAGATTATTACAGAACCAGAGGAGAGGGAAGACCCACCAAAAAAGATAGACGAGACATGGATGAATATTCAGGAAACGATATTTCCGGAGATTTCACAGACTGGGATGACTTTTTTGGCGAAACAGGTGACTCCAATGATTCAAACGAAGATGAAAACAATGAGAAAGACTTATAAATATAGTTTTTCAATGATTTCATTAACGATATCTTCCGGTTCTCGCGAGTCTGTAATGATATTAAACTGTGCTTTGCTATAGAATTCGTTTCTTTCGAATAAATGTTTAGCAATAAACTCAGAAAGGTTTTCATCCGAAATGTTGGCTATTATCGGCCTTTTCTCTTTTTGTTTTGAAATCCTTTCTGATAAAGTTTGAATCGAAGCTCTTAAAAATACGCTCTTAGAGTTAAGATTTACAATTTCCATGTTATTGTAATAAACAGGAGTTCCTCCACCCAGGCTTAAAACAAGATTTTCTTCCGTAGCCAAGAGCTCTTCCAAAGTTTCTCTTTCCAGCTTTCTAAAGTGAATTTCTCCCTTTTTTTCGAATATTTCAGGAATGGTTAATTTATTTCGCCTAGAAATCTCTTTATCTAGGTCAATTAATTTAAAATTTATTTTTTCGCTTAATATTTTGGAAATGTGAGATTTGCCACTCCCCATGTATCCTACCAGTGAAATTATCATGAATTTATTTTAAACAAATTTGCGAAAAAGTTTTGAGAAATAAAAAAAAGCTATATCTTTGCACCACTCAAAACAAGGGACGTTACTCACAACAAAACTTGATAATAAAGTGACCGACTCGGTAGCTCAGCTGGTAGAGCAATACACTTTTAATGTATGGGTCCTGGGTTCGAATCCCAGCCGGGTCACAAGCGAAAAAATGATTACTAGATTTTTGTAATTCTTTTTAGCCTGCGTGGTGAAATTGGTAGACACGCCATCTTGAGGGGGTGGTTTCCTAAGGATGTGCTGGTTCGAATCCAGTCGCAGGCACTGCAAAGAAAATTGAAATTTTATTTTAAGATGTGAATTATTTTTCATACTTTTGCAATCTTAAAATTTAGTGACCGACTCGGTAGCTCAGCTGGTAGAGCAATACACTTTTAATGTATGGGTCCTGGGTTCGAATCCCAGCCGGGTCACAAGTTTACTGAAAAGTAAATTTTTTTCATATTAATATTTTGTGATTTGGTGTTCAAAGGCTTCCTAACGGTGGCCTTTGATTTTTTATATATACTCAAGAACAAATCAGTTTTTAAAATTAATCTTCTAAGATTTACTTAAACAAATATTTAATCTTCATCATTTCATCAATAATAAATTTTGAATTAAAACATAAAAAAAGCGTCACTTAAAAAAGATAACGCCTATTTATATTTTGTATGGAATTTTTTAATCTAAATGCATATTGTCGATCAATCTCACACCATCTACCATTACAACGATAAACGCTCTGAAATTTCTGTCCTTATAAAAGAAATCTGTTTCCTTTAAAGTTTCTTCGTCCGCAATAAGGAAATATTCCAACTGCATGCCTTGCTGATGATCCATAATATCTTGGACTCTTTCTTTGATCTCCGCAATCGTTACAACTCTGAACCAATCATTCACTTTATTTAAAGTCTCAAAAATAATCTTTGAAGCCTCTCTTCTGTCTTCATGAAGTCTTTGGTTTCTTGAACTTAATGCTAAACCATTTTCTGCTCTATAAATAGGAACTCCTTTTATTTTTACGGTAAGTTGCTTCTTTTCGACCATTTTTTTAATAATAGCCAATTGTTGGAAGTCTTTTTCACCAAAATAAGCGTTGTCTGGTTTTACCTGATTGAAAAGCTCTTCTACAACAGTTCCTACACCGTCAAAATGCCCCGGTCTGGATTTTCCTTCCATTTCATTCTCCAATCCATCATAATCATAATGTTGGCTTACTGCTTTTTCAGGGTAAATATCTTCAACATTTGGAATATAAACCGCATCCACAAGCCCTGAATTCTTTAAAATTAAGACATCTCTATTAATATCTCGTGGGTATTTTTCCAGATCTTCAGGATTATTAAACTGAGTCGGGTTTACAAAAATTGAAGAAACTACAAGATCATTTTCTTTTCTAGCTGCCTCATACAGGGATAAATGGCCATTATGCAAAGCCCCCATCGTAGGTGCAAAACCTATCCTTTTACCCATTTCTTTCTGTCTTTCAATGAAATCCTGAAGTGTTTTTTTGTTTTTTAGAACTTCCATAGTTTATTTTAATAGCAATTCAAAAATACTAAAAATATCATATAATAAAATGCGTTTTTAGCAATTTGGAAAAGGGAATTATCGTAAAAAAATGTTAATTAAAATAATGTTGGATGTTTTTTTGTAATTTTGCACATTAAAGCATTTTTACAAAAATTAGATAGAAGTTTATGCCGAATCAAAAAATACTGTACATTACTACAGAGATGTATCCATATCAAGAAGACACGAATATGGCTGCAGTGGTAAACAAAATGGCACTTAAGATGCACCAAGAAGGCAATGATGTAAGAGTTTTTATGCCAAGATTTGGACAAATAAGTGAGAGAAAGTTCCAATTACACGAGGTTATCCGTCTTTCTGGAATGAATATTATTATTAACGATCTAGATCAACCCTTAATTATTAAAGTAGCGTCTCTTCCGGGGGAAAGACTGCAGGTGTACTTTATAGACAATGAAGAGTACTTCAAAAGAAAACAATATTATTTTGATGATGAAGGAACTCCTTTCGATGATAACGACGAGAGAGCAATTTTCTTTGCAAGAGGAGTAATTGAGACTATCAAGAAACTAAACTGGGTTCCTGATGTAATTCACCTTAATGGCTGGATGGCTTCTTTCGTTCCAATTTATCTTAAAACATATTACGAATCTGATACTTATTTCAAAGATGCAAAAATCGTTCTTTCATTATACAATGAGAAAGATGCACCTTTTGATAAAAATATCGGTGAAAAATTGAAATTCGACAATATTTCAGGATTAAAAGCGTTAGATAATCCGAGTGTTCAAAGTTTTGTAATCGAAAGCATGAAGTATGTAGACGCAGTAGTAAAAGGAGACGAATTTCTAGATGGAGACTTAGATAAAGCCTTCAACGAAACGTCAACTCCAAAATCGGAATATCTCGATGTGGATTCTATAAACCAACTTTATTAAAAAACACATTTTAATGACTTATAATATTAAAAAAGCTTTCGCCATTCTTTCTTTGGCGATTTTTGGAAGTGTATTGCTTTATAATTGCGAACCCGATCCGGATTCTTTAGGAGAACAATTATTCTTAGACGGAGCTGCACATGGCGAGGAGGTTTCTTATCCTCTTATTGCCTATAATATTAATAATAATGATAGTATCAGAAGTGATGCTTCTAAATTAGGGTATGCAACTTTGGGCGCTGTAAAAGATGCTCAGTTTGGTAAGCAAAAAGCTGCTTATTATACACAATTAAGACTACCAGCATATAATCCTGATTTTGGGACTAATCCTACAGTTGATTCTGTGGTGTTGGTAATTAAGCCAACGTATGCTTCAGATTCTATTACAACGACTACGAATGAAGATTACATCTATCCGGATGGAAGTGTAGCTGCTAAAAAAGTTGTAAATACTTATCCTGCAATAAAATACGGTAGAACAAAATCTCCAAAACTTACGATAAGAGTAAATGAAGTAACTGAGTTCTTAAATGGTCCTGCAGATATAGCTTATTCAAACAAAGCTTATACAATTGGACAAGAAATTGGAACTAAAGATTTTACGGGAACAGTAAATTCTGTAGCAATTACTAAAGATTCTGATGCGTCTTCATTGTTTACTTCTGCAACTGGCTTTAGAATTCCTTTATCACCTAGTTTCTTTAAAACTAAAATTATTGATAAAAAAGGTCAGCCTGAACTTAGTGATGTTTCAAATTTCATCAGACACTTCAAAGGTCTGAAACTTTCTGTTGATGAAGATGATGCTTATTTAATACAATTCTCTCCTAATGATATGGAGTTAGTAATGTATTATAAAAATGATAAGACTGAAAATAATACTACGACAAGACCTCAATCAACTTATACATTTGCTTTAGGTTCTGCGAATGCTCATATTGCAAACTATAAATATGAGAGAAGCTCTCAATTTTCTACTTACGTTTTAGGAAATAAAGAATTAGGTGATGAAAAACTGTACACACAAGGAATGGGAGGTCCTTCAATAGGAGTTAAGCTTTCTACGCAAACAATTAAAGATCTTAAAGAATTGTATCAAAATAATAAAGCAGCTATTATCAGTGCTAAAATTAGAATGTATACAGATCCTGTTTGGACAAATAAATATGCAAAGCCTAAAAACTTTACTATTGTTCAAAGAGATATTGATAGAACAACAGATCCTACAAAGCCTAAAGTTACCACAGCATTTACAACAGATTTATTGAATTTAACGGGATCTAACAATTTTGCAATTTACCGAACTTACGATCTTGACAAAACCCAATCATATTATGACTTTACAGTCACAAAATCTGTAAAAGATATTATTGAGGGGAATCTTAATAATCAGGCTATTGAGGATAAATATTTTAAAATTGATTTAGGTAGCTTCTTAACTACATCAACAGGTGCTTTGGCAGGATACCAATATACATCAACACCATATGCTGTAGACAGAGCTGTATTTATAGGATCTAAATCGACAGATGCCAATAGAATTCAGTTAAAAATCATTTACGGTACAAAATAAAACTTAAAAAACACTTGATAAAATTATGTGCGGAATAGTAGGATATACAGGTTTTCAGGACGCTTACGATATAGTAATCAATGGTCTTAGAAGACTAGAATATAGAGGATACGATAGTGCAGGGATTGTTCTTGAAGATAAAAATAACAAGCTGGAAGTTGAAAAGACAAAAGGGAAGGTAGAAGATCTTGTTAATATTGCGAGCCATTTAAAAGGAACAGCTACAATAGGAATGGGGCACACACGTTGGGCAACTCACGGTGTTCCAAGTGATAGAAACTCTCACCCGCATTTATCTAATAACAATAAGATAGCAATCATCCATAATGGTATCATTGAAAATTATGATACTATTAAAAAAATGCTTACTGAAAAGGGGTTTACATTTAAATCTGAAACAGATACTGAAGTATTGGTAAATCTTATCCAGTATTTTATGGATCTTAACGAAGAAATGGATTTTCCGACGGCTGTAAGATATGCTCTTAACGAAGTATATGGGGCATATGCAATTACAGTAATGCATGAAGACTATCCTGGAGTATTGGTTGTTGGAAGATTAGGTTCTCCATTGGCTATTGGTATTGGTGATAAAGAATATTTTATTGCTTCTGATGCTTCTCCTTTCGTAGAATTTACAAAAGAAGCTATTTATTTAGAAGAAGGTCATATGGCAACTATTTCATTGGAAAATGGAGTAGATATCAGAACTATTAATGATAATTCTAAAATTGAGCCTGAAATTCAGAAACTTAAGTTGAGTTTGGAACAGATTGAAAAGGGTGGTTACGAGCACTTTATGCTTAAAGAGATTTTTGAGCAGCCAAAATCTGTACAAGATACAATGAGAGGAAGATTGATCGTAGAAGAAGGCGTAATTAAAATGGCCGGAATCTGGGATCACGTTGAGAAATTCAAAAATGCAAACAGAATCATCATCATTGCTTGCGGAACCTCTTGGCATGCAGGTCTTATTGGCGAATATTTGATTGAAGAATATGCAAGAATTCCTGTGGAAGTAGAATATGCATCAGAATTCAGATACAGAAACCCGATTATCACTGATAAAGATGTGGTAATTGCAATTTCTCAATCTGGGGAAACAGCTGATACAATGGCAGCATTGAAGCTTGCAAAAGAAAGAGGTGCATTTATATATGGTATATGTAATGTCGTAGATTCATCTATTGCAAGAATTACAGATGCAGGTTCATATACTCATGCAGGGCCGGAAATTGGTGTGGCTTCTACAAAAGCATTTACAGCTCAGCTTACCATTCTTAGCTTAATTGCACTTAAATTAGGTAAGCACAATGGTAACCTAGGAAACGCTGAATTTATGAGCTTAATTGCCGAATTGGATGCTATGCCTAAGAAAATAGAAGATGTTCTTAATGCAACCCATGAATTGACTCAGAATATCGCAAAAGACTTCGTAGGTGCTACCAATTTCCTATATTTAGGAAGAGGATACAATTATCCTGCAGCTCTTGAAGGTGCCCTAAAACTAAAAGAAATCTCTTATATTCATGCTGAAGGATATCCTGCTGCAGAAATGAAGCACGGACCAATTGCATTAATTGACGAAAACATGCCAATTGTTATCATTGCTCCTAAAAAAGGACACTATGATAAGATTGTAAGTAATGTTCAGGAAATTAAGGCTAGAAAAGGAAAAATTATTGCTGTAGTAAATAGAGGAGACACACAGGTAAGCGAAATGGCAGATTATGTTATTGAGATCCCTGAGACTTCAGAATGTTTCTCTCCAATTGTTGCATCAGTACCTTTACAGCTTTTAGCATATTATATCGCTGTATATAGAGGTGCCAATGTAGACCAGCCGAGAAACCTTGCGAAATCTGTAACTGTGGAATAAAAATACTTGGAAATAAAATAAATTTAGATTTCTTTCGTTATTTCAAAAAAAATCTTAAAAGTTTCTTAAAAAAATTATATATTTACGGCTTAATTATAAAAATTAACATGAAAAGGATATTTCTTTTATTATTGTCTGCGTCAGTAGCGTCGGTATCTTGTTCAGGTGGTGGAAGCTCTTCTGTAGGGAAGCCAGGAACAAAAGGAGAATTGATACCAAGAGAAAAAACAAAATCATTTGTTGCGGAAAGACCATTCGGAATGGTGGCAATTCCTGCAGGATCGTTTGTTGCTGGTTTAGCAGACCAGGATCCAACAAATACTCCTGAAAAAGCAGCATTGAAAACTGTGACTGTCTCTTCTTTCTTCATGGATGAAGCTGAAACTACTAATGCAGAGTACAGGGTGTTTATCAACTATGTAAGAGATTCAATTGCTAGAACTTTACTTGCTGAAGCTGCCGGAGAAGGTGGTGAAGGTGGTGGTAAAGGAGCAAGCATAGGAGATTATGCATACCTTGCTAAAAAAGAAGAGAATTTAACACCATATCAAGAGTATTTAGAGGGACAAGGAGGTAGAGATGACGGCGGATTTGATGCAAGCAAGAGACTAGACTGGAAAATTCCTTTACATTGGAGTACTACAAAATATCCTGATGTAGAATATGCAGAAGTATTAGAGTCTTTATATTTACCTGCTTCTTCAAGAATGGGTAGCGAAAGAATCTTAGATGTTAGTAAATTAAAATATAATTATCAGTGGGGAGATATGGATGCTGCACTTGCTGACAACGAGAGAGGTGTAAACTTCCTTAAGAGTGAGAGTATTGCAGTTTATCCGGACACTACTGTTTGGGTAAAAGATTTCCACTTTGCTTATAATGAGCCATTGTTCGAACAATATTTTTGGCACAAAGCTTACAAAGATTATCCTGTTGTTGGGGTAACTTGGGATCAAGCTAGAGCATACTGTAACTTCAGGTCTAAATTGAAATCTGATTATAACGAAAGCTTAAAAAGAAGAAAACAAAGACCATTAACTTTCCGTTTACCTACAGAAATTGAGTGGGAATACGCTGCAAGAGGAGGTATGCAAAATGCGACTTACCCTTGGGGAGGTCCATATTTAATGGATGATAGAGGTTGTTACTTAGCAAACTTTAAGCCGAAAAGAGGTAATTACATGGAAGATGATAAAAAAGGTACTTATACATATGCCGCTCCAGTAAAGAAATTTAAGAAAAACGGATTTGGGTTATTTGATATGGCCGGAAACGTTTCTGAATGGACAGAGTCTGGATATAATAATTCTTCATACGGGTTCTCTTCTACTTTAAATCCTTCAACTAAAAGTAAAACTGATACTAAGAAATCTGTAAGAGGTGGTTCTTGGAAAGACGTAGGTTATATGCTTATGACTGGTGCAAGAGATTGGGAAAGAAAAGATTCTGCGAGAAGTTATATCGGATTTAGAACAATCCAGGATATTCCTGAAGCTGCTGTTAAGCCGAGAAGAGTTAACAGATAATAATTATCGGACATTTATTTTTTCAATAACAATTTTATTTAACATTAAAAAAACTAACTTATATGTTTAAGACTAAAGATGCTTGGATGAATTTCTTTTATTCGTTCGGTGCTGCAATTGTAATTCTTGGAGCTTGGCTTAAAATTACTCACATTACATTAGGACCAATCAATGGTAACATCGCTCTTACCGTGGGGCTTATTACTGAAGCAATTATCTTTATTATTTTCGCTTTTGACCCTCCAAAATCTGAAGAGTCTTATGCTTGGGAAAATGTTTACCCAGAATTATTAGATAAGCATGCAAATCCAAACCCAATACATTCAAATATCTCTTCTAAAAATGGAGCTGCTCAATTTGCTGAATTAGAAAATTCTCTTTCTACAAAATTGGACAAAATGCTTGCTGATGCAAAATTAGATGTTCAGTTATTTGATAGACTAAGAACAGGTATTGATAAATTTTCAAACTCTGTAGACCAGATCAACCAAACTGTTGACGTTTCTGCTTCTACTCATAAGTATAATGATCAGTTAAACAAAGCGGCTACACACATGGAAAGTATGAATGCCCTATATGTAATGCAGTTGGAAAACGGTAAAAGACAATCAGAATTTGCTAACAAATATGTTGCAGATATGCAAAAATCTGCTGAGCACTCAGAAAAATTTAATCAGGAATTACAAGGTTTAACATCTAACTTAAATAACTTAAACAGAGTTTATGGTGGTATGTTAACTGCTATGAAGTCATAATTTCCTAAACCATTTCTAAATTTTAACTACTTAATCAAAAACAACAGAGAATGGCAACAGGAAAACAGACGCCTCGTCAGAAGATGATCAACCTTATGTATTTGGTGTTCATCGCTATGATGGCCCTAAATATTGATGCGGAAATCATCAGATCATTTTATGATTCTACTAAAGCACTTAACGAGACTAGATTTTTAACTGAAAAGAAAAACGAGAAAATTTTCGAAAAAACTTTAGAGGCAAAAGCTCAACAAGTACCAGATACTTATGCTACGCCTTGGGAGCAGTACAAAGTCTTGAAATCTAAGGTAGATGTATTGGTGAAATCAGCAGAAGAGATTAAAGATAATCTTAAAAAACAATCTGAATTTCACGAAAAAGACAAAGCAGGAAAAGAGATTGATGTAAGCGAAAACTTCGCAGCCCTTAATAATAATGAAGCAACGATGAGTTACTTCTTTAAAGATGGAGATGAAAATACTCTGACAAAAGGGTCTACGGATTTGAAAGCTAAAATGGATGATGTAAGAAATTATATTGTTGCAACTTTTGGTAAAAATTCTCAATTGAAGGATTTAGTAGATAGAGCTAATGCATCTATCGTTGCAGAATATCCTCAAGGAAAATCTCCAAATGGTAAAACTTGGTTCCAGAATAAATTCTATCACCAGTCACTTATCGCAGCAATATCAAATCTTGGAATCATTCAGAATGATGCAAGAAACGTACAATCTGATGCACTAGCATTATTGCTTCAGGAAAAAGTGGATGCAAGCATCAAGTTTAATAATTATGAAGCTATTGTTTCTGCGCCTACAGATATTCAGTCTGGTAAAAAAGCAGAAGCGGTTATTATGTTAGGAACTTATTCAAACAGTAATAAAATTAGTATCAGTGGAGTTAGCAGACAAGAAAACGGTAAAGGATATATTCCTTTAAATACTAGTGGACTTGGTGAGCACAAAATTAATGGAACTATTACATTAACAGATGCTACAGGAAAATCACAACCTTACCCTTATACGCATACTTATAATGTAATTGCTGGTCCGCAAGAAGTAAAACTTGAAAAAGGATTATTACTTTCTGCTGATAAGATGAATGTAATGTATAGAGGACTTGAGAACCCTGTTTCAGGATCAATCTTAGGTGCTGACAATTCTAAACTTTCATTATCTGCTCCGGGTGCTACAGTAAGAAGTACAGGTCCAGGAAAATGGATTGTTAGTCCTAGCTCAGGAAACACTGTTAAATTAACACTATCAGGTAAAAACCCTAGTGGACAAAATGTTTCTCAGGTGTTTGAATACAGAATTAAAAATGTACCGCCACCACAAGGACAAATGAGAGGTCAGAACGTATTATCTATGCCTGCAACTTCAGTACCTAACCAGTCTGTACAAGCAGCAATACCGGATTTCGACTTCCCAGTTTCATTCACTGTTAATCAGTTTATGGTAAAAATCCCTGGTAGAGCAGCATTATTGATTAAAGGTAGCAGCTTAGATGACGCAGCTGGATTGGTGAAAAACTTAAGATCAGGAGACGTAGTTTATATATTTGATATTAAAGCAACGGCTACAGGTCTAGGTAATCAGCAGATTAAGAATATATCTCCTATCGTTATCAATATTAATTAATTTTAATAAGTTTAAAATAGTATTATGAAAAAATATATAAGCAGTCTTTTAGTTTTAGTTTCGGGGTTTGCATTTTCCCAAACTATTCTAAACGCTTCTTCTCCTGAGGAGTTTAGACAGATGAGAGCTGAGAATAAACAAAAAGTTGGAGATACTATCGTTGACAAAACAGTAAAGCCTTTGGAATATGGTTTTGTAGATGATAAAGATATCTTGAAAAGTATGTTTGTTTGGGAGATTATTGATATGAACGATAAGATCAACCAGCCGTACTATTATGATAATCCAGATGGATTGTTGGCTACTCAAACAAGATCTTTATATCAATTGTTACTTGATGCAGCTATTACTGGAAAAATTCAGGAGGTATATGACGACGAGAACTTTGTAACTAAACTTTCTCCTGAAGGAATTCAGAAGAGATTAGAAAGTGTAAGAGTCTCTGATGCAGCTATTGACATTCTTAACTCAGGAAGACAACTTACTGAGCAAGAGAAGAAAGAATATACAGATATCTTTAAAACAACTACAGATAAGGTTAAGGTTCTTAAAATTATGGGTATGTGGTTTATCGATAAAAGAGATGGTCAAATGAAATACAGACCTCTTGGTATCGCAGCAATGGGTCCAGATCCTGCTGTACAAGGTAGAACAGGACCAGACGGACAGCCTTTGGTTGGTGCTGACGAGCTTATCGATTTGTTCTGGGTTTATTATCCTAGTGCAAGAGATGTTTTAGCAAATAACTTTGTTTATAACAGAAAGAATTCATCTGCTGACCTATCTTTTGATGATTTATTGAATGCAAGAAGATTTTCTTCTGTAATCTACAAGTCTTCAAGCGGTTTAGGAGATGGAGTTATTAAAGATTATATTCCTAGAAATGCTGAAGAGCAGATAGAAGAAAGCGACAGAATTAAGGAGCAAATTCTTCAAATGGAAAATGATATGTGGAATTACTAAATTTCACTTGATATTTATAGAAAACCTGAGTACTTTTACTCAGGTTTTTTTATTATGGAAAATGTAGATTATATAATTGTAGGAGATGGATATGCGGCATTGTTTTTCGCTCATCAATTGATAAAGAATAATAAGTCATTTGTACTGTATTCGGAAGGAAAAAAGAGTGCTTCTCAGGTTTCTGCAGGGATCATTAATCCTGTAGTACTAAAGAAATTTACAACCTTTTGGAAAGCTCAGGAACAGATAGATTTTCTTAAACATTCTCTTAAAGAAATTGAAACTTACACAGGCAAAAATTATTTGATTGAGGCTCCTATCCACAGGATTTTTCATGATGAAAATGAACAGAATCTTTGGCTTAAAAAATCAGGGAATGAAGATTTAATTAATTTTTTAGATAAAGATTTTAAGCATTTAGATGTAGTAAAAAACTCTTTTAATACAGGAGAGGTTAATCAGTCTGCAAGGCTTGATGTAAACAATTTTTTTGGTGATTTCTTCACTTATTTTGAAAATAATTCTCACTTAATAAAAGAGAAATTTGATTACAGTAAATTAAATACTTCCGAAAATACCTACAAGAATATCAGCTTTAAAAATATCCTTTTCTGTGAAGGAATGGGAGTGAAGGATAATCCTTATTTTTCTGATATTGCTGTTATTCCCAATAAAGGACATCATATCAAAGTAAAACTTTCTACCCCGATTCCTGAAAATATTACAATCAAAAAGAAACATTTTTTGTTTCCCACTTATAACGGGTTATATTTTTATGGTGGGACTTACGACAGAGAACAATTACATCATCATATAGACGATTCTGCAGTTGAGCAATTGGTTAAAGGATTATCGGAATTTTATCCTTACGATTTTGAAGTTGAGGAAGTAAATTTCGGTTTTAGGCCTACTGTGAAGGATCGAAGACCAATTATCGGTCGCCACTATCAAAATAAAAACTTATACGTTTTTAACGGCCTTGGAGCGCGCGGAATTTTGAACGGTTGTTACTTTTCAAAGAGTTTGTATGAGTTTATTGAAAACGATATTCCTTTGGATGAAGAAGTATCTTTGGATAGATTTAAAGAGACAAATTAAATTATTTATCTCTTTTAAAAATAGTTGAAATTTTACAATTCCATGATCCATTTATTGAAATCGGTATCCGAAGAAAAATTCAGTTTTTTTCTCAGCCTGTACCTTCTTGTTTCAACAGTTCGGATGGATAAATTTTCGTAATGAGAGATCTCTTTGTTTGAAAGGTTTAACCTCAGCAATGCACAGAATTTTAGTTCATTGGAGGTAAGGGTAGGATATTGAGAAATGAGATTCTCATAAAACTCGGGATAAACTTCTTTGAAGCGTGTCAGGAAAAAAGGGTCAGCATTTTTTGCAAGCTCCTTCATCTCATTAAAAATAATCGGATTAGCTCTTTTCTTTAGTTTAATAGTTTCCTGCTGAGTTTCATCGATGATCTTATCTTTTTGTCTTTGGTTTTTAAGATTTTTTTTACGGATAAAATAAAATGTAAGGATAGAAGCTAAAACTGCAAAAATAATAACAATATAAAGCTGAAATTTTTCATCTTTTTTCTGCTCATCTTTTTCTTCTGCAATGTTTTTAATAGGAATATTGATTGCTTTTCTCTCTCTTCTACTAATACTATCTGTTAGAAAAGCATACTTCTTATAGTATTCATCAGAGCTTTTTATATCATTGAGTGTTTTATAAATTCTATAAATCTTATCATAGGTAATTCTTCTTTCACTTAAACTTTTTGTTTTTTCAAATATGGGTTTAGCCTGTAAATAATACTCTAGTGCTTTCTTATATTCCTTTTTCTCGGTATATAATCTTCCATAATTATAAAAAAATAAACCTTTTTCATATAAAGAGAATTTTTTATTCAAAGTATATCCTTTTTGTAGATAGTATTCCGCAGAGTCCAAATGCTTCTTTTCATCTAAAAATCTTTCAGCGATGGACGCATACAGGAACGGAGTTGGGGATAATGCAAGGCATTTTCGCTCCATTAGCTTTATAGAATCCGGAATCTTTAGTTCTTTAAAATTAAGATTTTTCCAAGAATAACAAAGATATAGACGTCTTTTCCTTTTATCTTTATCTAAAATTTGTTCCCCGTATTTGATTGCCTTATTGAAATATTCATTTGATAATTCATGCATTCCCAAATAACAGTAATTTCTTCCATAGCCACCATAAAATCTTGATTTGAGTTCAGGATTTTCTATTTCTTCTATATCCTTTTCTATTTTTTCAAGGTAAAGTAAACTTTCTTTATGTTCAGTGTTTATCACTAGGTAATTGGAAATATTAATGGAGGCTAAAACAATTCCTTCTTTATTATTTTCTTTCTGAAATTGTGCAAGAGCCTTTTTATTAATATCAATAATATCCTTCATTTTCCCGGACTTTCTATACTCTTCAGTAATTCTATCTAACTCATCTAAAGTGTAAGCTTGAGATTTATGAAGTGAAAATATAAGTATAAATAAGATATAGATTAATTTTTTTAATTGTAATGGGAACATACATGTGGTTTAATAACAAATATAATGTTTTCGAAAAGAAAATTACGTTTATGTTTTAAATGAAACATTCTATTGTAATATCTATCAATAAATATTCTAAAAAGATCAATTAAACCGTAAAAAAAATTGTTGACCTTATTTTCTTTTATACTTCATTCTTACTTAAGTTAGGTTTTAATTATTTGATTTTAAATAAATTACAGTTATGTCGTAAAAATGACGTAAAGAAATCTCATATTTTCAATTCTACATTTGCACCCTCTTTCGAGAGAAGATTTCGGAAAAATAAGACTAGTCATTTTTTGAAGTACGATTCTAAACACACAAGGAAAAATTTTGAATGTATTATTAATTTTTAAAACAAATAAAGAATGAAAAAAATATCGACTGCATTGATGATATGTATTAGCATATTCCTCTTTAGTCAAGTGGGTATTGGCACTGCTAATCCTACTCCCGGCTCTATGCTGGATGTATTTTCTACAAATAAGGGATTTCTACCACCAAGGTTAACAACTGCTCAAAGAGATGGTATAAATCCTAAGCCAGGAGGATTAACAATATATAATGCAGATATAAACTGTCTGCAATACTGGAACACTACAGCATGGGTAGGAAATTGTAGTGGAGGCACCGTAGATCCCGGAGCCGGTACTATTACCAATTGTACTACAGGAGCTTTGAGTGGTACTTATCAACAAGGAGTATCAATGACCTCTGCAAATACAGTAGTAATTACCGTAAATGTAACAACCATTGGAGCATGGACAGCAAATAGTAATACTGTAAACGGAGTACAGTTTACCGGAAGCGGAGATTTTACTTCTCCAGGTTCTCAGAATATTACATTAAGAGCTAATGGAGTACCGGTATCAAACGGAACTTTTCCATTTTCCTTTACTGTAGGAAGCTCGACTGCCTGTGTAAGAAATATTACTTTCTCTGCAAGCCAGGGAGGAGGAACTATTAGCTGTAATAATGCGGTACTGAGTGGTACCTATAAGCAGGGAACAGCAATGACATCTGCTAATAAGATTGAACTAAACGTAACCCCTGCTTCTACAGGACCTTGGTCAGCATCAAGTAACTCTGTGAATGGTATTAAATTTGAAGGAAGTGGAGATTTCCAGAGTATAGCCACTCAGAAGATTACTTTATATGCAAGTGGGACTCCTCAAGGAGCGGGGGATCATAATTTCATATTTACATTGGGAAGTTCTACCTGTAATAGAAATATTAATTTTGCGAGCAATCAAGGGACGATAATAGGGTTAGATTGCAGTCAAGCTGTTCAAAATAATGTTGCAACAGCTAACAGTTCATATTCTGACAATATGTTTATCAAGTATACTGGAGGAAATGGTGGGCCATATGCTCAACAGTTCTTTAATTCTAAAGGGATCTTAGGTTTAACAGCTGAAATATCTGCAGGAAATTTTGTAAATGGTAGCGGTGACATTCAAGTAAAAATTGGCGGAACACCAACTTCTACAGGTAGAGCTTATTTTGAGATTAATCTGGATGGTAAAAGTTGTTATTTATACGTATTTGTTGTTGCACCACCAGATCTTGGTAATGCTTGTTATGGTTTTGCTCTTCCGCATACCGGAAGTGGAGGACAGGCTTCAGGTCCTATTAGTACGAATAAATTTGTTACAGCTACCTTTAACCATACGAATGTTGGACAGGCAACTGGAGTATATACTTTTTGCGGAACAAGTAACGATACATCAAAAAGTTTTGCTCTTGCAGTTGCTCAATATAGTTATTCTACTATGACGGTTAAATTTGATAAGCCGGTTGTTAATCTTAAAGTAAAATCAGTAGTCTTAAATTCCGGAGAAGATTATACTATTACATTAAAAAGAAATAATAAAATTATTAGTAGCTCAGATATTATAGTTTCTCTTGGGCAAACAACTTGTAACGGTAGTTTTACAATTTCTAAAAATGGTAATTCAATTTATGTGAAGAGATCTGGTTCCGGAGTTGGTAATATTGTATATAATTTAGGAGGAGTATGGTTTGATGAAATGACTCTTGAAGCTACTAATCATAATAGTGGTAATGGATTTAATCTCGATTTCTGTATAGGAGATGCATTGTAAAAAAACAACATAACACCTTACTAAAATGCCAGAGAAGAATGATGACTTCTCGGAAATTATAAAATATCCTTTAACTAAAGCAGGGAATTCCCTTATTATATCCCTGCTTTTTTAGAAGTTCAAAAATATTTTATAAACTTAATTCAATTCATACAAGGAAAAAATTGAATGTACTTTAAAATTAAAAAAATTAAGAATGAAAAAAATATTAATCACAGCGATGATAAGTATTGGGGCATTAGTCTTCGGGCAGGTGGGTGTAGGTACTCCAAACCCTAGCCCCAGTGCTATGCTCGAGGTGTTTTCCATAGATAAGGGATTTCTGCCTCCCAGACTTACAATAGCGCAGAGAGATGGTATCAATCCTAAACCAGCAGGATCGTGGATCTATAACACGGATGATAACTGCATGGAATATTGGAACGGTACTTCCTGGATAGGAAATGATTGTACAGTGATTCCCGTAGTGCCACCTCCCGATCTTTCACTTTCCCCAACAGGATTTCGAATTCCTTACACGGTAAGTAATGGTACTGCAACTGGTACTGTGGATGGATTACTTGTTACTGCGAAATTTAGAAATTATGGTGATGTTGAAAAACCCTCAGGGTCTGTTACCAATTGTGGAGTTACTGCTTCAAACTTCAGATTTTCTGGATCTCATACTATAATTGATTTTAATAGAGAAGTCACTAACTTCAAAGTACTTCAAGCAGGTTCAAATTCAGGTAACAAGTTTTCATTTGTATTGACGAAAGGTGGTGTAAAAGTATCACCGGTAATTTCTGTAGCTCCTAATGGTGGCTGTAATAATAATTTTACAATTGATGATGCTACAACAAATATTACTGTGAGTACTAGTATTGGTACATCAGGAATAGTTTATAATTTTGGAGGAGTTTGGTTTGATTCTATTGCCATTACAGATTCAGGTATTGGTACTCAATTATCACAATTCACTATTTCCATAGGAAATGCTCAATAAATTCTATAAGAGAAAGCGTAGTTAAAGCTTCTCTTAAATTAAAAAACAATTTTAATTATATTTTGATTTAGTTAAAGGCAGGGATCCCCGTACATTACTCATATTCCATTGCCCTGTCTTTTTCTAGATCTTTTTAAAAGAAAATAAAAAAACAAATGATGAGAAAAGTAGTGTTGAGTTTTCAGACTTAGTGTTTATCCCGAAAGCAGAGAAACTTCCCATTTCCCTGCTTTCGTTTTTTGATGAAAAAAATACCCTAAACTATACACGTAGTTTCTAGTGTTTTTCTTTAAAGGAAGGGATAATGTTCCCCAATATCCCTGATCTTTTTAGGGTTTGTGTTTACCGAAGATTTACTTTAAATCTTCGGTTTTTTGTTTGATGATCAAAGCTCTTTAAGTAAAAAACGTCAATTTTCAAGTTAAAAACCTGAACTGAGATATTAAAAGGCTGGTTGTCAAAGTAAAAAAGTCAACTGAGAACCTTAAAATATCTCGGGAGATATAAAAAAGCCTCAAAAATACATTCAAAATGAATTATCAGAGTATTTGGAAATGTAGAAAGTATAATTGAATAAAAAAGCCGAAGATCTAATATCAATCTTCGGCTTTGTAGTAAAAATATAATTAAAAATTGAGTCTGTGGTTTTCATTATCATATTTTGAGAAATGACAGAGGAGAGCAGGTAATGCTTAAACATCCTCTGTCAACAAAAAACACAAAAATGAAAATTTTTATTAATTGTTATAATAAGCAAACATTTTTTTCCATTTAGTGATGGTATTTCTGCTCATTTTCAGGTCTCTTGCCAACTCTGAATTACTCAGGTTGTTTTTCTTCTGAAGTTTCAAAATTTCCAATACAGCTTCCTTGTCATAAGATCTATGAGACTGATTGAATATTTGGGTTTCTCTATCCTCAATCCCGAATATTTTTTCATTAAGATTAAGAATGTCCAAACTTGATAATTCTTTCTTATTCAATATGTTTTGGCATTCTTTTTCCTTTTCAGGATATTTCATTTGTATCATATCATTGAAGATCCTTTTATAATCCGGAGAGTTTAAAATTTTGTTTTCCATAAGTTTACTATTTTCCGTCATTACTAATTGTTTTATACTTGGCGATCCACTTATACAGGGTAGTTTTTGGTATCTTATATTCTTTGATAACCTGAGTCTTCGTTTTCTTTTTAGTTTCAATAAGCTCAATTATAAAATCAATTATTTCTTTGGTGTAAATATTTTTTCTAAACTGAGGTAAGCTTGTTTTCTCTACTTTTGAATGACCGGACCGAGTTGATGACTGCGGTGAATAGAGAATTAAATGTTGAGAATATATTCTAAAAAAATCATATTCAAGCAACTTACTCCATTTTAATAAATGAGCAGAATCTAAAGAATTGCTCTTGTACATTTCATCAATCAGCAGCTCATCGCAGTTGAAAAAATTACAGATTCTAGAAATATTAATATTATACTCTGTAACTCTTTTTTTGATTAATGATCCTATATGTATTTCTTTTAAATTGTGCATAATGCAGATAATTAGTAAAAGTATTTTGAGAATTGTAGAATAATATTCTCAAGAATACTTGATGGGTTGATAGCTAAAAGCTTCAGCAAATTTATGGCAGATTAATGGAAAATCTATTACTACAATTATACTTCAAATATATAAATTGTTGATAGCTAAATCATTGTGTATTATTGATGGTTAAAATACAGTAGATTTTTCACTATCTAATCATGAAGTTTTTATCTTATTTTATTTAAATTTTCAATAATAGCATTTACTCTGTAATTTCGTCCAAACACATTATTCTAGAATTTGTGTGACTTATAATTTAGTTATAACTAATAACGAGTATATTTTTATTGCAGTTTTTGAAACATATAAAAAATCGCCCTAAAAATAGGACGATTTAATAATTTTTTTCGCAGATGTGTTTAATTTCAAATGTGTTTTAATAAAAGGATGCAGATACGTCAATTTCAAATCGGGATGACTTTTTAATATCAATATATCTGCAAACCTTTCTAATTTACTTACTTCGAAAAAAAACTTCACAAAGACTAAATTTGTAAGCAAATTTTAATAAATCGGATTATATAATATCTTAATAAAATAAGAGCATTTTTCTTGAAAATCAAGAAGATTAAAAAAAGGTAGTAAGCTTACTTGTAGTTCACTTACTACCCAACCCTTATTATAAATAAACTAGTAGTTTTTTCTTAAAAAAAGAGGAAGCAAACATTCATATAAAATGGGATGAATCTTTATATTAAATATTTGCATTCCTACTTCCACTTCACTCTAATTAAGTTGTAAATTATTAATAAAGTAAAATTTAAATAACCTTATTATGTCTTTCTATTAATTTTTTAAACTTTATAAAATAGTGAGTGCTTTATTTGGGTTACACTCACTATTTAAATCCTTATTTAAGCTAAGGATCAAAATTTGTGTTTTTGAAATACTAACTTGAATGTGGTACAAATGTATAGTCAATTTTTGAATAATATAATACTGCAAATTTACTTGATGTATTTAATTGTTTAATTATCAATTGTTTGTGTTTTGTTGGGTAGTAGTTTTGACGTAGTGTTAAAAATTGGTTTTGAGGAGTTATTACGTAAAAAGTCACAAAAAAACCTTCAAAATATTTCATTTAAAGGTTTTGAAAATTATTTTTTAATTAAGAAATTATAGTTCCATCATCCATTTATTAAGATCAACATCAGACGGAAGGTCTAGTTTTTTTCTCAATCGGTATTTTCTAGATTCAATAGTGCGGATTGAAATGTTTTTATACTGTGCAATTGTTTTTGTAGATAGATTAAGCCTTAAAAAAGCTGAAAATTTTATGTCATTTGCCGAAAGATTAGGATATTTTGTTGTCAAAGTTTCATAAAACTCAGGATAAACTTCCTTGAAACGGGTCAGGAAAAAAGGATCATTGGTCATGGCGAGTTTAGATAATTCTTCAAAAGCTTCGTTGAGTTTGCTTTTTAATTCATCTGTTTCGTGCATGGTTTCGATAATTATTTCCTCGGCCTGTTTCTGCTTTTTGATATATTTTCTGGTAAGGGCGATAACGACAATAATTGCTGCTGCTACAACTCCGGATATTAAGATGAAGTATTTTAATCTTTCGTTTTTTTCCTTCTCATTTTCTTCGTGAATGATCTTGTCTACCGGTATTTTCAAAGCTTCTCTTTCAGATCTGGTAATGCTGTCGTTGATGTTGGAATACTGTTGAAGATATTCGTTCTTTTTCTCCATATCATTAAGAGAATCATAGGTTATAGAAATCAGTTTATAGGCATTTTTAATATCACTTTTTCTCGAAACTTGTTTAGAAATAGCCAAAGATCTAAGATAATAATCCAAAGCTTTCTGATAGTCTTTTTTTGCGGTATACAATTTTCCAAAAGCAAGGAGAGTCATAGATTTTTGATAATGACTAAAATCACCACTCATTTTGCTGGCTTTGTTCAGGTAATATTCGGCAGAATCTGTCTTTTTATTCTGGATGAAATTTTCTGCCATATAAACATAAGTAAGAGGCTGAACCGTAAGTTTTAATCGTTTTTTTAGGGTAGAATTGATGGAATCAGTAGCACGGAGTTCTTCAAAATTGGCTATTTTCCAAGTATAGTAAAAATAGAGAAGTTTTTCTTTTTCCTTTTTATCAGAGATTTGTTTTGCGAAGTAAATTGAAGTGTCAAGACTGGTATTAGATTGATCTAAAAGCCCAAGAGAAGCGTAATTTCGGGCATATTCTCCATACATTCTTGCGCATAATGTAGGATTTTTTATTTTTCTTAATTCTGTTTCTGCACTTTCCAGATATTTCAGACTTTCTTTATATCTGTGAAGATTCCAAAACAGGCCGCCGATATTAATATAAGCTGCTATTACGCCATCTTTATTGTTTTGCTTTTCGTAGTTTTTTATGGCATTAATATTAAGCTCTATACTTTTCTTAATGTTACCTTCTGTCCGGTATTTTTCAGAGAGGCTGTCGAGATCTTTTATAGAATATATTTGTGCGTCATAGTTTTCTATAAATAATAAGATGAGAACATAGAATGTTTTTTTTAAGAGGGATTTTAAAAACATGACTTGTGGTTTTGTAATGCAAAAGTAGTTTTTATAGTATATTATTGTGTGATTTACAGATATAATTTATTATTATTTATTTATTCTTAATATAAATTGAATTGTTTTTATCTGATTTTGAGACTTCTTTTTTAATCTTAAATAAAAAAAGGAATGCGAATCACTTAAAATTGAAAATCAAGATTGAGTGTCCGCATTCCGGTACAAACTTTATTTTTAAAAAAACTTATGAGACAATTTTAGTCATCTTTCAAAAAAAATAGAATGCAGGTGCTAAAACTTAATTATAGATTATGAATCAGATCCCTGCAATTTCTATTTCCACTTTACTTATTACTATGAAGATGTTTTTTTCTAATTTAAAATAGGGCGCAAATAAGCAATGTAAAAGGGGATGAGTTTTTGCATCGGCAAGTACTTGCGCTTCCTATTTCCACTTAATAATTATATATGTTGTATGATTGGTTAAAATTTTAAAAAAGAGCATTCACATTCAATAAGGGCTACTAAGGCAAAAAATAGAAGGTTGATTTTTCTAAAGACCTTTCGATCGGTGGAAAACACTAATAAAACACAAATAAAAATCAATACATTCTATATCTTGTCTTTATGGCATATACTAAATTGTGTTTTTTTAAGGATTTTTTTTATTATTGCTACGCCTTAAAAGAATGCGAATGCCTGTTTGAAAAATGTTTCTTCCACTTAGTAACCGTATTTCGGCTGAGCTTGAAATGGTTGGCTAGTTGGGTGTTGTTTAAATTGTTTTTACTTTGATAATCAAGGATTTCCAGAATTGTATTCTCGTCATAAGAACGATGCATCTGGTTAAAAATGAGGGTTTCCTTATCCTTGATTCCGAAAATAATATTGTTGAGTTTAATCACATCAAGCATGGATAGATCTGTTTTTTTTAATATCGTTTTGCATTGATCTTCTTTGTGAGGATGCTTTCTTGCTATAATATCATTATAGATTCTTTTGTAGTTTGGGGTTGCTTTTTCCATCTGTGTGTTGTTTTTTAATAAAATTAGGAGGTATTTTTATTTTTTTTCTCCAATTCGTGGTTTCTGTATTTTACGGTCCATCTGTGAAGGGTTGTTTTTGGGATTCCGTATTGATCAATTATTTCATTCATATTTTTTTCTCCGGATTGTATCAATTCTACCAGAAAATCAATAACTTCCTTGGTATAAATGTTTTTCCTAAACTGGGGCAGCGCGCTTGTTTTTTCTCTATCTGCGCTGTATGCGTTGCTTGGAGGAGAAAAAAGAATAAGATGCTGTGAGTATATTCTAAAAAAATCATATTCTAATAACTTGCTCCATTTCAGTATAGTATCTGCTTCTAGGCTTTTAGACTCATACATTTCTTCAATCTCTTCTTCTGTACAACTGAAAAAATTACATACTCTGGGAATTTCTATTTCGGATTCAGTAACTCTTTGTCTAATTAGATTCCCTACATCAATATTTTTAAAAGACTTCATAACATTTTATTTAGAGTTAAAAAACTGTTTTTGTTCTTGTGAAACTTTTAACAAATTTATGTGGCGTGTCATTAAAGTGGTGAAAAAGAGGTGTTAATTGGTGTTAATCATGAGGTTTTTATCCACCACAAAGTGTTAATTTTATTTTTATAACGTTTTTATTATTAATAAGTTAAATTTTTCAGTTATTAATTATTTATATGGATTAGAACTTTTACCAAATGATGCAGAATTATTGCAAACTATTTATATTTTTTAGTTTTTCCATTAATATTTTAATAAATTATTGAAATAGTATGGGTATTTTATCTAAATATTTAATGGTGAGAATTATCATTTAAAACAGTTTTTTTTACTATGTAAAATTCCTTTGATTGTATTTTATAATTTAATTTCAATTATTTTAAAACTAATTTTCTTATTTAATAAGATTAGAAGAATTAAGTGATTTTCGCTGACTTTTTTTTTCTAATTTAGAGTATGTATAGGATCGTAATATTTACTCTAATTTCATTTTTATTTCTCTATTCATGTCATTCTCAGAATGATAATGAGTATTTTTATAAACTTGATAAAGAATATACAGCAACTCATAACGATCGCGAAAAAATTTATGGTTTATACATTAAAGAAGACGAAAAATATAAAAAAACACAGGACATAAAATACCTCATTAGTAGTAAGTATATTGAAATGTTTCTTTACCCAGATAACAGATCGAAAAAAATATCTTTGATCTACGAATTGTTAAGAATTAATAATGATGAGTACGATTACATAACGACCGCCTGTAATTTTTATTTAGCGCTTGAATTTGAAGAAGCATCTCCAAAATTATGTTTACAATTTTTAAATGCCGCCATAAAAATCGAAGAAAAGTCTGAAAAAAAGACCTTTTTATCCCATTTATATCACATGAAGGGAAGATGGTATTTTAGTCACAATAATTATTATCAGGCTAAACTGTATTTCGGAAAAGCGTTGAACAGTTTCAGTAGAAATGATACCTTATATATTGCCTCAATGTATAATAATTTTGCTTTGTGCGATCACAGAATGGGACAAATAGACTCTAGCATTAAGTTATCTTTATATGGTATTAAAATACTTCAAAGCAAAAAATCATTAACGGAAGATGAGTTATATTTTATTAATATAATGAAAGGGAATTTAGGTTCATTTTATTTTATGAAAAAAGATTATACCAATGCTGTAAAATATTATAATGAGCAGATTGAATTTCAAATGGCAAAATCTAATAGGAATCCCTATATCATTATTAGAAATGCCGCAGAATTACTCCAATTATATAAAGATCTGAACAAGCCGTTGAATAGCAAAAAACTTATTGAAAGGGTGATAGCAACTCTGCCTAAATTAGAAAGTACAAAGGATGGAATAATGGCTTGTACATTACTGCAGAACTACTTCGCTGAGAATAATGATTTTAGAAATCTTAAGCTATACTCCAAGAAGTTGGAGATGTTTAATAATTTGTTTTCTAAAGAAACAGTTAGAGATTTAGACACTGTTTCAGATATATTGAACGGTTATATTATCAAAAATATTAATCAGGAATATGACTACAAAATTGCAGATCAAAGAAAAAGAAGTGCTTTAATGATCATCTTATCAGTCATTGTAATTATATTTTTCATCAGAGCTATTTTTAGAATAAGAAAGAGAAATAAGGAAGAAAGACGTATACTCGAAAGTCAAAATACCCTATTAGAAAACGATAAAGAAGATCTTGAAAAAGATATCGAACTTCATAAAGGAAAAATTAAAAACCTGCATCTCAACCTTAATTTAAAAATAGAAACTGAAAAAGCATTTTTAGAAAATTTGAAAAAAATAAAAAAATCTAAAAATATTAATGCGGAGGAAACCGTAAAGGATTTGTTTTTCAAGATCAATAATCTCCTTCAGATTGATCAGAAAAATCATGAATTTGTAGGCGAAAGTTCTGATGAGGCCAAACAATTCATGCAAAAAATATCTGAAAGATTTCCTTTTCTGACTGAGCATGAATTAAAGCTTTGTGTTTATTTCAGATTAAATTTATCCTCCAAAGAAGTTTCTCTCTTAGAAAATATTACACCGGGAAGTGTAAGAGTATATAAAACTAAGATAAAATATAAAATAGGATTAAATAAAGAAACAGATTTAAATGTTTTCCTGAATTCAATAAAATAATATCTGATGTAATTGAAAAAAAACTTTCGCGGACTTCGCTGAGTGAAACGCCCTTGCGAACTTAAAAACAGTTAGTAGTCCAAAAAACCTTTGCTTTCTTTGCTTTTAAAAAAATGTTAAGCGTGAATATTCGCAAATAATATATTTAAAATTTATGAATATTACGAAAATCATTATCTTCAAGCTAGAAATAAAGCAATGAACGAAAATGTTTTAGGTATTGTTGCAGGCGTGCTTACTTCCGCTTCCATGATTCCTCAGTTGATAAAAGTGTTGAAAGAAAAAAACGTGAAAGACCTTTCATTGGTTATGTTGTTGGTTCTTATTACGGGAGTTTCTTTGTGGGTTTGGTACGGTATTATGAAGGACGAACTGCCAATTATTTTATCTAATGCTTTTTCAGTTCTCGTTAATTTAAGCCTTCTTATCTGTTACTTTATTTATAGAAAATCGTAAGATTTAATGCTTTACAAATCAAGTATCCATCTTTGCAGATCTGTGTCGGCAGGAAGTTCCAGCTTCTTTTTAAGTCTGTATTTCTTTGTCTCTACAGCGCGTAAGGTGATATTTTCGTATTGGGCAATTTCTTTACTTGAAAGGTCGAGTTTAAGATAAGCACAGAATTTTACATCATGATTGGTAATATTCGGATGCTGAATTATTAAGTTTTCATAGAATTCTGAATACACTTCTTTAAAACGCGTCAGAAAAAAAGGATCATTGGTTTTCGCCAACTTAGTAACCTCATCAAAGGAAACATTGATCTTCTTTTTAAGCTTGTCTGTTTCAATAGATTTTTCTTCAATAAGTTCGTCTTTATGCTTCTCTTTTTTGAGATAGAATTTTCTTATAAAATATCCTAAAATGAAGAAAACAGCTACAATAATAATGATATACAAATAGAGTTTATTCTTTTCCTGCTCTTTTTCCTGAAGAGATTTTTCTACTGCAACACCAAGCGCTTTTTTTTCATCACTTACGATTTTATCGCTTAGAAAAGAATATTTAGAGTAATATTCTAGGGCTTTTTCTTTATCATTAAGGAACTTATAGGTTCTTGAAATAGCTTTGTAAACCTCTCGTATATCTGCATTGCTCTTCATTTTTTGTGAAACGGCAAGAGATTGAAGATAATAATCCAGTGCTTTTTCATATTCCTTCTTTTCAGTATACAGATTCCCGAATGTTATTAATGCCATTGCTTTCTGACGAATCGGATATTTTCCTGTTGAAGCTAGCGGAAGAGCTTTATTGAGGTAAAATTCAGCAGAATCCAGATGTATTTTTCTCGAAACATATTGATCTGCAATTTTTACAAATATTAAAGGTTCTGATGATATTTTTAGACACTTTCTCTGCATCATATGCATAGAATCAAGCTCATTCAGATTATCAAAATTATCCCATTTCCAGGCGTAATTGTAATATAAATAATAATCTCTCTGCTTTTGGGAAGGGATTTTCCAGGCGTAGCTGATGGCTTTATCGAAAATTTTGTTAGACTGCTTCTGTAATTTCAGCAGTGCATAATTTCTTCCGTATTCACTATACAATCTGGATTTTATGATAGGATCTCTTGTATTTTTTATTTCCTTCTCAGCCTTATCTAAGTATTCTAAGCTCTCTTTATGTCTGTTGAGTGTGCAGAGAAGGTTTCCAATATTGATGTATGTACTTGCTTTACCTTCTATATTTTTATCATTTTCATAATGTTTAAGCGCTTCTATATTAAACTTCATTGCACCTTCCAGATCGCCTTTATTTTTGTATTGACGGGTAATGGTGTCAAGTTCAGCTAAAGTATGGTTTTGTGACATATACTGTGTTGCCAGTAATATGGTGAAAAGATAAAGTGCTTTTAATATAAAATTAGTAGAGAAGTTCATGAAAAATTATATTAAACAAAAGTAAAGATTAAAAAAAATACTTCATATAAAATTCATAAAAAGTTTCAAATTTTCAAAATTGATAAGATAACTCTACTAAAGATATGTTTTTTCATCTACTTCAATCTTACTGCGTTTGTTTTGTAATGTTTTGATTTTTAGTATTTTAAAATAGAGTAGTCAAATTGTAGTAGTAATTTTAGCTGTTGTTGGTGATAGATTTGCAGTAGAAAATTTATCGAAAACAAATCAGAAATACGACTGGTCACTTTTTTTGATTACGATTCTAAAAACACACATAAACAAAATTAAAACAGAAAGAAATGAGTAAGCATGTTATTTTATTTGCAATATTATATTCAGGTTTTGCTTTCGGACAAGTAGGTATAAATACTGCTGATCCAAAAGCGACACTGGATATTACCGCTAAAGATTCAGTGGGAATATCAACAGCTCCTGAAGGATTACTTGTACCAAGAGTTGACAGAGAAAGAGCTCAGTCTATGACCGGAGTAGAATCTTCTACTATGATTTATGTAAATAATATTTTGACAGGAGGCCAAACAGGCACTGCTGCAAATATTGACACAACAGGATATTATTATTTCAATGGAACTCTTTGGGCAAAAGTTGACCTAAATACCAATATTTATAATGCAAATGGATCTCTTGTGGAAAACCGTATTGTAGATCAGGGAGACAAAACATTAGCGTTTACAGGAACTGCAGCAAATGCTTTTTCTGTAGACGGAACTACTTTTTCTGTAAATGCAGCGAATAACAGAGTCGGAATTGGAACAACTACTCCTGCTCAATCATTAGATATCGAAGGAACGGCAAGGCTGAGTCAAAATGTTACAGAGAACAACTCTTCACAACTGAATAATGCAAGACCTCTTTATGTAAGTACAACATCGGGACAGGTAACAACTTCTCCAAGAGGTTTTACTACTGTAGCCGGGGGATATAAAGCAGGACAGAATTATACCATTGCTACTTTGCCAAATACCAATACGATTGTAAAAGTACGTTTCGTATGTTATGTAGATGATAGCACTGCAGCTGAAAACAACGAAGCTGAAGCTTATACGTACGGAGACTTTACAATTTTAGGAAGAGGGACTTCTAGTCGTATCGGCTTTATTGATCTTAATATAAAAGACAGTGAAGGCAACCCAAAAGTGTTGATTACTAATGATGGAACTACTTTAAGCTGGGGTAACAATTCTCAAGGGGTAACATCTCTGAGACTTAATCAGACCACAGGAGCGTTTACAATTGAGAACTCTACAGATAAAATGACTTACTTTTTTGAAACTCTGGGAGGGATATAAACATAAGATCATTTATTAGGATAATAAAAAATAATTTAAGTATTTCAGGCAAGACTTGGAAAAACATAATACTAACAAAATGAAAAATATAATTATAATCTGTCTTTTGTTTGTCGCCAATTCGGTCAGTTTTGCGCAGATAGGGGTAAATACGACAGATCCTAAGTCAACATTTGATATTAACGCAAAAAACATCACGGGAACTTCCGGAACAGCAGAAGGTATATTGATACCTAGGGTTGACAGGGGGAGAGCCCAGTCTATGACAGGAGTACAGGTTTCCACCATGATCTATGTGAATGATACTAGTACGGGAACACAAGCAGGAAGAGCCATTAATATAGATGAAGTAGGATATTATAAATTCGACGGTACCTCTTGGTTAAAGTTTGATACAGATAAAAGTATGTATGATATTGATGGAACTCTGTTGGAAAACCGTGTTGTAAATCAAGGTGCAAATACTTTAGCGTTTAATACAACGACAACAAATGGATTTTCTGTAGACGGAACAACTTTCTCTATAGATGCAATTAATAATAAAGTGGGAATTGGTACTTCAGCACCTGCTCATAATGTAGATATAGAAGGAACATTAAGATTGAGCCAATCTGTTACAGCTAACGTACCAGGATGGATATATAATGCAAGACCACTTCATGCAGATATTGATAACGGGCAGATGACAATACCTCCAAGAGGATTTACAAGTGTGATTGGCGGATACAGACCCGGAAGAAATTTTAATCTTATAGTATTACCGAATACTAATACGATAGCGCGTGTACGTTTTATGTGTTATGTGGATGCTAGTAATAATTCAAATAATGAAGTTACTCAATCCTATACTTATGGTGAGTTTACAATAATTGGAACTGGACCTTTAAATCCGATTAGATTTGTTGATGTTAATATTAAAGATGCTTATGGAAACTCTAAACCATTACTAACCAATACGGGGACAAATATATCTTGGGATAATTATTTGCAGGGCACAACTAATTTAAGACTTAATCAGACAACAGGAGTTTTTTCGATAGCTAATCAACAAGACGTAATGTCTTACTTCTTTGAAGTTCTTGGAGGAACTTAAAATTTAAGAGAAAATGTGTGGTATAATCTCTATGAATTTAATATTCTTTGAGGATTAGCATTATTACATTTTTTACGATACAAATTTTATTTTAACCAATCTTTCAGGATAATAACTCCACTATTACAGCGAAAAATTAATGAAATTGAAATATTAATTGATAAGAAAATTTCAATTAATATTTCACAAAAACGTGTCACAAAATAAAGCACACATTTAATATATAAACTGAAGATTTATAAAAACACAAATAATCTTTAGAAAACTCCAAAAAGCATACAATAAACGTTGAAGGAAATATTCAACATAGCTTAATGCAAATGGAGAAGAATGCTAAACACTAAGACAAATGAAAAACAAGATTACTTTAGTTCTTGCCCTTACGGTGGCAAGTATTGCCCAAGCACAGGTTGGATTCAACACATCAGATCCCAGAGCAACCCTTGATGTTGTGGCTAAATCTACTACAGGCGCTGTACCGGAAGGATTGTTGATACCAAGAGTAGACCGACTAAAAGCACAAACAATGACAGGAGTTACAACTTCCACAATGATTTATGTAAATAATATTGCTAACGGAAGCACGGGAGGAACGGCAGCTAATATCAATGCGGTAGGTTATTATTATTTTGATGGAACGGTCTGGGTTAAAATAAACACAGGAACTTCTGCAGATACCAATATTTACAATACCAATGGTACGCTTTCCGGAAACCGTATTGTGATGCAAAATGCATTTGGATTGGCATTTACTCCCACTACGGTAGATGGATTTTCAGTTGGTGGAAATACATTCTCGGTAGATGCAGCGAATAGCAGAATAGGTATAGGTACGGCTGCTCCTAATTCTAAATTACAAGTTTTAGGAGGCGAGATGAGAGTGGGAGGTCCCGCTTCACAGACAGGTTCTATTCCTAATCCGGTTTTAAGAATTCAGTCTAATGCTAATGTAGATGGCTCTGGAGGTTCTTTATACTTTACCGAAAACGATCAGAATTATGGATATTATTTAACTCATAATACAAATCCGGGTGCTACAAACGGGTTTGATGGAATTGGAATTGGAACTTTAGCTGCAGATGTATCTAACTTAGCAAGACCTTCCATATTTGCTGCACAAAATCAAAATGTGAGTATCGGAACTTCTACACCTCAACAAATTTTTCACATTGATGGAGCCAGGGATAATGATATTAATACTGTTCCAACGGCTGCTCAACAAGTAAATGATGTTGTCGTAACAAATGTCGGAAGAGTAGGTGTAGGAACTATAGATCCTTCTGTAAAGCTGCATGTTGTTTCTCCAACAGCAGGCGCTGTGAGGATTGTTGATGGAACACAAGCTGAAGGAAGTGTACTTACATCTGATGCAGATGGTGTAGGAACTTGGAGATCAACTGCTATTGCCTTTAGAACGATCACGGTACCTTCCACTGTATATACTTTTGCTGCAAATAATAATACTACCGCCAAATATACAGGAGTTCCTATAGTACTTCCTCCAGGAAAATGGTTATTGAATTTAACATTAGGAGTAGAGTTTTTATCATCTGCTACTGATACATATGTTAAAGGAAGTAATTTTATTAGATTTAGATTAGGAAATAACACTGCTGATATGGCGAATGCCACTTTCATAGCAGATGCAATACAGCCTAGACTAGCTTCTGCAGGTTTTGCTAAGTCCGAAATGAGAGGAATGGTATCTGGTAATCTAGCTGTTAATAATACTACCGCAGCTAATAAAACCTATTATTTATTTGTTGATAATTCTTCAAGCTTACCGGATAGGACTTCTTTTGATGTTCGATTCGATTGGAATGAATCATCAATTACTTATCAAGAGATACAATAAACCAGGAAGGTTAATTTACCAAATGAAAAAAAATATTTTGTTGTTTTTGTGTACAAAGATAGCAGAGTGATGAAATTTCCTACTGTTATCTTTTACCCACAAAAAAAAGTAACTCCCTCAGTTACATTTTATTTAGATGAAAAAAATAATGAAGACGGTGAATGCAGAAAAAATTAGAGTCACTTTACAAACTGTAGAGTGACTCCTTTATGTTGATGTGTTTTATGAAAATGAAGTTATTTCTGCAATACAAACTTTGCCAAAGGAGCCATTCTCGCTTTATTAAGACTCAATGTATTACCGTTTACAGAATAATTATCGGCAGCCAATAAAGCTTTTGTGAATAATTGTTCGGTTTCCAGATCGTCGCAGGCCATCATCGTAGACATTCCTTGGTTGAATTTGATGCGCATCATTTCTTGTTTGATTTCAAAAGTTCCGCCAACACCGTTGCATCCGCCATTTCCTTCGTATCTCATTTCTTTCATATTTAATGAAAAATAAGGATTGCTTTTAGGATTTTTAAGAGCGATAGGTTTACCGTTGATTTCTGTGAGTTTCCAGGTTTTTCCTGTAATATCATTTGATGTTGTTGGGGGAGTAGGAGGCATAGGTTTGCTCATACACGATGCCAAAAACATTACCAAAAACAGACTCGCTAAATGATTATATAAAAATTTCATAGTTTTAATTTTAATAGTGATAATTTTTAATATGATGCCATTTTGGTAGAAGCTGGTTGTTGCTTTTCCTTTGTATGATGGAACAAAACCATATCAACATTCTTTTTCAGGAAAGTAATGTTTCCTCTGATATTAGAATATTGGTATTCTGCATTAGAAGCAGTGTACTCGGGAAGGTCTTCACTTTTTTTCAATTCATAAGTTTTGCCATCCAGATGTACAGTCATTGTGTTTTTAGAATTGTTGATCGCAACTTCCATTTGATCTCCGTAAGCATCTTTGAAAACATCTTTAGTAATGTCATCTGTATTTACGGGCTGTATAGTGTTGGTAAGGGTTTCTGATTCTTTTGCAGAGTGCCTACACGCTGTTACCGAAAAGGCAATGATGCCGAAAATAATGATTTGTAAAAATTTTTTCATAGTGATGAGTGATTTGGTTTTCCATGAATTAAGTATTAAAGTGTTATAAATTTACAATTATTTTTAATATAAATATGTTAATTTTGCATAAATTAATTAATAATTTTTATTTTAAGGTGTTTTGTAAGCTTGTAAATTATCAATTCCATTTTCTTTATATATCTAAAAAAGGGAGTTTTTTAAGAACTCCCTTTTTGTTTTTTTATGGTGCAGTGATTTGATCGATCGTGAAAAATGCTTTAGTTGTATTACATACTCCTCCAGGACAGGTTGTTGCATTTCCTGCGCTGCCGGGCGTTGAAGAACCCATCATATAATCCAGTTTATAGAAAACCTTGTCGTTTCCGTCGTTGGTTGTCCATGCGTAAAGGCGATGTTCAGGCATTCCTGCAGCATAGGTTTCGGCATTTCCCCAAGATGGAAATGTTGAGGCTGTCTGTGCTGTGGCAACTGTAAGTGCAGATGAATCAACACCTCCGTCTCCTGCCCAAACTCCGGGAGGAAGTCTCAATTGGTTTTGCTGGTTTCCACCTGAGCCACCCCATAGCCAGTGCTCATTCGAAATAATATCTACATTTCCGGTGCTGTTATTTCTGATTTGTATATTTACAAAAGAAAATCCTGTAGTTGCAGGAATAAAGGTTCTTACCGAAAATTTACCATCAGGAGTTGTAATAGAAAGACCATATCCTGCTCTTCCGTTGTCAGAGGTTGCTATTAAAGGGCCAATAACTGCTATGTTCTCAACATTTGCTAAAGTGTTGGTTCCGCTATTGTTTCCGGATGATGTGTTAAAAACTCTCCATTCGGCACCATTCCAGAAATAATATCCCTGACTCAAAACCGGACCTGTATTATAAATAAGCAGACCTGTTGCATTAGGATTGCCGCTAAGCTGCATAGTTGCAGATGTTAAGCTGATTCTGGGGCCCAATATTCCTTTATTTGCAGAGCTGATATCCAAAATAGCCGAAGCATTTGGAGTTGTAGTTCCTATTCCTGTACTTCCTGTAGAGGTGACGATAAAGTCGTTAGCTTGTTGGGTAGCTGAGGGAGCGCCTGTTGCCGGATTGTCTTTTGCTCCATCCACATGTAATGAATTTTGAGGATTTGAGGTATTAATACCTATTTGTGCAAATGAGAGAACTGAAGTAAACAGCAATCCTGCTAATGTTAAATTGTTTTTCATAAATATAGTATTTCGTGGTTATTATTGTTTTTTTTATGGTTTGAATTTGTTTGATTCAAATGATTATAACAAATGTTAAAAGGAATTGATATTTCCATAGTTGATAAAATCATACAAGAAAACAAATCACTTATTAGTTATTTATTTCTGACTTAAAATTAAATAAAATATTGATATAATCTTAAATTATAATAAAAATATTAATGATAATTAATATTATATGTTGAAAAAATAATTTAATTGTATGAAGTTTATTGATATTAATATTTTGTGAAATCATATTTTTTAAATAATTATAGCGCTATTTCAGCTTCATATTTTTTAGAAAAAACAGTGTTAATGGGTTTTCAGCTTATTTAAAGGAGAGTTAAATATTGTTAATATGTGTAATTATCATGGAATTTGTTAGAAATGTATTCAAACTAAGAATTACATTTGTGCCTTGAAAATGAGAAACTACATCGTATACTTTTTGACCAGTCTTTTTCTGCTATTCGTAGTGGAAAGTAAGATCAATGTCAAAACGTTGAAAAACGATTATAACACGCATACTTCTCATAATTTACCCAAAAGAGCAAACCGCTTAAACCAAACCTACGAAAAGCTTTCTGTACAGCAGGCTCCGGATGATGTAAGTAATGCTTATTCCTTAGAACTTGCGGAAGACGACTTCCAGTTGTCGGATACAGTGCAGTCTATCGTATTCTTTGCAAGTATTTTTACGCTGGTTTATATTTTTGGGTTAAAAAGTTTTAAAAAATTAAAGCCCGCAATTCACGGCTATTTATCTGAATTTTCTTCAGTTAAAACATTCATTCTGATTCGTTCTATCAGAATCTAAAATTTTATTTTTCGATTAGTTTTCTGCTTTTTATTTTGAGCAGAAGATGTTCTGCGTTGTGCTGTAGGTGAGCTCACATCGCCAAAATACTCATTGCCACAATTTTTCTATTTAAAACATTAACGATTTATATAAACTCTAGTATTATGATGAAAAGAGTTGTCTCAAGCTTCGCGCTTGGCAGTCTTTTGTTGTTCGCAAGTTGTAACAGCAAAAAAGAAGAAAAAGAAGAAGTTACAATCTATCCGGTTACAAACCCCGTGAAAATGGACACTGTGATCAGCAAAGAATATGTAGCGCAGATCCAGTCTGTAAAGAACATTGAAGTTCGTGCTCAGGAAAAAGGTTTTCTTGAGAAGATCTTTGTAGACGAAGGTCAGTTTGTACATCAAGGTCAGACATTGTTCCGAATTATGCCCAAATTGTATCAGGCGGAATTATTAAAGGCGCAAGCTGAGGTAGCACAGGCTACCATCGAATTGAAAAACGCAAGTACATTAGCCAACAACAACATTGTTTCTAAAAATGAAAGATTGATGGCAAAAGCTAAGTTGGATGCGGCTAATGCAGAAGCGAAACTGGCTCAGATCCACTTGTCATTCACGGACATCAAAGCTCCATTCTCAGGAATCATCAATAGAATTCCTTTGAAGTTGGGAAGTTTAATCGATGAAGGTGATTTATTAACATCTCTATCGGATAACAATGATATCTACACGTATTTCAACGTTTCCGAGCCGGAATATCTGTCTTATCAAACGAATGTTGCATCAAGAGGAAGCAATCTGGTTTCTTTGGTGATGGCAAACGGAGATGTTTTTCCTCAGAAAGGAGAAGTTCAGACCATCGAAGGAGAATTTGACCGCGAAACAGGAAATATTGCATTCAGAGCTAAGTTCCCGAATCCTAATAAATTATTAAGAAACGGCGAAACAGGAAAAGTACAAATGACTTTACCGCTTAAAAATGCTTTAATTATTCCACAAAAAGCTACTTACGAAATTCAGGATCAGAAATATGTTTTTGTAGTGGATAAAAACGGAGTAGTAAAGTCTAGAAATATCAAAGTAGCTTATGAGCTTCCGGATGTTTATGTAATAGGTTCAGGACTTGCTGAGGGAGATAAAATTCTTCTTGAAGGAGTTCAGAAAGTAAAAGATGATCAAAAAGTTCAGGTGAAGTTCCAGGATCCGAAAAAAGTTCTTCAATCATTGAAATTAAAAGCAGAGTAGGACTCTAAAAATGAAATTATATGTTTAAGAAATTCATTCGCAGACCTGTTCTGTCTATCGTAATCTCATTGATTATCGTATTTATGGGAGTCCTGTCGCTGGTAAAACTTCCGGTGACGCAGTTTCCTTCAATTTCTCCGCCTAAAGTAAATATTACTGCAGAATATCCGGGAGCAAACAACGAATTGTTGATCAAATCCGTGGTTATCCCATTGGAAAGAGGTCTAAACGGTGTTCCCGGAATGAAGTATATGACTTCCGATGCCGGAAATGACGGTGAAGCTTCTATCCAGATCGTATTTGATTTGGGTACAGATCCAAACGTTGCGGCAGTAAATGTTCAAAACCGTGTTTCTTCGGTGGTAAATAAACTTCCGCCGTTGGTAGTGCGTGAAGGGGTGAAAATTACCCGTGAAGAGCCTAACATGTTGATGTACATTAACTTGTATAGTGATGATCCTAAAGCTGACCAGAAATTCCTTTTCAACTATGCCGATATTAACGTAATGTCTGAATTGAGAAGGGTTGGTGGAGTAGGTTTCGCTGACATCTTAGGAACAAGAGAATACGCAATGCGTGTTTGGCTTAAACCTGATAGATTAACAGCTTACAATATTTCATCCGATGAGGTAATGGAGGCGCTGAATCAGCAGAGTTTGGAAGCATCTCCTGGTAAAACAGGAGAAAGTTCAGGAAAACGCTCGCAGTCATTTGAATATATTTTAAAATATCCGGGTCGTTTTAATAATGAAAAAGACTACGGAAATATTATCCTTAAAGCAAAACCGGGAGGTGAATTTGTAAGATTGAAAGATGTTGCGGATATAGAATTTGGTTCTTCAATGTATGATATCTATTCTACATTAAATGGAAAACCTTCTGCAGCGATCACGGTTAAGCAATCATATGGTTCTAATGCAAGTGACGTTATCAAAAATGTAAAATCTTTGATGGCTGATCTTCAGAAAAATAACTTCCCGAAAGGAATGCATTACGATATCAGTTATGACGTTTCCAGATTCTTGGATGCATCGATTGAAAAGGTAATTCATACGTTATTTGAAGCATTTATCTTGGTGGCGATTGTGGTATTTCTATTCTTAGGAGACTGGCGTTCTACTTTGATTCCGGCGATTGCGGTTCCAGTTTCATTGATCGGTACGTTTGCCGTAATGTCCGCCTTTGGAATTACGCTGAATATGATCTCACTTTTTGCCCTCGTAATGGCAATTGGGGTCGTCGTCGATGATGCAATCGTGGTTATTGAAGCCGTCCACGCCAAGATGGAAGAGAAAGGTCTCTCGCCATTAAAAGCAACGGAAGAAGCAATGCATGAGATCAGTGGGGCAATTATTGCGATTACTTTGGTAATGGCATCTGTGTTTATTCCAATTGCGTTTATGTCTGGTCCGGTTGGGGTATTTTACCGTCAGTTCTCCATTACAATGGCTTCTGCGATTATCCTTTCTGGGGTGGTAGCATTAACGTTGACACCGGCTTTATGTGCTTTAATTCTAAAAAATAACCACGGAAAAGCTAAAAAGAGAACTCCAATTACTATTTTCTTAGATAAATTCAACAATTTATTTACGAAAGGAGCAGGGAGATATGAGAAAATGCTGAACAAAACAGTGACGAAAAAAATGGTAACACTTCCGTTATTATTGGCGTTCTGTTTGTGTACATTCTTTTTAAGTAATTCACTTCCATCAGGGTTTATTCCGAGTGAGGATCAGGGGATGATCTATGCAATTATTCAGACACCTCCGGGTTCTACATTGGAAAGAACAAACCAGATTGCCAAAGAATTATTGAAAGAATCTGAAGATATTGACGGTGTACAGTCTGTTTCATCATTGGCAGGTTACGAAATCTTGACGGAAGGTACAGGTTCAAACTCAGGTACTTGTTTGATCAACCTTAAAAGTTGGGAAGACCGTAAAGAATCCGCCGCCGAGATTATAGAAAAGCTTGAACAAAAAGCTAAAAATATTCCGGGAGCCAATATTGAATTCTTCCAACCGCCATCTATTCCGGGTTATGGAGCTGCAGGTGGTTTTGAGCTTCGTCTTTTAGATAAAGCAGGAAGTGGGGATTATCAGAAAATGGAAAAAGTAAGTAATGACTTTGTTAAAGAACTGAAAAAACGTCCTGAACTGGGTTCTGCTTTCACATTCTATTCCGCGAGTTTCCCTCAGTATATGTTGAAAATCGATAATGATTTGGCTGAACAAAAAGGTGTTACGATTGAAAATGCGATGGATAACCTTTCTAATTTGATAGGTTCCAACTATGAAACCAGTTTCATCCGTTTCGACAGACCTTATAAAGTAATCGTTCAGGCAGGACCTCAATATCGAGCGTTACCGAGCGATTTATTAAAGCTATATGTTAAAAATGATAAAGACCAGATGGTTCCATATTCAGATTTCATGCATTTGGAAAAAGTTTATGGTTTATCTGAAATCACGAGACATAATATGTACAACTCTTCTGAGGTAAGTGGTACTCCTGCGCCGGGTTACAGTTCCGGACAGGCAATTGCTGCCATTCAGGAAGTTGCTGATAAAACTCTTCCGAGAGGTTTTGGTATCGACTGGGCAGGTATCTCGAAAGATGAGGTAAGCCGTGGAAACGAAGCAATTTATATATTCTTGGTGTGTTTAGGATTTGTTTATTTGATTCTTGCGGCTCAGTATGAAAGTTTTATTCTTCCATTACCAGTAATTCTTTCGTTGCCGACAGGTATTTTCGGGGCATTCTTATGCTTGAAATTATTAGGATTAGAAAACAACATTTATGCTCAGGTGGCCATGGTCATGTTGATCGGACTTTTAGGTAAAAATGCCGTATTGATCGTGGAATTCGCCGTCCAGAAGAAGGCGGAAGAAGGAATTCCGGTGGCGCAGGCTGCTATTGAAGGAGCTGCGATCCGTTTCCGTCCGATTTTGATGACATCATTTGCATTTATTGCAGGTTTGATTCCGTTGGTAATGGCAACAGGACCAGGTGCAACAGGTAACCGAACAATCGGTACAGCAGCAGCAGGAGGTATGTTGATCGGAACTATTTTCGGATTAATGATTATCCCTGGATTGTATTACATCTTTGGAACAATTGCCGAGAAATCTAAACTGGCAAAATATGAAGAAGAAAATCCTTTAACCGAACAAACTGAACCTTACAAACACGATGGAAAACATGAAGACTTATAATAAATATATAGCAGCCATTGCTTTATCGCTTGTTTTAGCAAGTTGTAAAGCACCGATGGCGACCGTAATAAAAGATGAGGTGAAAGAAAATATCCCTCAAAACTTTAATCAGGAAGAGCAACAAGACGCCAATAATAACAGTGGAACAACTCCTTGGAGACAGTTTTTTACTGACCCTAATTTAGTTTCTTTAATTGAAACAGCTTTAAAAAATAATCAGGAGCTGATGATCACTTTGCAGGAAATTGAAATTGCAAAAAGTGGTGTTTTAGCTAAAAAAGGAAGATTAACACCAACTGTTTCTGCAGGAATAGGAGCCGGAGTAAAAAAAGCCGGACGTTACACCAGTGAAGGAGCCGGTGATGCATCTACTGAAATCGAGCCCGGAAAAGAAATGCCGGATCCGCTTGGTAATTTTGAAGGTGGATTAATGGCTAATTGGGAAGTTGATATCTGGAAAAAGCTTAAAACAGAAAAAGAATCGGCAGTAGCTCATTATCTGTCTACGGTTGAAGGGAAAAACTTTGTTCTTTCAAACTTAATTGAAGAAGTAGCTGATAATTATTATGATTTATTGGCGCTTGATAATCAGTTGGATATTATTCAGCAATATATCAGACTTCAGCAAAAAGCCTTGGAGATCTCTAAAATTCAGAAAGAAGCTGCAGCGGCGACTGAATTAGCAGTGAAGAAATTCGAAGCGGAATTAGCCAAATCAAAAGCTTCGGAATACACAATCCGTCAGAGTATTACTGAAAAAGAAAATCAGATCAATGCTCTTTTAGGAAGATATCCTCAGCCGATTGTAAGAACGAAGGAAAGTTTTATGTCAACAATTGCTCCTACTGTTTACACAGGAATTCCGTCACAATTATTGGCGAACCGTCCGGATATCAAACAAGCTGAATTAGAATTAAAATCATCAAAACTAGATGTAGAAGCAGCAAGAAAAGAGTTTTATCCTTCATTGGAAATTTCTGCAACATTAGGATTAGAAGCGTTTAAACCTTCTTATTTAGTCAAGTTGCCGGAATCTATTGCTTCAAGTTTAGCAGGAGAATTGGCGGGACCACTTATTAATAAAAGTGCGATTAAAGCTAATTTTCAGACGGCGGATGCTAGACAGATCCAGGCGTTGTATGAATATGACAAAACGATTCTAAATGCATATCTGGATGTGGCAAATTTGATGTCAAAAGTGAAAAACATAGATCAGTATTATCAGCTGAAGTCTCAAGAAACAAAGGCTTTGGATGAATCTATCGATATTGCGAATCAATTATTCCGAAACTCAAGAGCAGATTATCTGGAAGTTCTTCTGAACCAACGAGATGCTTTGGATGCCAAAATGGAATTGATTGAAGCAAAACAAAAACAGCTGAGTACAGTTGTTGATATTTATAAGAGCTTAGGCGGAGGCTGGAAGTGATTATAAATCCTTAATGTTTTAAAAAAGAAAAGAGGCTGCCCATACGGAACAGTCTCTTTTCGATTCTAAACTGAAAACTTTAATAAAGAAAGGTTCTTTTACAAGAACCCTTCAAAATTTACCTGCAGGAAATGACCACAACTAAATTGAATATTTCAATGGATATTAGTTTTTATATGAAAAGGTTATTAGTTTTTTTTTAATCAATTTTAAAAACCATCCTTCCTTAAAAGAAATTTCCCAAGAAGGAAGGAGGTAATTTTTACTGTACAATCATGAAATTATATTTGTTTTCTTCAAAACTTATAGTAGTTTTTTTTGTGTTTTTACCCGTCTAATGTTTTTTCGTTTCTACAACTTTGATTTGTTTTTAAGTTGTTCCCATTTAAAATCTGAGGCCGAAATTATCACCTTGAATCGATTAAAAAAAATACTTGTTGTCTTAATTTATAAATTTATACGTCCTAATGTATGAATTAGTGATATTTAATGTTCTGATTAATAGAGGTTTGTTTTGTAAAATAAAAATAATGCTCATGTTGGCATTAATTCAATAATCAATGAGAAAAACTTGTCAATTTTATGTACTTTTGATCGAAATTAGGACACTGAATGTTCATCGGGGTGACAAGAAAAATATTCTTCATACTTTTTATCGGATTTTTTAAACTTCTTCTGTCTCAGGAAGAATATAGTGATTATCAAAAACTGAGACAAAAATTCGAAAATATTGAAGAGAATGATGCAAGAGCTTTTCCGTTTCTTCGACCTTATATTTCTAAAGCAAAAAAAGAGAAGAACTATAAAGAATTAGTTCAAGGATATAAAGATGGAGTATTTTATTCTTCTGAAAATAGGATTAAATTAAAATATTCTGACAGTATGATTTGGGCTGCAAATCAGTCCAAAGACGGTGACCTGAAAAGTATAGCCTATCTTGAGAAAGGAGTTATATATTATTACCATTATAAAAAATTTCAACAGGCACTTAATGAATATCTCAAAGCTTATGAATATTCTAAAAATACAAAAAATGAATTTCTGAAATATCAGAATTTGTACCATATTGGTGTTGTAAAAAGCTATTTGGGATATTATCAGGATGCCTCAGAATTATTCAAAAATAGTCTGGAGTATTATGATAGGGAAAAATCCAGATCCAATCTTGGCCCAAATGCTATTTATAATAGTAAAAAAGGGTATTTGAACTGTCTTCATCAGTTAATTATTTGCTACAGACATTTAGAGCAATATAAAGAAGCAGATTCTGCCATACAAATCGGACTTGCCGAAGTAGGAAATAATCCTGAATATGCTCAGGAAAAAGGATATTTTCTATTATCCAAAGGTATTTCTGAATATAGGAATAATCAATTTCAGTTAGCGTTATCAAACTTAAATCAATCACTTTCTGCAATTAAAAAAAGCCGGGATTTCTCTCGACTTTCGCTCGATTATTTTTACATTGGAAAAACGTATTATAGTTTAAAAAATGCTAAAGAATCGATGATATACTTTAAAAAAGTAGATTCTATTTTTAAAGAAAATCAGTTTATTCTTCCGGAATTAAGAGAGAATTATGAGATCTTAATTGATCAGAGTAAAAAAGAGAAAAATCAAACGCAGCAATTATATTATACCACCCAACTTTTGAAGGCAGACAGTATCATGTCGAAGGATTTTACTTATTTATCTCCAAAAATCCATAAAGATTATGACACAAAAACGTTATTGGAAGAAAAAGAAAAGTTGCAGAAAATCAATTATTTAGGAACGATTGTAATTATTGTTTTGATTATTTGGGCGATAGGAATGGTTACTTTATTCACCAAAAGACATAAAAAAGCGAAAGAAGTAAAGAAAAAATATGTTTTATTAGAAGAAAAATTCTTAGTTCATCAAATTGAAAATGTTCCTAAAAAACTGGTTTTTCCTGTCGAAGAAAGAAAATCAAGCCTTAATGAAAGCAAGGTTGAAGAATTGCTTCAGAAATTAAAATCATTTGAGGATAAAAAAGAATTTACCCAAAAAGGACTTACTCTGAGTAAATTAGCCACTCAATTGAATACAAATTCCAATTATCTTTCTCAGGTTATCAATGACTGTAAAGGGATGAATTTTAATAAATATTTGAGCGAGCTTAGAATCAATTATATCACTAATTTATTATTCGAAAACAAAGAATATCTTAAATACAGCATCGAAACCCTCGCCAAAGAATGCGGTATCGCATCAAGACAGAATTTCTCTGATCTCTTCTTTGAACTGAATGGAATTCGCCCGACGGATTTTATAAAAAATAGAAAACAGGAGCTAGATAATAAAAATAATTTGTAGGGATTGGGTCTGGATGAGATTATTTTTTTCGAAAATTTTATGTTTTTGTTTTCGAATTAGGTTTTAGTGGAATTTGTTCCTTATATTAGTTATGGTACCAATCACAAAACCAAATCACCATGAAAAAACTCCTTTTAATCGTTCTGGGAATTATTATTGTATTAATTATAATTCTACTCATTAAAACTTTCACGTATCCTTTTAAAAAAAATAATTCAAACGCTGCAAAAGAATGGAAGGTTGTAAAAAATGATTCGGCTGTTCAAAGACTTTCAAACGGAATAAAGATCGCAACAATTTCAACGGGGGAGTTGGGTGATTTTGATTATTCAACCTTTGATACATTCAAAGAATATCTTAAAAAATCTTATCCCGAACTTTATCAGAACACAGAAAACTATGAAGTTAATGAGTATGGATTGGTTTTTAAACTAAAAGGAAGTCAACCTAACTTGGAGCCCATTTTATTTCTTTCCCACATGGATGTTGTTCCTCCTGGAGATGGAGATATTAAAAATAAGGAAGAAAATATTTTCAAACCGGATGATAAAGTTTTATCACGGGTTACAAAAGTTGCGGAAGATTGGGATTATGCACCATTTTCAGGAGCTGTTGCTAATGGAAGAATCTATGGAAGAGGTACGATCGATATGAAGGGAATGTTATTTTCTTTGATGGAATCCATGACTAATTTGATTAAAAATAAACATGTTCCGCAACGTGATATTTACCTGGCTTTTGGATTTGATGAAGAGGTTGGCGGACAAAAAGGGGCGTTACAGATTGCAAATCATTTCAAAAAACAAGGATTAAAATTCGATGCTGTGTATGATGAAGGCGGATTGGTTTTAGAAAAAGGAAGTGTAAAAGGAATCGATTCGGATGTTGCCGTGATCGGATGCGCAGAAAAAGGATTTTTATCAGCAAAGATCAAAGTAAAAGGGCTGGGCGGCCATTCTTCCATGCCTCCTATGGAAAGTGCTATCGGGAAAGCGGCGATTATAATGCAGAGGTTAGAAAAAAGCCAAATGAAACCAGAAATTACACCGCTTATTAAAGAATTTTTTAATAACATCGGAGGAGTTATGCCTTTTACGAGCAGATTGGCGATTTCCAATCAATGGCTTTTAAAGTCATTACTGCTTTCACAGTTGGAAAAAAATAATTCTACTAATGCATTAATTCGTACAACCACAGCCTTAACGATGATGAAAGGCAGCGATGCTCCCAACGTGCTTTCTCCTGAGGTTGAATTTGTCGTCAATTTTAGAATTCTCCCGGGAAATACTATTAAAGATGTTAAACAACATATCGCTGAGGCTACAAAAGGGTTTGATGTTGAAGTAGAAGAGGTGGATAATACCAGAGAAGCTTCGGCGGTATCTCCGACAAATACAAAAGCTTTTCAACTGATTCAAGCGGGAATTAAAGAGATTTATCCTAATGCTATCGCAGCTCCATATCTTACCATGGCTGCTACAGATGCCTATAAATATCAGATCGTAAGTAAAAATGTTTACAGATTCATGCCAATCAAAATAAATAACTCTGAACAACAATCAATCCACAGTACGAACGAATATATCAGTATCGAAAACTATCTTAAAATGATCCATTATTTTGAGTTTATAATGAAAAACTATGATAAGTAATGGCAGTATGCATTAGGCTTTAAGGAATAAGCTTTTAAACTGACTTAATAATAAACTAGCAATAGCTTTAATATTTGGTCTATTTTAAGTTTAAATTTTCCATGAAGTTTGTCATTCCGGAGGAATCTCAATAATTACATTTAAAAGCTACGTCTAGATTCCTCCGGAATGACAAACTTTGATGGAAACCTTTGTTAGCTTTGCTGAGTGGAACGCCTTTGCGATCTTAAAAATCAGCAGAATTATTGATGAAAGAACTTTGCGACCCTTACGTTAAAAAAAAATTATTAAAAAGAATACCTGTAAAAATCTTTCAACTAAAAAAATAACACGTCAAGTTTTGTCGCATTACCGCTATAGCTTTGTCATATCAAAATACAGAGTTATGGAAATGCCGTTTTATTTAAGTTTCAATGAATTTCAAAACCGTTATTACGATAATCTTGAAAATTGGTTCGAAGAATATCATAATACAAGCGAAATAGACTATCTGAAAAGCCTTACAGAGTTGTACAGTCCATATCTGTACTACAATTTTGCGAGCGACAGATTACAATCGGATGCATCTATTCAGATTAAAGATTGCTTTTTTCCGTACTATGAAAAAATTGGACTTTCATTCTGCACAAGCTGTGAAAACGGGAAACAAATAAAAAACGGAATGAATCATGTATTCGAGTGGAAAACGATCACTATGATGGAATATGCACAATATATTTTAGATAAAATCAACAGGTATTTTTCAACGAATAATATTTCTCCAAAAACAGAAAATGTGCTGGATTATATCAACGATCACGAGATCGTCACTTCTAAAGATGGAGCGGGATATTGCGTAAATTATAACCAACATCAATCAACAATCCCTTTCCTGAAAGCATATTTACCGTGTTATGGACAAACGGTTAATATCGCTGTATACAGAGATTTTATGTTCTCCATTGTTCAAATTGCGGAGTTTATAGATCAGAAATTAAAGTCGGTACAGGCTTTTGAACATTCTATTTATAGCAAAGCGAGATCAGAAGCGAAATTCAGAGTGCAAATGAGCCATCAGTTTTTAACAATCTGTAATTAATAATTGAAACCAAAACATTCATATATAGCTAAATTGTAGTTTGAAAAAAGTTAGTAGATTTTTCAAACAGAAATCCCAGTCAAGTTGATTGGGATTTTTTTTATTTATCTATTGATCTAAAGTATTTTTAAATAAAAAAAGTCTTAAGTATGAAACCTAAGACCTTGATTTGCAGAGAGGAAGGGATTCGAACCCTCGATACAGTTACCCGCATACTACCTTTCCAGGGTAGCTCCTTCAACCACTCGGACACCTCTCTATTTAAGATTGCAAAAATAGGCTATTTTATTGAACTGACAAATTATTAATTCAATTACTCGGTGATTTCTCCGCATAAACTTTTCGCGAAATTATCAGCAAAAGTTCCTGTGTAAGTCGGATTGTCAATTAAATGCATTGCTTTTGTGATCGCGCTTTCGGCAGTAATATCATTTCCGCTAATAGCTCCGATTCTTGAGAAAATATTACTGTTTTCGTACTTTCCGAATGAGATTCCGCCTGAAATACACTGACTTACCACTACAATTTCAGTTCCGTTATTTCTGATTTCCTGAAGTGTTTCCTGAGTTTTTTCACTGCTGAAAATCGTTCCTGAACCGAAAACCTGAAGAATTAAAACCTTCATTTTCGGAATTTCTTTAAAGTGACTTAAATGCATTCCCGGAAAGATTCTCCAAAATAAAATATCTTCTGAAATATGTTCATCCACATGAAATTTTACATCAGGTTCGCAACGGTATAGATTATCTTTAACTATATTTAAATGAACTCCGGATTGTCCTAAAATAGGGTAATTCGGACTGGAATAGGCATCAAAATACTCCGCAGAATATTTTAACGTTCTGTTTCCTCTTAATAATTTATATTCAAAATAAATGGCAACTTCCTGAATGACAGCTTCATCATTTTCATACAAACTTGCGTAATACAAGCTCGTCAGAAGATTTTCTTTAGCATCAGTTCTCAAATCTCCGATGGGAAGTTGAGAGCCGGTAAATATTACGGGCTTTTTCAAACCTTTTAACATAAAACTCAATGCAGAAGCGGAGTAGGACATGGTATCTGTTCCGTGAAGAATCAAGAATCCGTCATAATCATCATAGCTTTTAAGAATATAATTGGCGATGATTTTCCATTCTTGAGGTCCCATATCCGAAGAATCGAGCGGTTTGGCAAAAGGATGAACGAACACTTCACATTCCATCAACTTCATTTCGGGCATTTTTTCGAAGATATTTCCAAAATCAAACGCACGAAGGCTTCCGGTTTCGTAATCTTTCTCCATACCGATGGTTCCTCCGGTATAGATGAGCAGGACTTTTCGTTTCATGTAGTACTTTTATTAGAATTTCACCGCTGTTTCAGGTTCGTTCCTCAAAATTACGTTAATTTGCAAAGATTTGAAAATGAATGGAAGATTTAGCGAAAACTTTTGAGTATTTAAAACAATTTTTAACAGATGAAAGACTGAGAAAGATCGATCATTTTTCTCCTGAAAGTTCTGATTTTGTGCTTCCTGTGATGGATGATGTGTATCAGTTCAGGAATGCCGCGGCTATTATAAGGTCGGTGGAAGCTTGTGGTTTTCACAAAGTTGTGGCAATGGAGGAAGAAAATGTGTTTGATCCGAATCTTACGGTAACAAAAGGTGCCGAAACTTGGGTTGAAGTTGAAAAAATGCCGAAAAATATCGATTCTTTACAAAAAATTAAAGATCGAGGATATAAAATCCTGGCTGTATCATTAGAAAAAAATGCAGTGATGCTTCCTGATTATCAAATTACAGAACCTATTGCATTGGTTTTCGGAACTGAAATGGCAGGAGTTTCAGAAGAAGTAATTGATTTCGCAGATGAAACGCTGGCTATTCCTATGTTTGGCTTTACGAGAAGCTATAATGTTTCTGTGGCGGCGGGAATTTGTATGTATGAATTAAAACAAAAACTGATTAATTCAAACCTCGATTATAAATTAAGTGATGAGAAATTATTGAAAATGAAAATCCGTTGGGCGGTAAATTCAATGCAAAGCGGACAGCAGATTTTTCAGAAGTATTTGAGAGATAACAATATTGAAATATAAGTAAAAAAGCACAGATCTATTCTGTGCTTTATGTTTATTGAAAAATGTATTATTCTATATTTCCCCAAAAACTCCAGCTAGTTCCATTATAAAAACAAACCAGTTTTGCTACAGGATCATAACACATCATCCCTGCTGATGGTGATTTTACATTGGTTGCAGGATCAATTATTTTAGGTAAAATTAATGCTTTATCGTTTGATTCTAAAACTAATACGCCTTTAGCCGTTGAATCTGGGGCTCCAATGATAACTCCTGCTGACCTGTCCTGCTCAGTTCCTGCAAGTAATGTTTTTGAAGCACCTGTCTGACCTGTAAGCTCGATCCAATCGGCACCGTTGTAATATTTTACTTTTGAAGAGGCTCCGTCAAAAACAAAAGTTCCTGCTGAAGTATCTGTCATATTGATATTATTGGCTACCTGAGGAAGTATAATTCCTTTTGTAGTTCCTTCAGGAAAATCCACTAATCCGCTACCGTCTATGGATTCTTTCTCAATACCTATTTGAGCGTTCGCAAGAGCAGATACAAAAAAAGATATAATAAATAGATTTACTTTTAAATTCATAATTAATTGCATGTTTGGTTAATACAGCTCCATTGAGTTCCGTCATATATTTTTAGACATAAGTCATCTGTGTCGAATACGATCATTCCGTTTACAGGAGTTTCAATTGAAACTTCCGGATCAGGAATTCTTGTGATTACAAGACCTTTGTCGTTAGATTCAAGTGCTAAAAATGCGTTGTTCATATCTGCAGGCCAGTTTGCTGTACTTTTGGAAGCTCTTGTTGAAACACCTATTTTGGTAATTTCGGGAGTTCCTGTTGCGCCAGGCTTATAACAAGGGCATGCAAATGATTTTACAACATTCGAATAAATAAGACATCCTCCGGGTGGAGTTACCACAACATTATATTCCGCAGCAGAATTATCTGTTATTGGAATCGAATAATTACTGTTCGTTCCTCCGGAAATGGGAAGACCGTTTTTATACCATTGATAAGTACCTAAACCGGGTGTTACAGATAAAGATAGTGATGAACTTCCCGTAGTTCCCGTACAAGGTCTTGAACTAGGGCTGTTAGCTACTGCAATAGTAACGATAGGAGCCGTTCCAAATCCTGAATAATATCCTCCAAATCCTGCAGCACCACTGGCTCCGACTAATTCGGCCTGAATGGTTCCTGCAGAACTTACTCTTACGTTTTTAATCGTAGCTGTTCCTCCCGCTGCGGTGGCAATATTATATCTGTAGCTTCTCCAGTTAGCATTTCCCGGTACAGCTGTTCCTGCTGCTACAGTTGCTGCAAGAGCTGTTCCGCCTACCGTTACAACGGGGATATTTGCTGTTCCGCTTGCGGCAAGTACCGCAAGTTCTGTATTGTCATATAAAGTTGTTCCAATCTGTTTAGCATCCGGAATCATGTTTACTGACGTCTGTCCGAAACATGAAAGAGGTGGGATAAACATAAAACTGTTCGTGTTAAGTGCAGAGCTTCCAAATATTTTATGAAAAACATAAACTGCTTTATTGGTTTTCAGGTACATATTTTTATTGGTGAAAAAACTGGCCGGAACGATTTGATAATCTCCAATATTCGCTAATGTATAACTTGGATTTGCATTGGCATTCATGGTAATTGTTGTATTGGCTTCCGTCGCAACCACAATTACTCTTTCATAAGTTCCGCCATTTCCTTGCATTACTACATATTCGTTTCCTAATTGTTCTACGGGAACCAATTGGTCTACACCAAAGTCACGATTGTCTGAAAGTGTTCCGGTTTCAATGCTTCCTTGTTGCATTAGCCCTCCTACGGTAACGGCAATATTTTTATCTGCAGAAATTTTAGCACCCAGCCAGCCTCGGTCTTGTAAACTGAGTGCATTAAGTTTTACTTTGGCATAAAGTACAAAAGATTGCCCTTTTTGTAATGTTCTTGTAAAAGTCGTTCCCGTGAGTGGTGTAGCACTGGCTCCGTTAATAAATTGTGTTCCGGAATCAATATTAGATATGGTAATGACTGTATTGTTTTCAGTAGCCATCATAGAAACCATATTGCCAACCTCTGCTACAGATGTGGTAAATTCGTTGGGTGTTCCTCCCCAGAAAAAATTTTTCCCCAAGGCTACTTTTCCTTTTGTAAGAACTGATCCTGCCTGAGAACCGGATAATCCTCTATAATTGACGAAAAAATCATCAGTAGAAGTGAATAATAATCCACCTACATTTGCGGGAATTATTGTTCCTGCTCTGGTAGTAGCTACTGTCATGGGAGATGATCCCGGTGGTAAAACTACATTTGACGCGTTGATTACAGTAATTCTTACAGGAGTAGTATTACTAAATGTCACAACACCTGTAGCAACGTTAGCGGTTGTTGCTGCATTAATATTATAAACAGCCAGTCTTGGAATGGTAGTTCCATCGGCCATTCTTATATTTACTGTAATATTTGTTGAAGATGGAGTAGAAAGGTAGATATACTCCTCAGTTATAGTAGTTGTATCATATGCTCCAAAAATAATGGGCTGTAAGTAATGCGTGTTATCGAGTTGTGAGAAAAATAATTTAAATATAAAAAATGCTAAAAATAAATAAATACGCTTCACGATATGTTAGTTTAAGCGCAAAAATATTAAAATAATACTAAAATATTCAATTATTAGTGATTAATTTTAAGTTAAATAATTCCAAGCTGCAACAAATATTCCTGCAGTTTCCGTTCTTAATCTCTGATTTCCCAGTGAAACAGCTTTAATTCCTTTTTCGGCTAAAAGCTGAATCTCTTTATCAGAAAAATCTCCCTCAGGCCCAATTAAAAATGTAATGTTCTCTAAATGTGGAATATCTTTTAATTCAATCCTTTCTAAACTTTCATTACAATGTGCAACGAAAGTGGTTTCTGGATTAATATTTTTCAGAAAATCAGGAAGTTTAATTAAATCATTAATTACAGGAAAGTGAAATCTCAAACTCTGTTTTGAAGCTGCAATAGCCTGTTTTCTAAGTTTGTCAATATTGATATTTTTACGCTCCGTTTTTTCAGTCTGTAAAATGGTGATCTCAGAAATTCCCATTTCTACGGCTTTTTCTACAAAAAACTCAATACGGTCAATATTTTTCGTTGGCGCGATCGCAATGTGAAGTTTTGGATTGAAATCAGGAGTGTTGGTTTTAATTTCAGAAACTTCAATATTGGCTTTTTTGCCTTCGATCATTAATTTTCCGGAAGCCACGTTTCCTTTTCCGTCTGTCACATGAATTTCTTCCCCATCTTTCATTCGAAGAACTTTTACGATGTGCTGTTGTTCTTCGTCATTAATTATTGCTTTTCCGTTACTGATTTCGCCAAAAAAAAGTTTCATATATTGATATTTAAAATCTGCCTTAATTTTATTTACAAGTGATTATTAAAAGGTAATTTCATTATCGCTTAAAAATGCCACACCGGTTTTTATCGTGGTATAAATATCACCTTCACAATCTCTATATGAACATGAGTAAATTTCTTCAATCCACTTATTATTCATAAAAATTAAATTCAAATATTCGTTTTTTCTTAAATTATTTTTGATGGATAAAAAATCTCCTTCTTTGGGTTCGTAAGTAAAACTAAATACGTTTTCTGAATTGATTTTTTCTACGATCTCTTCCTTTATATTTTGAACATATCCAATTTCTGAACTTATCATTAAATAATCTTCATCTTCAGATTTTTCTGTTACTTCATTTTTTCCTACAATAGTTTCTAAAACCCAGTAATATTTTGAGTTCTTTTTAGATTGTGTTCCAAGTATTTTTTCTTCTAACAATATTTTCATAAATCGTATTTTGCGGTTGCGGAAGTTCTCAGATCCGTAAATTCACCTCGCTCAAATTTTAATTGAGCAACCATTGCGATCATTGCCGCATTATCGGTCGTATATTCAAATTTTGGAATGTAAATATTCCAGCCTAATTTTTCGTTATTGTCCTGCATCGCTTTTCTCAGCGCAGAATTGGCAGAAACTCCACCAGCGATGGCAACTTCTTTTATATCTAATTCTTTAGCCGCTTTTTCAAGTTTAGCCATCAAAATTTCAATGATTGTTCGCTGAACAGAAGCGCAAAGATCAATTAAATTGTTTTTAATAAAATCAGGATCTTTTCTAACCTCTTTTTGTATAAAATATAATACAGAAGTCTTAATTCCGCTGAAAGAATAATCGTAATTCTCTAATTTTGGTTTATTAAATTTGAACGCCTCAGGATTCCCTTCTTTAGCCAATCGATCGATGATCGGACCTGCCGGATAATCTAAATCAAAGATTTTTCCAATCTTATCAAATGCTTCTCCTGCTGCATCATCAATGGTTTTTCCAATGATTTCCATATCAAAATAATCCTTCACTAAAACGATCATCGTATGTCCTCCGCTTACAGTAAGACATAAAAACGGAAACTTTGGCGGCATAGGATTTGCATCCTCGATGAAATGTGCTAAAATGTGTGCCTGGAGATGGTTTACTTCAATCAAAGGAACATCCAAACTCATTGCTAAAGACTTAGCAAATGAAGTTCCTACGAGAAGAGAACCCAAAAGTCCGGGTCCGCGAGTAAATCCTATAGCAGAAATAGCATTTTGTTGTATATTTGCTTTAGTTAGAGATTTTTCAACTACGGGTATTATATTTTGCTGATGCGCGCGTGAAGCTAATTCAGGGACAACACCACCATATTCTTTGTGGATTTCCTGATTCGCGGCGATGTTTGACAGAATAGAATTTCCCTTGATGATAGCTGCTGATGTGTCGTCGCAAGACGATTCAATACCTAAAATTATAGAGTCGCTCATAATAATGGCAAAGTTAGAGAATAATAACGAGAATGAGAACAAAAAATCAGTAGCTGGAAACTTAGGTGATCAGGTACACAAGACTGTGGAGGATGTAGAGGGAGTTGTGAAGGAAGCAGTTAAAGAAGCGTCCGAACTAGCTTCGGATGCCATTCATCATCCCGTTCAAACTGCTGAAGAATTTGGTAAACAGGCTGTAAAAGATGTTACGAGCTATTCTTGGTGGGCAAAATTGTTGCTGATTCTTTTCTGGCTGATGTTGGGTCTTGTAACGCTGATCGTTATCATTATTAACCTTCCTGCAACTAAACAATGGGCTGCGGATCAGGCTTTACAGATCGTAAATCAGGATTTTAAAGCAGATATGTCCACAGAAAGTGTAGAAGTGAATTTTTTTGGAAATGTAAAGATTAAAGGTTTAAAAATTAAAGATTATAAAGGCCTTGAGTTTATTACAGCTAAAGAATTTACTGCCAATTCAGATTGGTTTTCACTGGCTACAAATATTGGTAAGCACAATTCTTTAAGTTTTAATTCATTAACACTGAAAAATGCAAATATTCAGGTAATTACTTATAAAGGCGACAGTATTTCAAATTTTATTCGCTTTACGCAATTGTTCGACAGCGGAAAAAAGAAAGATCCCACCAAACCTCCTTTTCAACTGAATTCTAGGTTACAAATTATTGATTCTAAAGTTTCAATTATTAATCAAAATTCACCCGGCGAGCCTGGAAAATGGTTAACGGCGACAAAATTCAATCTAAAAGCTCCGAATGTTAAAGTAAACGGAACTAATATTTCTGCGTTGATCAATAATATGTCCTTTGTCACAACAAGATGGGGGAAATCTCATTTTGTAGATACTTTTTCTACGGAACTTTCGATGTCGCAGGATTTTCTTTTGCTTAAAGATTTGACATTAAATACCGATCACACGCTTTTGCAGGGAGACATTAAGTTTAATCTTCACAAAGGTTCATGGGCAGATTTTGCCGACAAAGTTCGTTGGGATATGAATCTTAAACAGGGAAGCCAGTTGAGCGGTTATGATATCAGCTATTTTGTAACGAATTGGGATAATTTTAAGCCATTCAACGTTTCCGGAAAAATGACAGGGCCGTTGAATAAATTTCACCTTGAAAATTTCCTGATCAGAAATCCGGATGTAAATATTGCCACTCAGACCATGAAGGTTAATAATTTACTAAAAGGTAATTTTTTAATTGAAACCAATAATCTTTCAACAGATTTTACATACAAAGATCTGAAAGCAATGATGCCTTCATTTATTTCTAAAAAAATGAAGAATTTCGCTGATGATTTCGGGAAGTTAAAATATAACGGAGCGGCAAGAGTTACTCCTCAACAGGTTTATGTGCCGACCGGAAATCTAATGACCGGAATCGGACAGGCAAAAATTACCAAATTTTCTCTTACAGGATACAGCACGCCTGTTCCAAAATATTCGGGATATATTGAGGTGAATGATTTAAACACTTCCGTCATTACTAAAAATAAATCAGTTGGATTAATTTCAGGAAAATTTGATATCAACGGACAGAGTTTCGATGTTAATACGATGCGTTTGACTACAAAATCGCAGATTACAAAGATCGAGATTATGAATAAAGAAATTAACAATCTTTATTTGGACGGTTTGCTGGATCACAAAAAATATAACGGATTAATCACAATTAATGATGAACAGGCGAAAGCGACCATAAAAGGGTTAATAGATTTCAGTACTCCAAAGATTTCTATGAATGTAGACGCTGATGTTGATCATTTAAATATGAATTATTTCACGGATAAACCGGGAAGTCAGATCGTAAGCGGAAAAGTTGTCGGAAAAATGGCAATGACTTCTATTAGTGATCTTAATCTGGATGTTGAAGCCAGTAACATCAATTTTGCGACAGCGACTCAAAAATATGTTATTCCGAATGCTAAAATAAAAACGTTCTTGGAAGCGGGTGGTCGAGTGATCGATGTCGATGCTCCGGGAGCTGTGAACGGAAAGATTTCAGGAAAATATAATTTAGCCGATCTTGTAGGAATGATCGAAAACGGTATCGGAAGAATATTAGTAGGTCCACCGCCGAGAAAATTATACAGAGGACAGAATTTTGCCATGAACTTTAATGTTCAGCAAGGTTTGGTGAGCTATTTTATGCCTGATCTTAAACTTCCTCAGGGAGCTGTAGTTGATGGGCAATACGATGGGAATTCAAATAATTTGATCTTAAATCTTGATGCTGCTTCCCTGAAATACATCATGACCAAAAAGGTTGAGATTACAGAAGCAGATAAAGCTTTAGCGGAAGCAAATCCTGCCTATAAAATCAATGACAGAGATAATATTACGAGAGACAGCGCAATGGTCGACAGCGTCATGGTAAGAATTAATACGGCCAATCTTGACGAACAGATTTATGCTAAAATAAACAGGGTAGAATACAACAAAAACATATTAAAAGATGTCACGTTAAGCGGTAGAAATGAAAATAACAGTATTCTTCATTTAGCAACAAAATTCAAGCACGGAAGTCCGGAAGATGAGCTTAGTGATCAATTGAAAGAATATGCTATTAATGTTAATCAATCTACCAATGCTAGCGGAGATTTTGTATTTAAATTTGAACCTACGGAAGTTAAATTTAATGATGTGACTTGGGCGATAGATACTAGCCCGGAACTCGATCATTCTATTACCTATCGTAAAGCAACTTCTGATTTTGATATTAGAAATTTAAAGATTTATTCAGATAAAAGTTCATTGTTTATTAAGGAAGCTCAGTTTAAATCTGCCAAGGATTTTTATGTAGATGCAGATATAGAAGATTTTGCGATCGAAAAGCTTCTGGAAATGCAGTCCGGCGGTAATTCAATGAATATCAAGGGTCTCGCTAACGGAAGTGTAAAAATCAAAATGGACAAAAGTACGCTGCAACCTTTGGTAGATCTTACGGTTGACGATATCATGATGAATGGAAATGATATGGGAGATCTTACGATTTCAGCGACCAATGGTTTTTCATTAAATGTGTATGATGTAGATATAAAAGTAACTTCGGCAGGAGTACTTGGCGGAAATAATTTAGATTTAACAGGTACGGTTAATAATAATACCTCTTCACCAACCATCGATTTAACGGCACAAATGCGTGAATTTGATGTAGCTTTTGCTCAACAGTTTGTAAAGTCAGTTTTTGGAAATTTAAGGGGCAAAGCAACAGGAGATCTTAAAATCAGCGGAAAATTAAACAACCTTGATTACAGTGGAGATATTGCCATGAAAAGTTTTGGCTTAAAACTGTTATTCACTGGGGTAGATTATTCATTTGATGATACGGTAATTCCTTTATCTAAAGGATTAGCGGTACTTAACAATATAAGTGTTCATGACGGAAGATCCAATTCACAAGGGACGATTTCCGGAGCAATTCAGTTTGAAACGCTTTCTTCAATGGGGGTCAACCTTGTAATGAGAGCTGATAATTTATTAATGCTGAACACCACACAAAAAGATTATGACCTATTCTGGGGAAGAATTTACGGACAAGGTGATCTCTATGTTGATGGACCAGTTTCGGGATTAAGTATCTCAACTCCAAATATGAAGGCACTGAATGGAAGTACATTCACATTCAATTCCAGTTCTACATCAAATGTTGAAGAGTTCAAAATGTTGAGGTTCCTGAAAGAAGGAAAAGATGGATTAATCACACTCGAGGAAAAGAAAAAAACCGGAGCCAATATGAATATCGATTTCGATCTTGATGTTGATAAAGGTACTACGGTAAACGTATTGATCGGAGATGATGTAGGAAATATTACCGTAAAAGGTGTTGCCGATAATTTGAGGTTCCAAATGAGCCGACAGGGAAGTATTGCAATGAATGGAACATATAAAGTAGATAACGGAACTTTTGTTTCTAAAGCGATTCTTAATAAAACCTTCCAAATTGCGAACGGAAGTAGCATTCGTTGGGATGGTGATGCGATGAAGCCTGCCTTAGATATCAAAGCTAATTATGTAAGAATGGTTTCCAATGCGGGAGAATATTTGAATATGGGAGGTATTCAGCCGATCAGCATTTTGCTTCAGGCAAATATCACACAATCTCTTATTGATCCTAAAATAGATCTGAATGTTTCAGCACTCGATGTTTCCAGTCAGATAAAAGAAACGCTGGCTGCAAAAATGAGTCAGGAAGGGGAGAAGGTTTTACAATTTGGTTCAATTCTTTTGTTAAATAGTTTTAACGTTTCGAATACCGGAGGAGTAGATATAGATGTTGCCGGAGTTGCAGAATCTTCCGGATATAATTTGCTTTTAAAACAATTAGGTTCGGTTCTTAATGCCATGAGTAACGAGTTCCAGATTGACCTTAATTATGTGAAAGGAGACCAGAATTCCAATACGGGAGACCGGGCAAATGCAGGGGTAAGTTTTGCGCTTTCGCCTAGAATTAAAGTAAAAACAGGGCTGGGAATTCCTTTAACAAAAACCGAAAGTACAGAAGCAAATTATCTTTCAGGGGAAGGATCTATTGAATATGATGTGTCTAAAAAGAATGACGGAAGCTTAATTTTAAGAGGATATTCCAAGCCGAGTAATATCGGAATGGGTGTTGGAGCAGGAACTAACGGTTCTGCTAATCAAGCCTATGGAGGGGGTGTTGTATGGAGTCGCAGCTTCAATTCTTTGTTCAAAAAGAAGAAAAAAGATAAAAAACAGACCGAGTCGAAAACTGAAATAAAAACAGATTCTGTAAAAACAGGGGGCAAATAATCAGAATATTTTAATGATTTTTATCATACATGTTAATTATTGTTAATGTTTGATATAATTTTCAGGGTTAAATTATTTTTCCTAAATTTGCAAAGAATACATAGAATTTTTAAGGAAATTGTAATTTAACTAATATGAACTATCAACTGGACGAAATAGACAAGAAGATTCTTGACTTCTTAGTAGAAAACACAAGAATGCCCTTTACTGAAATTGCTAAGCAAATGGATGTTTCTGCGGGTACAATTCACGTAAGAGTGAAAAAAATGGAGGATGCAGGTATTATTTTGGGATCATCCCTTAATATCGATTATGGTAAGTTAGACTATCATTTTACAGCTTTTATCGGAATTCTTTTAACGAAATCAAACCGCACACAAGAGGTATTGAAAGAGCTTACAAGCATTCCAAACGTAATCGAAGCGAGCGTAATTTCAGGAAAATATAATATTTTCTGTAAAGTAAGAGCTAAGAATACGGACGATGCTAAGAGAATCATTTATCAGATCGATGACATCCAGGATGTTATGAGAACTGAGAGTATGATCTCTATGGAAGAATTCTTAAGCGATAAAAATAGATTGATCAACGCTATTTCTATTTAATCAAATTTTAAACGAATTACTATAAAAGAACTTATGAAATCTCTCATAAGTTCTTTATTTTTGTACCTATGGAAGAATACAGTTACTTTGACGAGGATCCGAAGAAAGGATGGGGCTTTATTGCAGCATTTGCCGCTTTGATGTTATTTACGGTAATGGGATTGGGGATTGATGTAGATGAATACCTGCAGCACGAGTTTCTTAATATCCCAAGATGGTATTTTTACGTGATCTTTTCAATTGATGCATTAATGATGATAAGCTTGGTGCTGATGTTCTTTTATAGAAAAATAGGGATCTTTGCATTTCCTGTTTTGCTGGTTCTGCATTTCTTTATGCACAACTATTATTTATCAACATTTTTGTACACAGACGTTACCAACCTTTTCCTTTTCACAGGATTTGGAATGTTGGCGATTATCCCGAAGTGGAAGTTTTTTAAATAATTTAAATATCTATTAAAAATAATTGGCTTGTGGTAAATCTTAAAAGTTTAAATATTGAATTAAAAAAATATCTGGAAGAAAAAATAAGTCCAATGCTTATTGTGGAGCTGACAGAATTGGTTAATGATAAGAACATTAATTATCTTAACAATAAATCGAAGGCTGATACAAAAGCATTATATTTTGAATATAGATATGATTATTTAAACATTATATTTTGGGCAGTTGATCAAGAAGGTGAAAGAATCACTGAAATAATTAAGTTACCTTCAAAAGAGATTGACATCATAAATGAAAGTGATGATTGGGATGCATTGATTCCAGAAAAAATATGGGTAACAGTTACAGCTTTTGAAGATATTTATGAAGAGGATGATTCTGATGATATTCTGGACGAATATAATACAGAGAAATACGAATTGTTTGAAAATTGGTTTTTAGAATGTTGGAAAAAAGCTTCAGAACAAACGGAAGTAAAAACTGACGCTTACTTTTCTATCCATGATACTTATTTTAAAACCGACTTAAATTCCATGCAGACTATAAATACGGACGAAATAAGCAAACGTTATCAATAGATTACTAATACTAAATAAAAAATGCCTCAAAATTTTTGAGGCATTTTTATATATCAAAAAGATGATCTTATTTATCTAAAATTCTCTTCACAGCTTCTTTCACGGCTGTAGAATCGATTTTATATTTTTTCATTAATTCAGCAGGTGTTGCAGATTCTCCGAAAGTATCATTTACAGCAACGAATTCCTGTCTGGTTGGTCTTTTTCTAGCCAACATACCAGCAATTGACTCTCCTAAACCACCAATATAGTTGTGCTCTTCAGCTGTAACGATCTTTCCAGTTTTTTCAACTGATTTTAAGATGATTTCTTCGTCCAAAGGTTTAATGGTGTGGATATTGATCACCTCACAAGAAATACCTTCTTTTTCAAGCTCATCTGCAGCTACAAGAGATTCCCAAACCAAGTGACCTGTTGCAACAATCGTTACATCAGTTCCTTCCTGAAGCATAATTCCTTTTCCGATCTCGAAAGGCATATCTTCCGGAATGAAAACTGGAACTACCGGTCTACCGAATCTTAGATAAACAGGACCTTCAAAATCAGCAATAGCTAAAGTTGCTGCCTTAGTTTGATTATAATCACAAGTATTGATTACGGTCATTCCCGGAAGCATTTTCATCATTCCGATGTCTTCCAAAACCTGGTGAGTAGCTCCGTCTTCTCCTAGCGTAAGTCCGGCGTGAGAAGCACAAATTTTTACATTTTTATCAGAGTAAGCGATAGATTGACGGATCTGGTCATAAACTCTTGAAGTAGAGAAGTTAGCGAAAGTTCCCGTAAAAGGAATTTTTCCTGTAATACTAAGACCTGCCGCAATTCCCATCATATTTGCTTCTGCAATTCCAATCTGGAAGAATCTTTCCGGTGCTTTTTCAATGAATTTCTCCATTTTCAAAGAACCGATAAGGTCTGCACAAAGTGCTACTACATTAGGGTGTGTGTCAGCAAGTTCAGCTAATCCAGCTCCAAATCCTGAACGTGTATCTTTTTTTTCTGTATATGTATATTTCATTTTATTAAAATTTTTGATAATTGATAAATTATAGTTGATAAACGATATTGTAACACATCATTTATCATTGATGATTCATCATTTATTATTAATAGTCCGCAGGAGCTTCTAAATATAATTGTTTGAATGCAGTATCCAATTGCTCATCATTAGGAGCTTTTCCGTGCCAAGCGTGAGATCCCATCATATAATCTACACCATAACCCATCTCTGTATGAAGAAGGATTACCACTGGTTTTCCTTTTCCTGTTTCAGTTTTTGCTCTCTCAAGGATAGCAATTACTGCTTCAAGATCGTTACCGTTTTTCTCTTCCAAAACAGTCCACCCGAAAGCTTCCAGTTTAGCATGAAGATTTCCTAAGCTTAATACATCATCAGTATCACCGTCGATCTGACGACCGTTGTAGTCAATTGTTGAAATAATGTTATCCACTTTTTTAGCAGAAGCATACATCAGGGCTTCCCAGTTTTGACCTTCCTGCAATTCTCCATCTCCATGTAAAGTATATACTAAAGAGCTGTCTCCGTCCAATTTTTTACCTTGAGCCACACCTAAAGCTACAGAAAGCCCTTGACCAAGAGATCCTGAAGCGATACGGATTCCCGGAAGACCCTCATGAGTAGTTGGGTGTCCTTGTAGTCTTGAATCTAATTTTCTGAAAGTTTTTAATTCTTCAACTGGAAAGAAATTAAATCTAGCTAAAGTAGAATAGAAAACCGGTGAAATGTGTCCGTTTGAAAGATAAAAATGATCTTCATTTTTCCCCTCCATTGTGAACGGAAGGCTATAGTTCATTACCTTTCCGTAAAGTGCCGTGAAAAATTCTGTACAACCTAAACTTCCACCCGGGTGACCTGAATTTACAGCATGAACCATTCTTAAAATGTCTCTTCTGATTTGTGTAGTAAGAGATTTCAACTCTTCGATACTTTTACTCATTATATCTGATTTATTTACACGCGAATTTACAATTTTTTAATGGCTTATAAAAATGTAAAAATCCGAGTGTAAAACTCGGATTTTGAATTATTTAAACATTTTATTGCTTTAACAGCCTTTGATGATGGATGTTGACAGTTTTATTAAAATATTATTAATCTTTTTTAACTAAATATTGCAACTGAATCTTTGTAATTCTGAATGAATCTCAACAATGTAATTTTTTCATCAATAGAGGCGGGCTTTAGCCCGTCCAAGCCAAAAGATCTATTCAATTGGCTTTAGCCAAAACTTAAAAACTATTTCTTTCTAATCAACCAAAGTCCAAAGAAAGTCAACAATCCATTAATGATCAACAACTCCAAACCAATTTTGAAATCTCCGAAAAGAGTAGCCTGATATTTATCGATAAAATAAGAGATAATCGGCGCTGCGATACAAACGTAAGGAACCAATTTATCAACTACTTTATATTTAGTGAAAATTCCGAAAGCAAAAAGACCTAATAGAGGTCCGTAAGTGAATCCTGCCAGTTTAAGAATTAAACCAATCATGGAATTATCATTAATAATTTTAAAGATAACAACCATAACTAAGAAAGAAGCAGCAACGATCAAGTGAACATTTTTTCTGAATTTTTCTTTCTTTTTAGTATCCCAAGGCTTGTCTTTCATTCCGACAATATCAATGCAAATTGATGAGGTAAGCGCTGTCATAGCACCATCCGCACTTGGAAATAAAGCCGAGATTAAAGCAATGATAAATATAATTGAAATAAATCCAGGCATATGATTTAAAGCCACTTCCGGGAAAATTTTATCTCCGAAAATATCTTTTCCATTCAATAAAAATTCTTTTTTAGGAATTCCGTCTTTAATGATTTCTGTGATGTGACCACCTTCGCTTTGTCCAAAAAGATATAAAAGTCCGCCCATATAAAGGAAGAGTGAAATTACTCCCAATAAAATAAAACCAAGCGTTACCATATTCTTCTGAGAATCTTTCAGCTTCGTTACAGAAAGACTTTTCTGCATCATTTCCTGATCAATTCCGGTCATGGTAATGGTAATAAATGCTCCGGCAAGAATTTGTTTGATGAAAAATCCGGGAGAATTAATATCAAATTCAAATATTTTCGTGTAGCCTTTGTCGTTCATTGCGGTTAAACTCTGTCCAACACTTAGATCTAAATGATTCAACATATAAACCGTACAGATAATCAATCCTAAAAGCATGCAAGAAGTCTGTAAAGTATCCGTCCAGACAATGGTTTTTACGCCTCCTTCATACGTATAAAGGATAATCATGATTAAAATAATTAAAGTCGTCACAATAAAAGGAACACCCAAACTATCTAAAATAGTGATTTGAAGAATATTAACAACCAAATACAATCTTGCTGTCGCACCAACCAATCTCGAAACAATGAAAATCCATGCTCCCGATTTATAGGAAAGTTGCCCCATTCTTTGCTGAAGATAACCATAAATGGAGGTTAATTTTAACCGATAATATAAAGGAAGTAAAACGTAGGCAACCACAATATATCCGATAAGATATCCTAAAGTGATCTGTAAATAAGAAAAACTGTCTTTTCCAACTGCGCCCGGAACACTCACAAAAGTCACTCCTGAAAGTGAAGTTCCGATCATTCCAAAGGCAACAAGCATCCAATTACTTTTACGGTTTCCGATGAAGAAACTTTCATTATCACTGCCTTTTCCTGTTTTATAAGCTACCCAAAGGAGTAGGGCAAAATAAATGATAATAATGGACAATAATATAAATGGAGACATATTTTATTCGATTAAAATTTTACAAATATAGTTTTTTTATGGTGTGTTAAAAAAGAAAAAAAACCTCTCAGTATTGATAACTGAAAGGTTGATTTATTTTCTGTGTTTAATTTAAAACTAATTAACTAAAACATCCTGAAGTTCTTCACTTTTTTGGAAACTAGCCTTTGCAAACGGACAAAGCGGAATGATTTTCTTGCCATTTTGCCTTGCGAAATCTACCGCAGCCAAAAGCATTTCTTTACCAACACCTTTTCCGTTGTGTTCTTCGCCTACCTCGGTATGATCGATGATGAATCTTTCTTCACCTGCCCAAGTGTAAGTCATTTTTCCTGTTGAGATCCCGTCTATGAAAGCCTCAAAACTTCCGTGTTTTTCGTCGTTGTTTTGCTTTACTTCTATCATATTATGAAAATTTGGTTTGAATTTCTATATCGTGAGTTAATATTTTGTGTACAGGGCATGCGTCCGCTATCAAATGAAGTCTTTTCATCTGTTCTTCGTCAAGATTTGTACCTTCAAAGCTGATATTTCTTTTGAAAACACAAAGTTTTGTCAAAGGAAAATTTTCAAGTTCTACTTCTACATTTATTTTTTCTACGTCCCATTCTTTTCGGTCGATATACATTTTTAATGTAGCTGCGGTACAGCTTGCCAAAGATGTTGCTAGGATTTCAAAAGGATTGAAACCTTTATTCTGTCCGCCTTTATCTACAGGTTCATCTGTGATCAGTTGATTTTCACCAGCCGTTACTTCGGTGTAATATTTTTCTTTTCCTAAAACTGCTTTTACGGTTACTCCCATTATTGTTGTGTCTTGAATTTATAACTTAATGCTCCGGAAGGGCACAGGTCTATTTGATTTTTAAGTTCCTGAGGAGTTGCATTTTCAACTTTTATCCAGGGTCTTTCTTTTGGATTATAAACTTTTGGAAGAGTTTTCACGCAAACTGTTGAATGGATACATTTTTGAGGTTGCCAGATAACAGTGATTTCTCCATTGATGTATTCGTGTGTTTCCATACTAATCTTCTTTTAATGATCTTTCAATTCTTTTGTCGGGAACGAGCCATAATAAAGCAGAGGCGTAATAAAAACCTATTGCAATATAAGGATAAAAAAACGAAGTCACGATCCCTGAAATATAAAAAATAATCGATATATATTCTTTAAATTTAGAATGTATTGCTTCTTTTATCTTTGAGTTTTCGCCTTCATTTTTTATAATTAAATTTTCCAGAATAGTATACGCAATCCCGGCCATTATCAATCCTATGCCATAAACTGTTACGGGATTTTTTGCAAAATGGGTTTCCCCGATCCACTCTGTTGCGACGGGCATTAATGAAAGCCAGAACAACAAATGAAGATTGGCCCAAAGAATACTTCCATTCACTTTTTTTACAGCCTGAAACAAATGATGATGGTTGTTCCAATAGATTCCGATATAAATAAAACTGAAAATATAAGCCAAAAACTTTGGAATAATAGGTTTTAAACTTTCCCAATTACTTCCTTCCGGTACTTTTAATTCAAGCACCATAATTGTAATAATAACAGCTAAAACACCGTCACTGAAAGCCTCTAATCTTCCTTTTGTCATTAGTTTTTAACCTGAATTTTAAAATTCTCAATTTTTTCCTTTAATTCTTTAAGCATTTCCGGATTGATGACGCCGCTTTCCAAATCGAAGTTTTCGTAAAATTTAGAAAGAGAAAAAGTGTCTTTAATATCAGCTCCAAAGTTTGGAAAGAACGTTTTTGCCGTATTCATCACGTTTCCGCCACCATAACCTCCCGGAGAAGTTGACATCAATAGCATTGGCTTATTCTGAAAAACTTTAACATTAATCCTTGAAGCCCAATCGAAAACGTTTTTAAAAGCTGCGCTGTACGATCTGTTATGTTCAGCAAGCGAACAAATAATCACATCACATTCTTCTATTTGCTTTAAAAAGTTGTGCGCTTCATCGGGAAAACCTTTCTTTTCAAGATCAACAGAAAAAGTAGGCATTGTGAAATCATTAAGATCAATTAAATTAATTTCTTCATCCTGAAAATCTTTCAGAACAAATTTCACCAATTCTCTGTTAATTGAAGTGGAAGAGGTGCTTCCTGCAAATGCTAATATTTTCATTATTTAATACTTTCTGTTATTTTTCTGGTGAATCTTGTTTTACTTTTTCCTGATAATCTGCTTCTAATTTTTCAAGTTTTTGAAAATAGACTTCTTTATCTGCAAATAGTTTCGGATTGTAGGCATCTCCTGCTTTTCGTTTTGAATGCAGACCAAACTGACTTCCATGAGAAGCTACCCAAATGTCAAAATTCACATTTTTCATAGCTTTAAATGTATCACCATAATCTTTCTGAATAGTTTGATACGTTTTTACTTCAGAGAATTTTTTGTCATCAATAATGATCGAAGGCAAATTGGCAATTAAAACTTTATACGTTTGATTTTTATCTTTGGTTTCGAATAAAAAGCTACAAGATCCTTTTGTATGTCCGGGATGATGAAGTAAAGTCAAGGTCGTATTTCCTAGTTTTATTTTAGCATTATTTTTCAAAAGATAATCTGGATTTACAGGTTTAAATGTTACTCCATATTTTCCCAGTTCGTAATCAGATTTTCCGCCACTTTTTAATTCTTCCGCATCTTTTTCATCTACATACAATTTGGCGCCTGTTTCTTTTTTGATGTCGGCCATTGCTCCCATGTGGTCAAAATGAGCCTGTGTCAAAGTCAGAATTTTGATGTCCTTATAATTAAAACCAAGTTTTTTAATATTATTCTTGATCATTGAAAGTGAGCCCGCTAATCCTGTGTTGATAAGAATATTTCCTTTATCGGTAACAATCAGATAAGATGCCAAATCGTAAGTTCCTACATAGTATAAATTTCCTGCAATTCTGAACGGTTCATAAGGTTTTGACCATTCTTCAGGGTTGTTTTTAGGCTCATTTACGGTCTGAGCATTACTTATAAAAGATATAATTATTAATAATACAAGAATTATTCTATTCATTTATTTAGGATTTACGGGTAATTATTTTGAAATTTAAATGTTTATTTTCTGTTTAAAATAGCTTTAGGAAGCGGAACAAATTCATGCTCATCGCCTGGGACTAAAGGAAAAGCATCGTGATTTTGATCGTTCCAATTCACTTTTGCTTCATCGATTAATTCTTTGTCTGAATTTACAAAATTCCAGAATATAAAACGCTCTTCATCGAAAGGTTCTCCTCCGAAAAGATAAACAGTTCCGTTTTCGCTCATCTCGAACTCACAAAGTTTGGTTTCTTTGGCGATCATTAATTGTTTTGAACCGTAAGAATTTCCGTCTGTAGTAACGGTTCCGTCCAAAACGTACACCGCAGCTTCACCGTAAAGATCTTTTCCGATGCTGATTTTTTGAGCCGTTTTTGTTTTAATTTCAATAAAAAATAATTTACTGTGAACAGGAACCGGAGATGTTCTTCCAAAAGCTTCTCCTGCAATTAATTTATATTGAATATCACCTTCTTCCCAAACCGGAATTTCATTCGCTTCGATATGATGAAAAGTCGGTTCTGATTGCTCCAAATGTTTCGGAAGTCCGACCCAGATTTGAAATCCGTGAAGTTTTTTATCGGTATGTCTTAAATATTCCGGTGTTCTTTCTGAGTGAACGACACCTTTTCCGGCTGTCATCCAGTTTACAGCGCCAGGTTTTATTTCAAGAGCGCTTCCGATGCTATCTCTGTGGAAAATTGATCCTTCCAAAAGATAAGTTAAGGTTGAAAGTCCGATATGCGGATGTGGCGGAACATCAAGATTTTGATAATCTTTTAATTCAGAAGGTCCCATATGATCGATAAAAACGAAAGGTCCGACTGCTCTTTTTTCACGGAAAGGCAATAATCTTCCCACTAAAAAGTTTCCTATATCTGCTGATTTTTCTTCTATAATAAGTCCGATGTTTGACATGGCTAAAGTTGTTTTTTCAATTTTTGTTTACGCTAATGTAATCAATATTTCCAATGGTTATGGTACTTTAATGAAAATTAAAGTTGAATAGATTTTTGTTGGATAAACGCAAAAACGCAAAGAATTTTTTAATTATTCTGTTTTAAGGCGCAAGAAAATCGAAGATTTTCAATTTCTAATCCTATTTAATTTGATGGTTGTTTTCTACTCAATAAATTTTATCGTAGATAAAATCCTTGCGCCTTAAAATAATAAGTTGTTAATTAAATTTGCGTCTTTGCGATTATCCAAAAACTCAATTATAAAGGTAAGAAATAATTAAAAATTAATCCGCCAAATATCCAAATCTCCCCAAATTATAATCCTCAAAAGCCTGCATAATTTCTTCTTTTGAATTCATTACAAAAGGGCCATGTGGATAAATAGGTTCGTCTAATGGCATTCCGCTGATGATTAATACAATTGAATCTTCAGATGCTTCAATGGTGAAATTTTCACCATCATTTTTGAATAATACCAAATGATCTGATGGTGCTTTTTCTTTTCCGTTTATGATGATACTTCCTTCAACAACCAAAGCTGCGGTATTAAAGTTTGCAGGAAAATTGAAGTTAGCTTTTCCTCCTGATTTTAATTTTGCATTCATCATATGAACCGGACTGTAAGTAAATGCAGGCCCCTTATGATCGTTATATTCTCCGGCAATGATTTCTATAAATCCGTTGTCACCAAGATCAACTTTTTCCATGTCGGAATTTTTGATTGCCTGATATTTTGGGCAACTCATTTTATACACTGACGGAAGATTTACCCAAAGCTGAACCATTTGGAAAATTCCGCCTGTTTTTGCCCATTCGGTTTCGTGATATTCTTTGTGGAGAACACCTTTTGCAGCGGTCATCCATTGTACATCGCCTTCGCCGATAATTCCACCGCCTCCTGCGCTGTCGTGATGTTCCACTCTGCCTTGATAAGCTATTGTTACGGTTTCAAACCCCCTGTGAGGATGTACGCCGACTCCTCTTGGTGTTTCTGTTCCGTTAAAATGAAATTTTGAGTTATAATCGAGCATAATGAAAGGATCCATTCTCTTCATATCCAATCCCTGTACACTCGGAATAAAATTATGCACCCTAAAACCGTCACCCACGAAATGTGCAGGTTTTGGAGATATTACGATTTCTACTTTTTTAGTTGCCATAATAATTGTTGATTTTATAGATACAAAATTATTAAAGTTAAAAATCAGATGCATTGATGTGTGATAAGTAGTTGGTTTGTTCTGAAGTTAAGAGTTTTTAAAAGTGAGATTTTGAAACGAGATTTGTCTCAGTGATGAGACAAACCTAACAGGTTTTCAAAACCTGTTAGGTTTATTGTGTAGAAAAATTCGAGTCTAGATGTTTGTGGAATGACAAAGAGAATGTTGAATTGATTATGAGTGTTGAAATAACGACAAATACCCAGCCCCGATTGCAGCGAAAATCCTTTTTTGAAAAAAAAGATTGTAGCGGAAAGCGGGAAATAGCTTCAAAAAAAATATAAACTATAATTGATGAAATATAGAATTTTAATCTTCTTTTGATTTCATATTTTTTCCATCTGAGACATGAAGCCTTCTGAAAACAAGACCGGAAATAATGGTTAAAATTCCAACGGTGAGAAATGTGTATCGGAAAGCGTTGTGAATTTCTCCTTCAATTAAATCTGTGTTTTCATATAATTTTAAAACAATTAAACCAAATGCGATCCCAAAACCAATGGCAAGTTGTTGATTAACGGATATTAATGAGTTTCCGCTGCTTGTCTGGAAGTTTCGCAAATCAGCGATGGAAATTGTATTCATTGAAGTGAATTGGATCGAATTGAAAAATCCCAAAACAGCAATAATCGGTACAAACCAATATAAAGAAGTGTGAATATTTGGAATGGCCAATAAGCAGATTAATGTTCCGATGATAAATGTGTTGACCATCAGTGTTTGTCTGTAACCGAATGTATCTAAAATTTTAATGACATACGATTTTCCAAACATGGCGGTTAAAGCCATTGGCGCGATAATCCAGCCAGAAGTTACCGCGGATTGTTTGTACGCGATCTGAATCATTAATGGCAATAATAGTGGAATAGCGCTGATTCCTACTCGCGTTGCTAAGTTTCCTACAACACCTACACGAAATGTTCTTACCTGAAAAAGATTTAACGGAAAAATAGGATTTCCACCTCTTTTTGCATGTCTGTAATAATAATACATGAATAAAAAGCCTAAAATAAATACGACCAAAACAGGCGTTGTATTTTGAAGATCTCCAAAAAGTTCTAATGAAATTGAAAGTAGGAGAGAGGCTGCTGCAAAAATCAGGAAACCTTTTAAATCGAAATCGGGGGATTCGGATTTATAGTTGGGCATATATTTGACGCCTAAAATAATTCCGATGATACCAAACGGGATGTTAATTAAGAAAATCCAGTGCCACGAAAGATAATCTACCATGTAACCTCCAACCAATGGGCCTAAAACAGGGCCAATCAATGCAGGAATGATGGCGAAATTCATTGCTTTTAATAATTCGTTTTTATCGAAAGTTTTAATTAAAGCTAATTTTCCGACGGGAGTCATTAAACTTCCTCCAACACCTTGAATTATTCGCGCAATAACCAAATGCGTAAGGTTTTGCGAAATAGCACAAAAAAACGAACCCAAACTAAAAAGTACTAACGAAAAAATAAAAACTTTCCTCGTTCCAAAACGATCGGCCAAGAAACCGCTTGCCGGCATAAAAACAGCTAACGTAAGAACATAGCTGATGATCGCGTTCTGCATATTAAGTGGAGACTCCTGCAGGTCTTTTGCGATGGAAGGCAGGGAAGTATTCAAAATTGTGGAATCCAGCATCTGCATGAAAATCGCAGTGGCAAGAATCAGTGGAAGGATTTTTTTTATGGATGTTTTGGGTTGTTCACTTACTTCTGACATATGATTTTTACTGAAAATGAAACTTTCCAGATTTGTTTTGGTTCAAAGAATTGTTCTTTTTAAAGCAATATTTATTCCTTAATAAGTTTTTTAAACAAAGATTTTATGTAAAATAGTAAACTAAGTTTAGATTTCTTGGGAATGGCAAATTTAGAATTGATTTCAACAAAAAAGTCTTGCGATATTTCACAAGACTTTTTAATTTATTTTCTAGGTTTTTCTACTCCTTTCCACTCGTCACCAGCTTTTCTATACTGGCTTAGTTCGTAAGTTTTGAAATCCGTTGTTTTGTATTCAATGTTATCAGTATTCTGTTCAAAAGGCATGATGTAGTAAAAATCTACGTCAGTTTTATCTGTTTTCGTTCCTTTTTTAACTGAAGGTACATATTTAGAGAATTTATAACTTGGAAGATATTGTTTCACTCTTGCATAGAAAGTTTTGTTTTCTTTCTCTTCAGGAATGATGTCTACAATATTGAAATCATCTTTTTTCTTGTTGATCCAAAGATAATAAGTCTTCTCTTCCTGAGTTTTTTTGTTCAATGAGTTGAATGCAAATAATTCTTTTGGTACCAATTCCTTGATTTTTTCCGGATCTACTTTTGTGAAATATTCTCCTTGAGAAGGATCACAATAAGTTTCCAGGTTTAGCATTAAGACATTATTGTTCTCGAAATTTTTATTTTTAAAATATTGATTTAAAGATAATTCTGCTGTTGCTCTTAATTCTTTACCTCTTGCATCCAGTTTTTTTGTTGGATTTTGAGGATTTACTTTTTTCACAAACTCATACAAAACCTTAGGCTTTACATCCTTAAGGTGTGGATATGTTTTTAGCTGTTCAGCTTTTGCAAGCCAATAGAATTGTTGATAATAATCATCCTTTTCATTATCCTTTACGCTTTTGTATGTTAAAGCAAGTTTTTTTGAGTTAAGATATTTACCAAATTTACCCTGACCAAAGGTAAAAGTTATAGATAATAAAGCAAAAAAGATAGTAATGTTTCTTCTCATTTTTATAAAATTGATTTTTCGTTTTCCAAATATAATTATTTATTAGATAATATTTTTGATTGTCAGTTAAATTATATCAATTTATTATTAGTTTTTCAAAAGAAAATCCTGTATCGCTACAGGATTGATAAATTTTATTGTTAGGTAATAGGATTCAGGGCTTAGGAATTAGGTTTTTAGCTTACTGTTTTAAATTTTATTTTCCTAAACCCTAAACCCTAAACCCTAAACCCTTTTATTCATATGAAGTTTCGTGAACCTTTACAGATCTTCCGCTCGGATCGTTCATTTTTTTGAAAGCCTCGTCCCATTCCAAAGCAATTGGGCTTGAGCAAGCAACAGATGGAACAGATGGAACAGTAGCTGCAGCCGTTTCACTTGGGAAATGTTCTTCAAAAATTTTTCTGTAACGGTATTCTTCTTTGTTTTGAGGAGTGTTTAGCGGGAATCTGAATTTGGCATTCGTCATCATTTCGTCAGAAACTTCTTTTTCGGCAACTTCTTTTAAAGTGTCGATCCATGAATAGCCAACGCCGTCCGAGAACTGCTCTTTTTGTCTCCAAGCAATAGATTCAGGAAGTAGATCTTCAAATGCTTTTCTTAAAACCCATTTTTCAATTTTTCCTTCGGCAACGTTGATCATTTTATCTTTTGGGTTCACGGCCATTGCAATATCCATGAATTCCTTATCTAAGAAAGGTACACGACCCTCAATTCCCCAGCTCATCAACGCTTTGTTGGCTCTCAGGCAATCGTAAAGGTGAAGTTTTCCTAATTTTCTTACCGTTTCATCATGGAATTCTTTTGCGTTCGGAGCTTTATGGAAATACAAATATCCACCGAATAATTCATCGGAACCTTCACCGGAAAGTACCATTTTTATTCCCATTGATTTAATAACTCTTGCCAAAAGATACATCGGGGTAGAAGCTCTGATGGTCGTCACATCATAAGTTTCCAGATGATAAATTACATCACGAACTGCATCCAGACCTTCCTGAACAGTAAAATTAACTTCATGATGAATTGATCCGATATGTTCTGCCGCTTTTTTTGCCGCAATCAAATCAGGTGAACCTACCAAACCAACGGCAAAACTGTGTAATCTTGGATACCAGGCTTCCTGAGTGTCACCACTTTCAATTCTTTGTCTTGCAAATTTTGCAGTAATTGCAGAAATAACAGACGAATCCAAACCTCCTGAAAGAAGCACTCCGTAAGGAACATCACTCATTAATTGTCTGTGAACGGCATCTTCAAGTCCTTTTCTGATTTTCGAAATATCAGTTTCGTTATCTTTTACATTATCAAAACTTTCCCAGTCTCTTGTGTACCACTGTTGAAGTTCAGTCCCATCCGGGCTGAAAAGAAAATGTCCGGGTAAAAAAGTTTCAATAGTTTTACAAACTCCTTCTAAAGCTTTTAGTTCAGAAGCTACATAATAGTTTCCGTTTTTGTCCCAACCTTGATATAATGGACAGATTCCCATATGATCACGGGCGATCAGATAAACATCATTTTCTATGTCATAAAGAGCAAAAGCGAAAATTCCATTTAGTTTTTCGATGAAATTTTTTCCGTATTTTCTATAAAGAGCTAAAATAACTTCGCAATCTGACTGAGTTTGAAATTCATAATCAGGAAATTCTTCCTTTAATTCTCTATGGTTATAAATCTCTCCGTTTACGGCTAAAACAACATTTCCGTCTTTGGTAAATAAAGGCTGCTTTCCTGAAGTAGGATCTACAATAGCAAGTCTTTCGTGAGAGAAAACTACTTTTTCATTTTGAAACACGCCACTCCAGTCCGGACCTCTGTGACGGATTTTTTTTGACATTTCTAAAACTTGAGGTCTTAATATTTCGGTTTTTTGTTTTGCATCAAACAAACATACGATTCCACACATTTTTTATCATTTATTTAAAGCAAAAATAGAATTGTAATTTAAAAATAACAACAAAAAATACATAAATGTGAAAAATTTTAACTTAATAAATTGTTTAACGGTAAAATATTAATTAAATCCATTGATTATGGCGATTTTGATTAATATTTTTCACATCTACATATTAATTCATTATTACATACGAAATAAAAATGAAATATTTATTAATCTATGTTAATTAATTATACGAATTTTTGCCCTTACTTTGTGGCTCGAAATAATTTTTTTTCATCATTTGTGTTTTTACCTTCTTGCAATCCCATTGCAAGAAGGTTTTGTTTTATTGGGAACCTAGTAAAACACCTGATACATTCCACGAACTGAAACTTGTTCCTTCCGTTGGTCCCTGAGGTATTTTTACCTGAATGGTGTGCTTTCCTGCTTTTAGATCTCCAAGAGGAATGAAGTTTGGATTGGTAACCGTTCCAGGGCACCAGTTTGATCTACTTAAGTCTGATGATGAAAGTCCGTCCGGGAAATTTCCTGATGCAGGATTGTACAAACGGTAAGATCCGCAATCTGATCTCCATGGAACAAAAGAAAACGACATTTTTCCGTCCAGAAAGATGGAATTAGCTTTAGGAACGAATTCGTCTCCGTTTTCCCAGCCGCCGTGGCCTGTAGTTGTATATTTTAACTGTGCATTTTTCAAATCTTTTTGTAAGGTAAATTCTACAAAAAGCCCTTTATCGTTATTGAACATGGTGGAATAATCCTGTCCCGCCATTTCCATAATATTTAATGTATTAAAAAGTGGAATGACAGTGTTATTTTTATTCACGGTCTGATCGCTTTTGTGAATCGTTATTTCTAAACTCACTTTGTGACCACCTTTGTCGTAGTTACCGATAAAAGTACCGATCCAAAGTTCTTTTTCGGAAAGAGAAGGTTTCAATTCGGTGATATCCTGACGGTAAGGCGTGATCGTTTGCCATGTTTTTCCTTTTAATTCAATATGATTAAATTTTTGAGTTCCGAAAGCGGTGAAAAATCTCATCATTTCCGTTGCGGGAGTATAATTTTCGGTTGAAGTTATCCCGTAATACTGTTTTCCGTTACCGTTGTCATAAAGAGGAAGTGTTTTTGCTCCTTTTTCTAATCCATCAAAGAAAGATTGTGATTTATCCTGTGGAATAAAGAAAACTGTTCCGGTTCTGTCGTAAGCGTCGCCATTGGATTGTTGCTTAAGTTCAGCAAAAATAAGTTCACCTTCTGAAATTTTTGGGAACTTAATTTTTTTAAGTATAATTGTTCCGTTGGCGAATCTTTTTATTTGTTCATCTGATTTTGATTGATCAGAAAAATTAATGGTTTCGTTTTCAAAAACTTTTAAGGTTGTAAATCTGCTTTTCCAAAGAAGATCTTTATAGCCTAATAAATCCGTAGAATTTATGGAACCTTTTAATAAAGTTTCAATATCTGTTTTCTTAACTTTTTTAATTGAATTAGCTGTTATCACTGAGTTTTTATTACGCTCAACTTCCAATACCAGTCCTAAGTTTTGACCTAAAGTTGACGGCCCACCTTTGATTTTTAAATCATTTGTATACCAAACTTCAATGGTGTTTGAATTGATTTTTGTAACCGCTTTTTTGCAATTATAACCAAGAATTTTTTTCGTTTCATTCGTCAGTTCGAAAGTTTGTTTTCCTATAGATTCTACATCAGACGTTGAAATAATTTCGTTAGGCTTTAAAAATCCATAAGAAATAATGGTGTTTGATGGTTTTTCAATTTTCGTTATTTCAAAAGGATAATCGCTTTTTTGTTCTCTGATTTTATTATTTAATATGAAATTTTCCTTTTCATTAGCCCAAACTAAAGTAGGAGTCTGGTCAATCAACACTTTTCCGTTGTAAGAACTGATGTATTGGATTTCGTATGTCTGAGCAAACGTCAAACAAAATAAAAAGACAGAAAGAAAACTTAATAAAATTCTTTTGTACATAATAGGGTAGGTTTATCACAAAGATAAAATTTAGTTAACATAATATCAACTTTGTGAATTTTGAAAATAGCTTTTGATGAATAGGTATGAAATGACAATGTGAAAGTTACACCTCAATAAAAAATATTAATTTTTTAAACGAATTTGTATGATTTTTATTTTCTAAATTTTAATTGAAAACAACAAAAAACTACTCCAAAAATAGAGTAGTTTATGTATTTTGATAATGTTAAGCTAATGTTTAAGCAAGTCTTTCGATCAAAGCCATGTAGAATCCATCATACCCTTCGCTTGGCATTACTTTATCTTCTTTAACCATTTTGAAATCTGCATTGTTTTTCAAGAATTCTTCAACTTGCAAGTTGTTCTCAGAAGGTAGAATAGAACATGTTGCGTACACCATTTTTCCACCTTTTTTAAGAATTTTAGAATAATCCTGAAGAATTTGCTGTTGTTCTTTTTTAATTCTATCGATAAAATCTTGGTCGATTTTCCATTTACTGTCAGGGTTTCTTTTCAAAACTCCTAGACCTGAACATGGCGCATCAATCAACAATCTGTCAGCTTTCTCATGAAGACGTTTGATTACTTTATTGTCAGCAATCATACGGGTTTCAATGTTGTGAGCTCCGGCTCTTTTTGCACGACGCTTTAGCTCAGCTAATTTCCATTCGTAGATATCTAAAGCGATAATTTGTCCTTTATTACCCATCAAAGCAGCTAAATGAAGTGTTTTTCCACCTGCACCTGCACAAGCATCCACAACTCTTTGTCCTTCTTTTACATCAAGGAAATATCCGATTTTTTGTGAAGTAGCATCCTGAACTTCAAATAATCCGTCTTTAAAAGCAGTTGTAAGAAAAACATTCTTTTTCTCTTCCAATTGTACCGCATCTGGATAATTTTTTACAGTATAAGAAACGATATTATCAGATTCTAGGTCAGAAATAAGTTCTCTTGGTGTAGTTTTTAAAGCATTCGCTCTTAAAACGGTAGGAGCGCGCTCATTCAGAGCTTTCATTTCTTTTTCCCAAATTGGACCTAACTCTCTTTCCAAAGTCTCAACCAACCATTCAGGAATAGAATATTCGATTGCTTTGGTAGGAACAGTTCCTTTTTTAAGTTTAGTTGTGATATCAGCGATTTTTACACCTTCGAATTCTTCAAATCTTTTATAATTTGTTTTGCTCCAAAGTAAATAGGCGATAATCAGTTTGTAAATATTATCAGGTTTTACGCCTTCTCCCATATAATATTCCAGACGTTTTTTCCAACGGATGATATTATAGAAAATCTCAGAAACAACGGCTCTGTCTTGGCTTCCCCATTTTCTGTGAGCTTTTAAAAGTCTTTCGATTACTTTATCAGCGTATTTATTTTTCTCGAAAAATGTTTCTTGTAAAGCATCGTGAATTCCGATCGCTAAGTTTCTGTGAATAAGTTCCATAAATTGCTTCTCCTGTTTTGAATCTGCAAAAATACGAAAATTATAAATGGTATTAGTTATGATTTATAAGTTATGAATTATGAGTTTTTCACGACACAATAACTTTCATCTCCCAGCTTCAAGCTTCCAGCTGATTAATTATAAAATTTTACCTTTGCAAAAATTAAAAAATATGAGTGATACTGTACTTTGCCCGAAATGTAGTTCCGAATTTACCTATCCAAGTGATAACATGACGGTTTGTTCCCAATGTTTCTACGAATGGAATCCTGAAGAAGCGGCTTCTGAAGCTTCAAACGAAGGAAAAATCCTTGATGCTAACGGAAATGAATTGCAAGACGGTGATTCTGTAGTTGTTGTGAAAGATCTTCCTGTAAAAGGTGCTCCAAAACCGGTAAAAGCAGGAACTAAAGTGAAAAATATTCGTTTAAGACCAGACAGCGACCATAATATTGATTGTAAAATTGATGGTTTCGGTTCTATGGCTTTGAAATCTGAATTTGTAAAGAAAGCTTAAGTTAGCTTTAATAAATATAATAGAAATGCGTCTTTAAGGCGCATTTTTTATTGATAAAACACAAAAAAAAGGAAAGAATTGGACAGTGTTATCTTTCGAAGACTTAATTGCAGAGCCTGCTAATGTCCGTCTAATGGATGAAAGAGAATTAACCAAAAATTTCCTTATGCTGTGGTACTACAAATCTAAGAAAAAGATTAATAGATCGCGATTTTTTTTATCCACAAATTGACAATAACTGTTAGTAAATGTGGTGATTATGATTTTTTTTAGAAGCTATTTCCAGCTATCCACCCATACTCCTCGTGCCAGCGCACTCCAACGCTCAAACCCTCCAATGTTCCAACTCTTACTGCGGGGTAACCGTTTCTATCTGGGCTAAGGTGGTAGTCGTTTTTTTCAAATTTTGTCATCTGAATTTAGCATTAAAATTAACACTAAGTCAACACCAAGTTTGTCATTCCGTAGGAATCTAAATTAAGTGATAAATAGCATTGTTGAGATTCCTACGGAATGACAAACTGTATGCTGAAAACGTTTACTCGAAAGAAATATTAACCGGATTTTCCAGCTTTCCATCAGTATAAACAACAAGCTCTTTATCCTTCATTTTCAACTTATTCCAATAATGATTTCCTGCAAATCGACTTTCTAAAACTTCTGCTTCAAAACCATTTTCAGAAATTGTAACTTCTTTCGGATAATAAGAAAATTTAGAAAGTTTTAAATCATAAATTTCATTTTCATTAAAAATATTCACTTCTCCAAAAAGCTTTGCAACATAAGAATTGTAAGGATTTCTATACGTTTCTTCCGGACTTTCATTCTGAATTAATCTTCCCTCCTGAAGAATAACAATCTGGTCAAGCCAAGGCATAATATCCTGTAATTCGTGGGTAGAAATAATCAGAGAAATATTATGTTCTTTCACATATCTGAACAGTTTTTCACGAAGTTCTATCTTTCTTGGAAAATCCAGATTACTGAAAGGTTCATCTAAAATTAAAAGCTTCGGAAGTACGGAAAGTGCTCTTGCAATGGCAACTCTTTGTTGTTGACCACCACTTAAATATTTAGGTAAAATGTTGGTAAATTCTTCCAAGCCAACAACTTCCAGAAGTTCGGTTACGGTTTCTTTTTTCTTTTTTAAATCAATATTAGAAATAAATTTTCCCACATTATCAGCCACTGTAGAATAAGGCATCAAATCAAAATTCTGAGCTACAAATTTCATTTCAGCTTCACCGGGAACTAAGTTTCCTTTTGGTCCGAAAAGTTTGGTTTCGTTAAAGATAATTTCACCACTTTCCCAGTCGAGAAGTCCGTAAATCAAGTTTAATAAGGTAGATTTTCCACAACCGCTTTCCCCCGCCAATGCGATGATCTTCCCCTCTTCAAACTTAATGTTGAGGTTCTGAAACAGCGGTTTGTCTTTGGTATGTGAGAAGTATAAATTGTTTATTTCTAATAGCATATTACAAATGTAGCGATTTTAGGAAAAAATAAAATATTTTATTATATTTACAGGTAGAATAAAAATATATCAAAAATGAGAAAAAAACTGTTTTCGTTAGCTATTCCTGCTCTTTTTACTGCGGTTGTAGTGGTTTCTTGTAATAAAGACAAACCGCTGACAAGTGAAAGTAATGAAGTTGCTACAACAAAAGACGGTAGCCAATATACGCTGGATACATTGAACAGTAAAGTAGAATGGAAAGGATATAAAGTTTTTAAATCTGAAAATACAAGCCATTTCGGAACCATTAAATTTGAAAGTGGAGACGTTACAGTAAAAGACGGAAAACTTGAAAGCGGAAAATTCGTTGCTGATATGAATTCTTTAACATCAGTTGATTTAAAAGACGATGCTGATCAGTTAGGAAAATTAAATGGTCATTTGAAAAGCGGAGATTTTTTCGAAGTAGAAAAATTCCCCACAGCTTCTTATGAAATTACAAAAGTTACGCCAGCTGCGGAGGGTGATTACAACACATTGCTAGACGGTAACTTAACGATTAAAGGAATTACAAAACCAACTCAGTTTAAAGCCAATGTTTCCGTAAAAGATGGAGTAGTGAGCGTTGCAACTGAGCCTAAGGATATTAAAAGAGAAGAGTTTGGCGTGAAATTCCAGGCTCCTGCTGAAAACGGAGTCATCAAGGATGAAGTAACTCTTCAGATCAACGTTAAAGCTTTAGAAAAAAAATAATTTTTTTATTTAAGTGAAATAAGTGATTGAAGTCTGCCTCCGAAAAGAGGCAGATTTTTTTTGGTTCAAATAAATTATTAAACTTAAAAACCGTATTTTTGCAAAACATTTTTGAAAGTGTAGAATAATGATAGAAAAGATAGAAGAACTACTTGTTGAAGTAAACGGCTTTAATGCTACATCTAGAGAGGAGATAGAGAACTTCCGAATTAAGTACAATGGTAAAAAAGGTGTTCTGAATGATTTTTTTGAAAAATTTAAAGAAGTACCGAATGACCAGAAGAAAGAATTCGGACAGAAGATCAATACTCTAAAGCAAGCGGTTGCTGTAAAATTGGAAGATTTGAAAACATCGTCTGAATCTTCTATTATCTTAGAAAAAGAAGATCTTACGAGACCTGCTTTTCCATTGGATTTGGGTTCAAGACATCCAATTAATGTGGTGAAGAACAGAATTATTGAGATTTTTAAATCTATCGGATTTGCTGTTGCAGACGGACCAGAAATCGAAGATGACTGGCACAATTTTACAGCCCTGAATCTTCCTGAATATCATCCGGCAAGAGACATGCAGGATACTTTCTTTATCGAGCAAAATCCTGATCTTTTGTTGAGAACGCATACTTCTTCTGTACAGATTCGTTACATGGAAGAAAATCAGCCGCCGATCAGAATTTTATCCCCGGGAAGAGTATTCAGAAATGAAGCAATTTCTTCACGTTCGCACTGTATTTTCCACCAGATTGAAGGTTTATATATTGATGAGAACGTAAGTTTTGCAGATATGAAGCAAACGATCCAGTTCTTTACGACTGAACTTTTCGGTAAATCTAAAATCAGAATGAGACCGTCTTATTTCCCGTTCACTGAGCCAAGTGCTGAGATTGATGTTTATTGGGGGTTAAACTCTGAAACTGACTACAGAATTACAAAAGGAACAGGTTGGTTAGAAATCATGGGTTGCGGAATGGTAGATCCTGCCGTTTTGAAGAATGTAAATATTGATTCTGAGAAATATTCCGGGTATGCATTCGGAATGGGTATTGAAAGAATTACGATGCTTCTTTACCAAATGAGCGATATCAGAATGTTCTTCGAAAATGATATCCGAACATTAGAACAGTTTAAAACTTTATAATAAAAATTAAACCTCCGATAACTTCGGAGGTTTTTTTATAGAAAAATATCTATAACCCAACCGATATATATCTACGCTATTTAAAACAATAATATACTGGATGTTGGTATCTTTGTATCAACAAAATGATAAAAAAAAATTATTTCTTTTTACACAAATGAATGATAACAAAACCTCCGAAAATTTCCGGAGGTTTTTTGTTTTTAATTACTGACCTTAGAAACAAAACGTAATTAAAAACTGATTATTGAAAAACTTATACAGTACTTATTATTCTTAAAAGATGCTTCAACGCAGCTCCACATGACATTGGCTCGGAATAATACATAATTAAACAGCTCGTATTAAAGATGGTATTAAGCCTGTTGAAGCATCAAACTAACTTTTCATATTCTTCTTTTTCGTCCAGGTTTTTACTCGATTATAGTCTAAAAAGTACGTGAGCTTTAACGAAAAATTATTCACCATCGGCTCACTGAAGAGCGTATCATAATTTTTTCCCACATTCAACCTTGACATTTCCAGATAATTTGAAGTTGCATTTCGATATAATAAAGTCAACTGACTTCCCGGAGCGAACCACCACGAAAATCTTAAATCTACATTCCAGGCATTGTAAGTTCCGTCAAGGTTTTTGGTGAAATTATTGGTGTCGGCTAAACTTCCGTCTTGATTTAAAGTATAAAAGTTTTTGTAAGTAACATCTGAAAAATAATGACGGAAAGTCAACGTTAAAGCCATTTTTTCATTAAAAGTATATTTTGAGGTTAAAGCATTTTCGTACGTATTTCTTTGTCTTCTTCCAATGAAAATATCCGTGTCACTTTTTCCCGCAAAACCTGTTTCATTGTTGCTGAAACTAGGGTTAAAACTCCAATTGACATTAAATTTATCTGAAAATCTGTAACGCAATCCGAAATTAGTGAAAAACTGATTTCTTCCTTTTTCATCAAATGCATAATAATCTACCGTAAAATTATACTGCAATTTTTTTCTGCTGTCACTTTCAAACCAAACCCACGAATCAAAATATCCAGGAATTTTAAGATGTCTTCCAAATGTTCTGGGTTCGTAAATATCATTTTGTCCGAAAGGGGTAAATTCAATTCCGCCACCAAAAACTCTGAACTTTTTATCAGTAAAACTATTGTTGTTATTGAATACGAAATTTGAATTTAAAAATGGTTCAATTCGATGAAAATAATTTAGGTTAAAATTTAGATAAATATTGTTGAATTTCTCTGTCGGCTGTAAAATTCTGTAACCATACCAAGCGTTATAATTAGCAAAATTGGTTTTGGTTGAAAATCCAAGATCATTGATGTCCCAATCTTTTGTGGTTGCGTTTCCGTTTAATGAAAAACGGTGTTTTCCTGCAATTTTTTCAACTCCGGCTTCTGCGCGACTTCCAAATTTTGTTCCTTCATCCATCACCCAACTTCCCTTCAGACTTCCGAAAGTTTTGTAGGTATTTTTGTTGTTGATTAAATCCCAGAGAATCCCTGTGGAATTGGCATCGCGAAAATCTCCTTCTCTTGTTACATTGGTGTTCACAAGGGAAACTGATGAGTTTCCGTTGAATCTTTGATCAAAAACCAAAACGTTGTAATTCGTCCATGGTTCTACAACTTCTTTTCTGGTTTCGCCCGTTTCATTATTTAAAATTGTGGCTTCCATTTTTTGAGTTATTCCATTGAAAAAGCCGATTCCTAAACCTTTTTTTGTTCTTCCTGAAATTTTAAAAGCATTGAATAATTTTACTTTTGCAGGATATTCTAAAACTTCCTCATTTTCATTTGTTGTTGGATATCTTGATGGTTCACCGCCGACTCTTCTTGAATAAAACATTCCGCCCTTGCTGAATAATTCAGTTCCTTCTGTGAAAAAAGTTCTCTGCTCGGAAAACTGCTGCTCGAACGGACTTAAATTTAAAATAGAATTATCAAAATTAGCCTGCCCAAAGTCCGGAATTAAGGTCATGTCAAATGTAAAGGCATCATTAATCCCATATTTTACATCCATTCCGCCATTGAAATTTGTTGTGGTTTTTCCGTCAAAACTATTGACATAACTTGAAAAATAAGGTGTAAAAGACAATCGGGTAGGAGGATTGATATTTTCGATACCTTGTAAAACTCCGTCAAAAAGTGTGTAGGAGTTTTTGGCATTATCTACAAAATTCCAATCATAAAAAGTTTTTGTCCGCTGAATTTTTCTGAACATATTCATTCCCCATTCCTGAACATTATTCTTTGGAAACCTCAATTCGGAGTAAGGTATTTTTATTTCAACAGCCCAACCTTTATCGTTGATTTTTGCTCCACTGTACCAAATTGAATTCCATGTATCATCTTCTCCGTCAGTCGTTAATTTAGCATCAAACTGAACTCCAGCTGCAGTTACTACAAACTCCAGACTTTGCTGTTTATCATTGTATCCATTTAAAGCAACTCCAAAAAAATCATCATTGCTGATTCCGTCTCTTTCCGTTAATTCTTTTGCAATCTTTTTGGGAGTGGGATCGTACATTTGGGCACCAAAATAAATTCCGGTATCATCATATAAAATTCTGACTTCAGTTTTTAAAGAATCTGCCTGAGGTTTTCCATTATTTGGATTTCTTTCAATAAAATTTGTTGCGATGGGAGCGTTTTGCCATTCTGCATCATCAAGAATTCCATCAATTTTTGGGGATGATGAGGTTTTAGTGATAATAATTTTTTTCCTTTCAATATGATCATCTTCTTTTTTCTGAGAATACGCTATCAATGAGTGAAATAGTAAACAAATGATCAGTAATTTAGTTCTCATGTTCTTAGTGTTATAAAATCAAGACAATCTAAAAAGAGAATTTATTACATCTAAAAACAAAAATGTCTGTAAAAATTTTTACAGACATTTTCAAAATTAAAAAAACTAACTATATTTTATTTTGTGAATTTCAAGGGATATTTCACATTTTTATAATCATCAATACTGGCTTTTAGAGAGCCTACAGCCAATTCTGCCTTCAATAACATCGGAACGTGATTCGCATCATTGGAAACCCACATCGTCACGCCTTCTTTTTCTTTGAAAACCCTTCCGCTTTTTACAGACGGAATAATTTTTAAACAATTAATCGTTCCGAATTTTGTCTTTAAATTCTCTGTTCCTGTTACTTTTAATTGGAAAGGAAACATTTCATCATCAATCCAAACGTTCATGTTGATCACAGTTCCTACTTTTAGCTCGGCCGGGCTTTTACTTCTTAAATAATAGAAACAGGAAAGCATATCCTGAACTCCTTTTACTGATTTTAGAACCTTAGAGCCGTTAGCCGGAGTCTTTTTATCTGTTAAGATTAAAGTTTGATTATCGTGATTGAAAACAGTTTCAAAATGCTGTGTGTAACTCCCTTCTTTTACATCTCTTACATAAAAACTTGGAAGTCCGGTTTGTACGTTGATAAAACTTTCATACAAATCTTCTACTTTGAAAAATGCTTTTACAGCACCCGTTGTAGATCCGGTTCCTTTTACATAAAGATGCGGAACTCCTTGATAGGTAGTGGTTTTGGTTGTTAGGTTTGCAGTTCCTGCATTGAGAAAACCATAATGAATTCTCAAGGTTAAAGATTCACCGTTCGCGATATTATCTATTTGAGCGCTGCCCAAACAGAAAACAAATAAAGTTAAAATAATAAATATTTTCTTCATACTAAGAGTTTTACAAAAACGTTGCCAAATTTAAATTTTTTATTTATTTACTCATATTTGATAAATCTCAGCTTTTTATTTAGACTGAATTAAATATGCTTAGCATTAAAATTAGTAAATTTGCAGCTATACTTATAATTAAATTATCTTATTATTATGATAACTACTGATATATTGATCATAGGAGCCGGACCAACTGGACTTTTTGCTGTTTTTGAAGCAGGTTTATTAAAAATGAAGTGTCACATCATCGATGCACTTCCTCAACCTGGAGGCCAATTGACTGAGCTTTATCCTAAAAAACCTATTTTCGATATTCCGGGGTATCCTTCGGTGAATGCAGGGGAATTAATTGATAATTTAATGGAGCAGATCAAGCAGTTTCAACCTGGTTTTACATTGGGAGAAACGGCGGTTTCTTATTCTAAAGTTGATGATGAATGGTTTGAAGTTATTACCAACAAAGGAACTGTTCACAGAGCAAAAGCAATTGCAATTGCAGGTGGTTTGGGAACTTTCGAGCCTAGAAAACCAACTTTTGAAAATGTAGCTGATTACGAAGAAAAAGGTCTTGAATATTTCGTTAAAGAGCCTGAACATTTCAGAAATAAAAAAGTAGTGATTGCCGGAGGTGGTGATTCTGCACTTGATTGGAGTATTTTCTTATCAAATGTTGCAAGTGAAGTTACTTTGATTCACAGAAGAAATGAGTTCAGAGGAGCTTTGGATTCTGTAGAAAAAGTACAGGATCTTAAAAATCAAGGAAAAATCAAATTGATTACTCCTGCTGAAGTTACAGGAATTAAAGGAGACGGAAAAGTGGAAGCAATCACTATTGTGAAAGATGGTGAAGAAGCTTATGATCTTGAAACTGATTATTTCATCCCATTATTCGGATTGACTCCAAAATTAGGAGATATTTCTAAGTGGGGATTAAACATTGAGAAAAACGCAATCGTTGTAAACAATGCATTAGATTATCAAACAAATATCGATGGAATCTATGCAATTGGAGATATCAATACCTATCCGGGTAAATTGAAGTTGATTCTTTGTGGTTTCCACGAGGCAACGTTGATGTGTCAGAGTGTTTACAACAGACTAAATCCGGGTAAAAAATACGTCTTAAAATATACAACCGTAAGTGGAGTAGACGGGTTTGACGGAAGCCGTAAAGAAGCTGAGAAAGCTGTTGTGAAAAAAATTGATTAAATTTGTTGCCAGTTGACGGTTATTAGTTGTTAGTTAAAACGAACTTTTACCATCAACTACAGACAATCAACTATCAACTAGAATGAACGATATTAATATAAAAATCACCGATAGAGACGGTGTAACTCACGATATTGTTGCTCCTACGGATATGTCCATGAATTTAATGGAAATCATCCGTTCGTATGAATTAGCAGAAGAAGGAACAATCGGAGTTTGTGGAGGAATGGCGATGTGCGCATCATGTCAGGTATACGTGATCAGTGATTCGGGACTTGTAGAAATGGGCGATGAAGAAGATGCAATGCTTGCGGAAGCTTACCATGTGAAAGAGAATAGCAGACTGGGTTGCCAGCTGCATATTGTTGAAGAAATGGAAGGTCTTGAAGTGGAGATTGCTCCTTATCCTTAGAAAAGTTTTAACTAAATAATAAAAAACTCTCGAAATTTTCGAGAGTTTTTGTTTTATAGATGAATTTAATTTTATCGTTATTTTGCTGGCTGAAACTTTGGATGCCCCACCTGCCATAAAGCAAACGCATAAATATCAGAATATTCATGGAAAACGACATCTTTGTCGCTTGTAAAATGTCCATTTTCATAATTTACATATAATAAAACAGGTTTTCCTGAACCTGAATTTTTCTGCAGAATGGCTGCGAATTTTCCCGGTTCCCAAGGTGTTATCCTTGAGTCGTTCATTCCGGTACGGATGATTACAGCGGGATATTTTACTCCTTTTTTTACTTTACTCTGAGCGTCCATTTCCATCAAATTTTTTGTATCCTCTTCATTTTGTAGGGTTCCCACTTCAGGAATTTGGTTCGGACCATTGGCAGTAGTTTCTGAACGAAGTGCATTCGTCATACCAACTTCAGCAATTGCAACAGCAAAAAGATCCGGTCTTTCAGTTATTGCCCTTCCGATAAGAACTCCGCCCATGCTTACTCCATTTCCAATAAGTTTTGAAGGAGAAGTGTATTTTTGAGCAACTAGATATTCTGAACACGCAATAAAATCTTTCCAAGTATTTGGTTTGTTTGCTTTCATACCTGTCTTGTGCCAGTTTTCGCCTTTTTCACCACCACCTCTTACGTGCGCAATAGCAATAACTACTCCTTGTTCTAATAATGCAGTCAATCTTTGGGAAAATCTTGGTTCATAAGATATTCCGTAACCACCATATCCAGTAATATAAGCAGGAGAGGAGCCATCCATTTTCATATTTTTAGGGTAAATAATAGAAAGCGGAACCATTACTCCGTCGTGACTTTTTACTTCAATTTCTTTTACGGTGTAAAGTTTGTTATAATCTGGATAATTTCCGTCAGAGCTAAGATATTTACTCTTTACCGGAGCGCCTTTTTCGGGGTTATAATCATAAATAGTTAATGGAGTAAGCCAATTCATATTCTCACAATAAATATTGTCATTTTCATGCGGATTTAATGATAACGACGAGTTTACACCAGGTGGTAATGGAACCTTTTTAGTGTCTAGAGTCTTGATATTTACCTGATATTTATCTCTTGTAATGCCATTACCTAATGAATAGTATAAATAGTTTTTAGAAGTGTGAATTGCAATAATCACCGCATCCTTACTTTCAGGAACTACTACTTTTGCATTAATAAAATCAGGCTTTGCTAAACTTGTAAGTATGATTTTATAATTGGGAGCATCTTTATGGGTAAGCAGGAAAAGTTTATCATCAGAAATATAGATATCGGTAATATCATCTGACGCTTTGACGATCTGCTTCCAGTTGATTTTTTTATTTTTTAACTCTGAATATGGCGCAACAAAAATTGGACTTTCGGATTTTACAGAGCTTAATCTCAGAATAATATATTTATAATCATCACTAAATGTTATACTTGTAAACTGTTCGGTCAAAGCATTTAATTCAGGATAATCTACTCTTGAAGCTAATATTTTATCATTTTTTACATCTGTACCAATTTCGTGAAGCATTGCTTTCATGTCTTTTAAAAGCATGTTGCTGTTTGGGTCTCCGGTACTCATTTTAGTATAAATGATAGACTTGCCGTCTTGTGTAAATTCAAAATTAAATTCACTCCAGATCGGATCAATGGAATCGTTCAGCAATTTTTTTGTATTAAGATCTAATATTTTAAGCTCACAAATCTCACCACCAGATTTTGATAATAATAAAGCAATCTTTTGTGCTTTTAGGTCAACGGTGAAATTGGTTATTTGAGTTCCTTTTTTGATTTTTTCAGGATCAAATATTAAAACTTCTTTTCCTGTAGAAATGTCTTTTGAGTATAATTTTGAAAGGTTTTCTCCTTTTTTTGTTTTTGTGTAAAAATATGAATTTTGCCTTTGCATGATAACACCGAAAGAATCTCCGCTCATATTTTGAATATCTTTCATTTGTTTGAAAAGATCTTCAC